>JAZTXZ010000103.1:0-37110 GCA_045636685.1 Candidatus Avispirillum sp. | reverse complement strand
AGGACGAAGATCCACAAGCATAAGGTGGTTATCTGTTCCGCCAGATACCAGGTTGAAGCCGCCTGCAAGAAGACCCTCTGCGAGAGCCTTTGCATTTTCAACGATCTTCTGCTGATATTCCTTGAAGGAGGGCTTCAGAGCCTCGCCGAAGCAGATAGCCTTTGATGCAATGATATGCTCAAGAGGACCGCCCTGCATTCCGGGGAAGATCGCCTTGTTGATAGCCTTTGCATGTTCCTCCTTGCAGAGGATAAGGCCGCCGCGGGGACCGCGGAGAGTCTTATGAGTTGTGGTTGTTACTACGTCTGCATAGGGAACGGGGCTTTCGTGAACGCCTGCCGCAACAAGACCTGCGATGTGCGCCATATCTACCATAAAGAGAGCTCCAACAGACTTTGCTATCTCGGAGATTCTCTTGAAATCGATTGCTCTGGGGTATGCAGATGCACCTGCTACAATGAGCTTCGGCTTACACTCATTTGCGATTCTCTCCATCTCATCGTAATCGATGAAGCCTTCGTCATTTACTCCGTAAGGAACGAAATTATAGTTGATACCTGAAAAGTTTACGGGGCTTCCGTGAGTGAGGTGGCCGCCGTGAGCAAGGTTCATGCCCATAATTGTCTCGCCGTGCTCAACCAGTGCATGGTATACGGCAATATTTGCCTGAGCGCCTGAATGGGGCTGCACGTTTGCATGGTCTGCACCGAAAAGCTTGCATGCACGCTCGATGGCGATATTCTCAACAACGTCTACACACTCGCAGCCGCCGTAGTAGCGGTGTGCGGGATAGCCCTCGGCATACTTGTTTGTAAGATGTGTACCCATGCTGAGCATAACGGGCTCGGAAACCAGGTTCTCGCTTGCGATAAGCTCAAGACCTCTTTTTTGTCTTTTATACTCTGCCTCGATGCCTGCACCGACCTCGGGGTCATATTCTTTAAGAAGTTCGATTATATCCTTAATCAATTTTCCTTCTCCTTATTTTTTAGTTAATGTCTTATTATACCCCATACAGCAAGGCTTTTCAACAATTTTCAGAAACTTTTTAATAACAGCGTATCTTTTTAATCAATTGTCGTTTTTTCTTCTGTTTGCCGTTGAATTCGGACATATGCTATGATATAATCAATAAAAATCATATCAGGAGAGCATATATGTCAAATAATCTCTCAACTCCTCGCCAAAGCACGCGCGATCTGGTCATTGACCTTATAAAGACCATTGCTATCCTTGGTGTTCTGACTATTCACGCAAGCACGGCAGTTAACGCTACTCCCATCGGATCCCTCGGGTGGATATGCGGCACGTTTTACGGTTGCTTGACCAGAGCAAGTGTTCCGCTGTTTCTCATGTGCAGCGGCGCTCTGTTCCTTAACAAAGGCAAAGAAATATCCCTGAAAAAGCTTTTTACAAAGAATATTCTCAGACTTTTTATAGCAATGATTTTCTGGGGAACAGTTTATAAAGCCTACAACCTTTTGGAAAAAGGCAACCTTACTCTCGGGAATTTTTTCAGCGACTTCAAAAACGTTTTGTTTTTCAACCAGGAGTTTCACCTGTATTACATCCACATAATGCTGCTCATATACGTGCTTTTGCCGGTTCTCGCCGTATTCTGCAGAAATGCCGACAAAAAACAGCTTCAGTATGCCCTTGTAATATGGTTCGTTCTCGGAGTTCTTATGCCCACCGTAATCAGCTTTTGGCCATTCAATCTTCTGACAGGAATCCCCCTTCAGTGGAAGCTTAATCTTGCCTATAATTCCATTGGATACTTTATTTTCGGACATTACCTGAAAAAATACCCTTTGAAACTTCCCATAGCAATAATCTCAGCAGTGCTCGGCTTCGGTATTATTTTTGGCGGAACAGTTTATTTTTCTATCAGAAACGGCGCCCTCTACACACTGTTTGTGGACGGTATGACCATAGGCTCATTTTTCCTCGCAGCAGGCATATTCGGTATCTGCAACTGCGCCAAGGACTTTATCAGAGGCCCCGTAGCTAACGTTGTTAAATACGTATCAAAGGCTTCCTTCTGCATATACCTGGTACATATGCTGGTACTTTATGAAATGGGAGACCTTGGGCTGACTGTAGGAAAGCTTCCCTTGCCTGTTATCGTAGCAATACCCATTACAGTCATCATCTGCTTTGCTGTCAGCACTCTTGTTTACTTTATCCTCTCATTCATACCCATAGTCAAAAAATGGCTGATATAAAACAACAACCTATAAAAAATGCTCTTGCGATTGCAAGAGCATTTTTTTATTCGAAATATCCGATATAATCGATAGTTTTCTCGGAGGGGAAAAGATACTCATGAAGATCAACGAAATAATCATCGGTCATAGAAGCCATATAGTCAGTGATTATGGTATGAATATCCTCCTCTATATAGGGGCGCACTCTTTTATAGAACGACTGGCTGATAGGTTCTATATGGTGCCTGAAAACAGGCGACGAAGTGTTTCCTTCTTTCAGGTCCTTTTCAAGCCTGTCGTACAGGCGGATAAACATTGGCTTTATCACCTTTGCCTGAGGATCTGCCACGGCAGGAGTCAGGTATATCTTTTCGTAATTGGTCTTTTTTGCCCCCTTCAAGGCCTCAAAATAATCGGGGCTCATTTTGATATAAGGCTTGCCATAGCTGTTCTGGATAATATTTACGCTGAGATTATTGATTATCTCCGCATTGACACGGCCGATGACTCCAAGGTCGAAAACATCCTCTTCGCGCTCGATAAGTCCTGCCTTTTTTGCATCCTGCCTGTCCTTACCCAGATATGCAATAATATCGCAGATTCGCACAACGCACCCCTCAAGGGTGGAGGGCATAAGGTCTTTATTGTTTTCTATATTGAGATAGCATCCCTCGATCTGACGGTCAAACTCCTCAAAGGATGAGAGAGGACGGGGACGGTATATCTCACACTCCATCTCTCCGTTATGAGAAATGATGCCGTTGAGAGTCTGCAAAGTCAGATTATAGGGGTAAATACCGTCAAGAACTCTTGCGGAATGGATATTATGAGAAAAGTGACGTCCGCACTTTTCAAAATATATCTCATCAAGGTATTTTTCTCCCGCGTGACCAAAAGGGGTATGGCCCATATCGTGACCGAGGGCGATAGCCTCGATAAGGTCAAGATTCAGGCAAAGAGCGCTCCCGATAGTGCGGGCAATTCGGGAAACAAGCTGCACGTGGAGAGCGCGGCGGGAAATATCGTCATTTTTATAAAAAGAAAAAACCTGAGTTTTATCCGCAAAACGGCTGTAATATGCGGAATGGAGTATTTTATCCACGTCGCGGACAAAGGCTCCGCGAAAGGCATTGGGCTTGTCCTTATCGGGATTGCGGCGAAGAGCCTTTCTCTCATCAAAGGCAACCTTCGGCACTCTGCCTGTCATTTTATCGTATTCCATTCGCTCTATAAGCTCTTTTGAAAGATTATCGTATTTCATATCTGCTCCGTAAATCTATATATTATGATGATAACATTTTTTATGGGATTTTGCAAGCAAATTAAGAGCAAGAGATAGATACAAGGCAGTCGCTTTTGAAATCCGTTACCGAGAGATTTTATTTTCACGAGAAATCCTGTCAGTTTCTTGTGGAGAAATACGTATAAATAAAGAAAATTGAAACTTATTATTTTCTCTCGTTGACAAGACAGGTCGAAAGTAGTAGAATATACGTAGTATGCAAAAATTTACGTTAAGGAGAAAACAAGTTGAGTTCTACTGCTTTGAAACAGAATAAAATGGGTACCCAGCCTATCGGACGCCTGCTTCTGACAATGTCCGTTCCCATGATGCTCTCCATGCTGGTCCAGGCCCTTTACAACGTTGTTGACAGTATCTTCGTTGCCCGTATCAGTGAGCTCCAGTATGAGCTTACCGCAGTTTCCACAGCGTTCCCCATCCAGAATCTTATGATAGCCTTTGGTACAGGCATCGGCGTCGGCATAACGACTCTTATCTCAAAGAGTCTCGGCGAGGGAAATCCCAAGCGCGCCGCAAGAGCTGCAGCTCAGGGTATTATGCTTGAAATGCTCAGCTGCGTTATCTTCATTCTCATCGGTCTTTTCGGAGTTCGCGCTTTCATGGAAAGCCAGACAGACAACAAGCAGATCATCGAATACGGTGTAGAATACCTTTCCATCTGCTGCGTTTTCTCTTTCGGCATCTTTATTCAGATAACCTTTGAAAAGCTTCTGCAAAGCACAGGTAAGATGGTCCACTCCATGATTGTTCAGGCTGTAGGCGCCATCGTTAATATCATCCTTGACCCCATCCTTATTTTCGGCCTTATGGGCATTCCTGCCATGGGCATCAAGGGTGCTGCTGTTGCAACTGTTATCGGTCAGATGTGCTCCGCTGTTATGGCCATCATATTCCATCTCGCATTTAACCGTGAAATCCGCATCAAGCCCTCCGATTTCAAGCCCCACAGCCGCCTTATTGTGAAAATACTCATAGTAGGTCTTCCCTCTGTTATCATGATGGCTATCGGAAGCGTTATGACCTATTGTATGAACCGTATTCTTTTCGGCGTCGAAAAAGTGGGCGAGATCGCAACTACCGTATTCGGTATCTACTTCAAGCTTCAGTCATTCCTTATTATGCCTGTTGTTGGTATCAATAACGGAATGGTTCCCATAGTTGCCTTCAACTACGGCGCAAAGAACAGAAAGAGAATCTTAAAGGCAATAAAGCTTTCCGTCATCACCGCAGTTTGCATTATGGCAGTCGGCATCTGCATTTTCCAGATCTTCCCCGATGCACTTCTGAACCTCTTCGGCGCTGAAAACGAAATGATGGATATCGGCCGTGATGCCCTCCGCATCATCAGCCTTAACTTTGTTTTCGCAGGATTCTGTATCGTTACATCAGCATCCTTCCAGGCTTTCGGAAACGGTCTTTTCAGTATGATAGTTTCCTTTGTCCGTCAGCTTATCGTGCTTATCCCCGTAGCATACCTCTTTGCACGCTTCGGCGAGCTCTGGCAGATATGGCTCTCCTTCCCCATTGCAGAATGTGCTTCCGTTATCATGTGTATCGTGATGTTTATCAATATATACAAAAAGCACATCAAGTCCCTTCCCGACGGAAACGACTGATCTATACAGATTAAAGCTCCCTCATCCGAGGGAGCTTTTTGATTCAAATACTATGCAGTACCTTTTTAAAAAGAATGAGGGTAAATTCGGGTTTATCGGTATGTTGCAAACTAAAATTTGATAAGTGGAAGAGAAAATTCGAGCCAAAGCCTCCCTCCGGGAGGGAGGTGGCATTTGCGGAGCAAATGACGGAAGGAGCCCGCGTAACGTGAAGTTTGCAATTGCTTTATGTTACGCAATTCTCCCTCAGTCACCTTCGGTGACAGCTCCCCAGATGGATCCCCCCGCAAGCGGGTCCTTCCATCGGAAGGAGCCTATTTTGCAAACTCCCAGATAAACCCAAATTTACACTATCGCAGTCTCATCTTATCCATCATTCCCAACAGTCTTGCCTTGGCGGGCTGTTTTTTGTTTGTTTTGCTTTCCAAAAGTCCTTGACTGGAGGGGGGAAATATAATATAATAATATGAGAATTAGTCCCCCCTTGTGAGGTTTACGATGTATAAAGATAAAAAAGTAGTTTTCTCCGGAATTCAGCCCTCCGGACAGCTTACCATAGGCAACTATCTGGGCGCCCTCAAGAACTTTAAGGAGTTCTCCGAGGAATACCGTTGCTACTACTGCGTAGTTGACGAGCACGCCATCACAGTTCGCCAGAATCCTGCGGAGCTTCGCCGCAGAACATATGAGACTCTCGCACTCTACATTGCCGCAGGTCTCGACCCTGAAAAGAACGTTCTTTTCGTGCAGAGCCACGTTTCCGGCCATGCTGAGCTCGGCTGGATCCTCGACTGCTACGCTATGTTCGGCGAGCTTTCCAGAATGACTCAGTTTAAAGACAAGAGCCGCAAGAATGAGGACAACATCAACGCAGGCCTCTTCACATATCCCGCTCTTATGGCGGCAGACATTCTTCTCTATCAGACAGAGATGGTTCCCGTAGGTCACGACCAGAAGCAGCATCTCGAGCTTGCACGTGACATCGCCGAGAGATTCAACCAGATCTACGGCGATACATTCATCGTGCCCGAGCCCTTCATCAACAAGACTCCCGCCGCTCGTATCATGAGCCTTGCGGAGCCTACAAAGAAAATGTCCAAGTCTGATGAAAACGAAAACGCAACTGTTCGTATTCTCGACGAGCGCGACGTTATCATCAAGAAATTCAAGAGAGCCGTTACAGACTCCGAAACCGAGATCTGCGCCCGCGAGGGTAAGGACGGCATCATCAATCTTATGTCCATTTACGGTGCTTTCACAGGAAAGACCTTTGAGGAAATAGAGCGCGAGTTTGACGGCCGAGGATACGGCGAGTTCAAGCTTGCTGTAGGCGAAGCATGTGCAGACTCCCTTGCCCCCGTTCAGGCAGAGTTCAAGCGCCTGATGCAGGACAAGAAGTACCTTGAGGATATGATGCTCAAGGGCGCCATGGAAGCTCATCACGACTCCCTCAGAACAATGTCCAAGGTGCGCCGCAAGATCGGCTTTATCGAAAAGCCCAGATTTTAACTGAATGGAAAAGAAAACTGCAGTCATCGACCGAATCGAAGATGGCATCGCAACTATTATCCCCGATGACGGATCATCCCCCCTCACCATCCCCCTTCCCGACGGATTTTCGGAAGGACAGGCAGTGATTATCACAGACAGCGGGGTCCGTCACGCCGAGGAATGGGAAAAAACCCGGCGAAACAACAAAGAAAGATTGAGAAACCTTTTCAATAAAAACAAGTAAGGAGTATTTGGCAGTATGAAAACAAGAGCAGTCAGACTTTACGGCGTTAACGATCTCAGAACTGAGGAGTTCGAGCTTCCCGCAATCAAGGAAGGCGAGATTCTCGCTCGCGTTATTTCCGACAGTATTTGTATGTCCTCCCACAAGGCAGCACTTCAGGGTGCAGGCCACAAGAGAGTTCCCGACGACGTAGCTGAAAACCCCATCATCCTCGGTCACGAGTTCTGTGGCGAGATCGTTGAGGTTGGCGCTAAGTGGCAGGATCAGTTCAAGGCTGGAGACAAGTTCTCCATCCAGCCCGCTATCAACTACAAGGGCAGCCTTGCAGCTCCCGGATATTCCTATCACGATATCGGTGGCGGCGCTACATACGTAATCATCCCCAACGAGGTTATGGAGCTTGGTTGTCTCCTTCCCTACCATGGTGAAGCATTCTACCTCGGAAGCCTTTCTGAGGCTATGAGCTGTATCGTTGGCGGCTTTCACGCAAACTATCACACAAAGCCCGGTTGCTATGACCACATCATGGGCACAATCGAGGGCGGCTGCATGGCTATCCTCGCAGGTGCAGGCCCCATGGGTCTCGGCGCTATCGACTACGCTATCCACGGCGGACGCGCTCCCCGTCTCCTCGTTGTAACAGACGTTGACGCGGCTCGTCTTGAAAGAGCTGCTACCCTCATCACAGTTGAGGATGCTAAGGCTCACGGCGTTGAGCTTAAGTACGTAAACACAGCACTTGAGGGCAATACAACTGAGCACCTCAAGAGCCTCACAGGTCAGGACGGCTACGATGACGTATTCGTATTCGCACCTGTTAAGCCCGTTGTTGAGCAGGGTGATGCACTTCTCGGCCGTGACGGATGCCTCAACTTCTTTGCAGGCCCCACAAACCCCGAGTTCTCAGCAATGTTCAACTTCTATAACGTTCACTACGCTTCTACTCATATCGTTGGAACAAGTGGCGGTAACACAGAGGATATGAAGGAGTCCCTCAAGCTCATGGAAGAGGGCAAGATCTCTCCCTCCGGCATGATCACACACATCGGCGGTCTTAACGCAGATGCTGAGACAACTCTCAACCTCCCCAAGATCCCCGGCGGCAAGAAGCTTATCTACACTCACATCGACCTTCCCCTTACTGCTATTGCTGACTTCCGCAAGGTAGCAGCAGAGGGCGGCGAGAACGCTGAACTCTTCGCTGATCTCGCAGACATCTGCGAGGCTAACAACGGCCTCTGGTGCCCTGCAGCTGAAAAGAGAATCCTCCGCGACGTTAAGTTTAACTAATACAATTACAATCGGGAGGGCAGTGCCCTCCCGATAAATTTATATTTATTATTTATTACATATTATTTATTCTTTATTCTTTAACAGACCCTAACCACTTTTAAAAGAATAGAGAATAAAGAATAAAGAAGAAAGAATAAATGCTATGGAAAATATAAACAGAATCACAAGCTTTAACGTGGACCACGATTTTATCGTACCCGGTATGTACGTATCCCGTATCGACGGCGATATCGTAACATATGATCTCAGAACAAGAAAGCCTAACTGCGACGACTTTATGGACAGCCTCACCATGCACTCCGTTGAGCATATGCTTGCAACCTTTGCCCGCAATTCCGCCCTTTCCGACAAGGTCATCTACTTCGGACCCATGGGCTGCAGAACCGGCTTTTACCTTCTTATGAGAGATACAACAAACGAGGAGGCATACGAGCTCGTTAAGGATATTCTCAAAAAGACAGTTGACCACGACGGCAAAATGTTCGGCGATACCCGCAAGGAATGCGGAAATTATAAAGACCTCTCCCTTGAATCAGCAAAGACAGAGTGCAGCCGCTACCTCAACGCCCTCATAGAAAGAGAAAAACTCGGAAAGGCAGATTTTAAATACGATGCAGAATAATATCAAAACAATCGGCATTATTGCCGCAATGCAGATCGAGATCGACGGAATTAAGGAAAAAATCGAAAATCCCGAAACTGTAACAGTCAGCGGTGTTGACTACGTCTCGGGTATGATCGGCGACAAAAAGATCATCGCAGCAAAGTGCGGCGTCGGCAAGGTTTTTGCCGCTCTCTGCGCTCAGACAATGATCCTTAAATTCGCCCCCGACTGCATCATCAACACAGGCGTTGCAGGCGGACTTGCAGAGGGCCTCAGGGTTCTTGATATCGTAGTCGCAAACGACGTAGTCCAGCATGATATGGATACATCCCCCCTCGGCGACCCCGTTGGCCTTCTTTCAGGTATCAATATCGTTAATATCCCCTGCGATAAGACTATTGCAGAAACTCTCGCTCAGTGCGTCGCAGCAGAGGGAATCAACTGCGTTTGCGGTACCGTTGCAACGGGCGATCAGTTCGTTTCCACAGAAGAAAAAAGAGAATTTATAAAAGAAACCTTCAATGCATCTGCCTGCGAGATGGAGGGCGGCGCCATCGGCCACGTTTGCTTTGTTAACAACATTCCCTTCGGCATCATCCGCGCGATCTCCGACGGCGGCGACGGCGAAGCAACCCTCGATTATCCTACGTTTGCGGCTATGGCAGCAGATAATTCTGTGAAGGCTGTACTCAGATTTATCGAAAAATACTGATAAAATTATATATTTGTTATAAAATCATTGACAACGCTCATACGCTGTGCTATTATAGCTCTCGTATTGAATAGAAACGACCTTGATAGAGGTGCGTCTGACAAGAGTAGCCAAGGCAAAATTGGCGAAAGGGGATGACGCCGAAAGTATTCGAAAGAATGCTTGGGGTAGTGCAAAATATGTATTATCCTGTCACGAAAGTGGAGCGCTGTCATGATCTTTTATACTTTTGTATTTAAAGACCGTGATGCATATCGCGGTCTTTTCTTATATGAAATTTTAATGGAGGTTATTATGAAAACCAAAAAGCTGATTTCCAATCTGCTTATCGTAGCTTTTGTTATCGCTTTCGGCGTGCTTTGCGCTTTTACAGGCGATATCACAAGCCCTGTGGGAACACTCTGGTCCCTCTTCCCCCCTGTTGTTGCTATTGCTCTCGCCCTTATTACCAAGGAGGTTTATTCCTCTCTGCTCGTAGGTATCGTGGTAGGCGGTCTGCTCTCAACAAAGTTTAACGTTATCCACACAATCGATTCCGTTGTTTCCGACGGTATCACAAGCGCAGTTTCCGGTCAGGCAGGAATTTTTGCATTCCTCGTTCTTCTCGGCATCATCGTTGCCCTTCTCAACAAGGCAGGTGGCTCCAAGGCCTTCGGCGACTGGGCTTCCAAGCACGTTAAGTCTAAGATCGGCGCCGCTATCGCAACATTCCTCTTCGGCGTTCTTATCTTTATCGACGACTACTTCAACTGTCTCACAGTAGGTGCCGTTATGCGCCCCGTGACAGACAAGAACAAGATCTCCCGCGCAAAGCTTTCATACCTCATCGATGCAACAGCTGCACCTATCTGTATGATCGCTCCCATCTCATCCTGGGCTGCAGCGGTTTCCGGATATGCTCCCGAGGGCCAGGGCATCAAGCTCTTCTGCCAGGCTATCCCCTACAACCTCTACTCCCTTCTCACCTTCGTTTTCATCATCGCAATCACTCTCATGAAGTTTGACTACGGCCCCATGAAGCTTCACGAAATGAATGCCGCAAAGGGCGACCTCTTTACAAGCGGCACAGAGACAGGCGAAGATGACACACCTGCTACAACAAAGGCAAAGGTTATCGACCTTGTTCTTCCCATCATAGCTCTTATCGTTGTTTGCGTATTCTCCCTCTTCTACGTGGGCAGATGCATGGGCGAGGAGTGGGTATTCGCTTCTGCAAACTATGATGCATCCCTCGGATTTATCGATGCTTTCTCCAATACTGACGCAACTGTCGGTCTTCCCTGGGGCGGCCTCGTTGCTCTTCTTTTCATCGTTGTTTATTTCATTGCAAGACGCCTCGTTTCCTTCAAGGAAGCTATGGAATGTATCCCCAAGGGCTTTATTGCAATGGTTCCTGCCATCCTCATTCTCACAATGGCAACAAGCCTTAAGAACATGACAGGTCTTCTCGATTCCGATGCTTTCGTAAGCGCTGCTCTTGCAGGCGTTGAGGGACTTAACAACTTCCTCCCCGCTATCATCTTCGTTGCGGCTTGCTTCATCGCATTCTCCACAGGAACATCCTGGGGAACATTCGGTATCCTTATCCCCATCGTTCTTGCAATCTTCCCCATCGGCGATCCTCTCGGCATCGTTTGCATGTCTGCATGCCTTGCAGGCGCTGTTTGCGGCGACCACTGCTCCCCCATCTCCGACACAACTATCATGTCAAGCGCAGGTGCTCGCTGCGACCACATCAACCACGTTTCAACTCAGCTTCCCTATGCGCTCACAGTTGCGGCCATCTCCTTTGTTGGCTACATCTTCGCAGGCTTTGTTACAAAGTGGTACATAGTTCTCCCCGTTATGGCAGTAGTTACAGTTGCAGTTCTCTTTGCAATCAAGGCTATAACAAAGAAAAAGGCATAATTTATGTCAAAACAAGGGCTGTCGCAAATGCGGCAGTCCTTTTTGCATACGATAAATTCGGGTTTATCGGTAAGTTTAATGGGTAGGGGATGGCGCCCTCGACATCCCACATATCTGCACACGAACCAAAACGAAATTTGATTCACAGACGAACGATTGCATTACACGATGTTGTAGGGGTCGACGTCCTCGGCGACCCGTTTACAGACGCAACATTTTGCTGTAAATATCGTTTCGGTTCGCGGGTCGATCGTATGAATGGAACATTCTTACAGACGTCGACCCCTACGGTGTACACATAAGCGCACCGATAAACCCAAATTTACTTTTCCAAAACAAAAAAGCTGTCGCAGGTGCGACAGCTTTTTTGTTTGTATTACCATTCAGGATAAAAATCAGGAGTATACTCGGGAACATAATATTCATCAAATTTCTCTATAAGGAGCTTTCTCGCATTATACTCGTGAATATTATATCTGCGGAAGTCGTAGTTTTCTTCCTTTATTGAATAAGTATTCGTTTTCTTATCATGCTCAATTTCAAACATATTGCGGGCATACTCGGAAAGGATATCCATTGCCTCGTTTGAAGCAGTCTTGTTTTCACCGCCAACCAGCATATATACGTAGGGTACCGCCGCATCTGAGGAAAGGCTTGCCAGCTCCTCTGTATCGATGCTGTCGAGTCGGTCATCAAGGTATGCCTCAACGTTATACTTTGCAATAACTCCTTCTATATCAACAAAGCACATGAGAGCTACGAGAAGAGATGCCGCAACGATAGCAACCTTCATATAAGGCATTTTCTTTATAAAGAGTCTGAGGATAACTGCCCCAAACACTACAGCAAGGAATACCATAAACACGGAAGTATATATTCTCAGGTGGGTCATTCCGTAGCTGTTTATATAAAGTATCATCTTGGAAAGGCTGGTTGCCACAAGGAGCATTGAGAAAACGCAGAGGAAGGCTGCGGGAAATCTGACAGCAATTGAAACTCTTGCATTCTTCTTTCTCGTTATTATCATTGCAAGAAAAACAAGAAGCAGGTTTATTGCACAAATCGCGCCCATCTCGAAAAATCCGCGGCGGGCATACTCGGAAAGAGTAAAGCCCTTGGGAAGAAAGCCTGCAAAGGCATCAAAGAAATATGCAAGCTGAGAGAAGATATAGAGCATATAAGCAATGCTGATAACGGAAAGGAAGGATGCGATAACAGTGGGCTCAATACCCTTTCTTTCTGCCTTTTCAGCTGCCTTTTCTCTGTTTACATCCCCCGCATTGAGTATCTGGCCAAACCAGAGGATAAAGAAGAATGCGCCGATGATGATTGCTCCGATTATCTCAAAAACATTTTTTATCGTGATCTTATCAAGAAGGCCGTCAAATGCCGCATCGGATGATGCGAGAAGGGGAATTATGATGCAAAGCACGGGGAGAGCCAAGGCTATACCGATGAAGATACTGCCTGTTTTTCTCGAGATAATGAGCTCGCCGTCTTTTTTATGGGAAACTGCGTAAAGGGTTTTGCCTATCTTTCCGAATGTGAGAGCGAAAAGACCGTAGAAAATATCGGCAACGCTTCTGAAGGAGCCTCCGTCGAAGCGGCGAAGGGACATCGATTCAAGAATTATCTCCGTATAGGTTACCGCCATCATCACAAATGCCATGAATTTGGCAAGGCCTCCGTCGGAAAAGGAAAGGCTTATGCTGAGAGCCAGATAAACTACTGAAAGGATAACGCTGTAGGCGCTGACCTTCATACCCTTTTTGGAAAGATAGCCGAGAGTTACCGCAAGGATAAGAGCCGCGCAAGCGGATATTCCCGCGCCTGCACCTGCCCAGAAAAGAAAATCCATTGTGAAAATACTGACTACGAGGCAGATAAGGACAAATACCATATCTCTCGTATCACAGGTCTTTCTGATAGCCTTGGGCACATCGCCCCTTGGAGGCTGAGCCTCGGGAGCGGGGGTAAAGCTTGTGGGTCTGCCGTACTGATCGAAACTGTTATTCATATTTACCTCCATATATTAATCTTCATAATATTCAAGTATATCTCCGGGCTGACACTCCAGCACCTGACATATAGCCTCAAGAGTTGAGAAACGGACAGCTTTTGCCTTGCCCGTTTTAAGAATAGAAAGATTGGCCTGAGTTATGCCAACTGCATCGGCAAGCTCACCCAGGGATATCTTTCTTTTTGCCATCATAACATCTAGGTTTATTCTTATAGCCACGGCGCACCTCTCATATGGTCAGGCTGTTTTCCTCTTCGAGATACATGGCGGCAATAAAGCATCCGCGGACAACTCTCAGAATAAGGAAAACGAACAGCATGGCGGCACTGATAAACCACATGGGCATATAGAAAAATCCTGCCCACAAAGTTACAACGGCGACAGCAACGCAGCACCAGGAGACGCGGGAGATGAGAGCGGCATTCTGCCGCTTGAAAGGCTCGTTATTCTTTATATTGGAAAGGATCCTCAAAAGAGAAATGAGGGATATGAGCGCGGGGGCAACACACAGATAATATGCTATCAGAATAACGATATACACCACCAAACCAAGCAAACGGAATGAAATGAACCAGTGGGCAAGCAGGGGGGCAAAGGTAGTGATGATTCCAAGGACTACCATGCAGATTATCACTGCGATGGTGGAGAGGACAGTTGCGCCTTTTTTCATATATAAATACACCTTTCGGGTTTATCGATAATTTGTATCTTCGCCCTCATTATACACATCTTTTATCGTTTGTCAAGCATTTTTTATCGTTTTTCGATAAATTAGTTTTCTTTTGTATACATTTTGGATTTCAAAGGCTCACTTGACAAGGTTTTTTTCGGGTGGTACAATCTTCATATATAAAATCATAAGGAATGAAAAAATTGGAAATAATTACAGAAACAAAAAAGACGGCTGATCTTGCAAAGCTATCCTTTGAAAAAGAAAAGCTTTGCGCCTTTGAAGCTGATATGGAAAGTATTCTCTCCTTCGTAGCTAAAGCATCAGAGGCAAAAAAAGCCCCTACTGCAAACAAAAAATGCGAAAAAGCCCTTCTGCGAGAAGATATCCAAAAAAGCAATTTCACAAAAGAAGAGCTTCTTAAAAACGCCCCCGAAACTTTTGATGGCTATATTGCCACTCCCAGAGTTATCGAATAAAGGAATATATATGAGCATTACGAAAAGAACACTCAGAGAGCACGCGGAATCTCTGCGCAAAAGAGAATATTCGTCCCGAGAGCTTACCGCGGCTTTTCTTGATAATATTGAAAAGAAAAACGGCGAGATAAATGCATTTATTTCCATAGACCGAAAAACGGCACTGAGAGCAGCAGACAAAGCCGACCTTATGCTGAAGGAGGAAAATGCCCATCCTCTTTGCGGCATCCCTTACGGCGCCAAGGACAATATATGTACAAAGGATTTTCCCACAACGGCCGCATCGGATATGATACGCACTTTCTGCCCTCCTTACAACGCTGCAGTTATCGAAAATCTTACTGAGTGCGGCGCGGTTCTTCTCGGAAAAACAAATCTGGATGAGTTTGCAATGGGATGTACCACAGAGACCTCAGCGTTCGGAGGGGTAAAAAACCCCCTTTTTCCCCATCTTACCCCGGGCGGCTCTTCGGGAGGAAGCGCCGCGGCAGTGGCAGCAGAGCTTGTTCCCTTTGCGCTTGGCAGCGACACGGGCGGCTCTATCCGCCAGCCTTCGGCATTTTGCGCCCTTTCGGGCCTTTGCCCCACCTACGGCAGCGTATCCCGCTTTGGTCTTATTGCCTTTGCCTCATCCCTTGACAGAATAGGACCCATTACAAAAAACTGCTCCGATCTTTATGCGGTTCTCTCCGCGATCTCAAAGAAAGACGAAAGAGATATGACCTGTAAGGGCCTCTCTGTTCTTTTCGAGGAATGCATGGGGAATATAAAAGGACTTCGCGTTGGAATTGCCGAAGAATTTTTCTCCATCGGAGTTTCCGACAGCGTTAAAAAGGCAGTTCTTCTCTGCAGCGAAATGATGAAAGGACTTGGAGCAGAAATAGTTCCCGTCACCCTCCCCTCTCTTGAATATGCAACAGCGGCATACTATATCATCTCCTCAGCCGAAGCCTCCTCAAATCTTGCAAGATACGATTCTGTTCGCTTCGGACACAGAACAGAAAAAGAAACTTCATCAATGGATGAGCTTTATAAAGAAAGCAGAAGCGAAGGATTTGGAAAAGAGGTCAAGCGGCGCATCATGCTTGGAACGAGAGTCCTTTCTGCCGATTCCTACGAATCCTACTACGAAAAAGCCCTGAACGTTCGCGCCCTTTTGAAAAAGGACTACGAAAATCTTTTTGAAAAATGCGATATTCTTCTCTCCCCCGCAACTCCCACGCCACCTTACAAGGCAGGAGAAAAAACTGACCCGGTTACAGCATATGCCGAGGATTTTTGCTCAGTTTCCCAAAGCCTTGCGGGACTCCCCTCCCTCTCCCTCCCCTTCGGGAAGGACGAAGAAGGCCTTCCCGTCTCAATCCAGCTGACCGCTCCCGCCTTTTTTGAAAGTATTCTCCTTAAAGCGGGCAACGCTATCTCGGAGGTGATAAAATGAAGGGCTATGAAATAGTTATCGGCATTGAGGTCCATGCGGAGCTTAAAACGAAAACGAAGATATTCTGCTCCTGCAAAACAGATTTTGGTTCTGAGCCAAACACTCAGGTCTGCCCTGTTTGCCTCGGCCTTCCCGGCACACTTCCGACTCTGAACCACCGAGCTGTTGAGCTTGGTGCCATGGCAGGCCTTGCCCTTGGATGCGAGATCTCAAAAGACAGCCGATTTGACCGAAAAAATTATTTTTACCCCGATCTTCCAAAGGGTTATCAGATCTCTCAGTTTGACCGCCCCCTTTGCGAAAACGGCAGTATTGAGATAGAAACCGAAAACGGCAGAAAAAAGATAGGAATTACCCGAATACACCTGGAAGAGGACGCGGGAAAGCTTCTCCACCGAGGGGATAAAACACTTATCGACTGCAACCGCTGCGGAGTTCCCCTTATTGAAATAGTATCGGAGCCTGATATGCGAAGCGCCGCAGAGGCCGTTGCCTATCTTAAAAAGCTTCGGTCAATTCTCCTTTTCGCAAACATCTCCGATTGCAAAATGAACGAGGGAAGCCTGAGATGCGACGTTAATCTCTCTGTTCGAAAAGAGGGAGAGCCTATGGGACAGAGAAGCGAGCTGAAAAACCTCAACTCCTTCAAATTTATTGAAAAAGCCATAGATTACGAGGCTAAAAGACAGATCGAGGCAATTGAGAGGGGAGAAAAAATAGTGCCCCAGACCCGCCGATTTGACGAAAAGGATCTGAAGACCTATTTTATGAGAGAAAAGGAAACGCAGAGAGACTACCGTTTCTTCAGAGAGCCTGATCTGCCTCCCGTTATCCTGACAGATGAGGAGATCGAAGCACTGCGCCGCGCCCTTCCCCCTCTGCCCGACGAGAGACGGGAAATATACGTTAATGCTTACGGCCTCTCCTTGGCCGATGCATCTGTTCTCACTCTCGAAGCTGAGACTGCAGATTATTTCGAGGCCGCGGCCAAAGGCTCAAGGTATCCGAAGATATGCGCAAACTTTATAATTACCGAGCTTATGGGAATAATGGAAGCAGGCGACTCGCCTTTCAAAATAGAGCCCTCTCATATCGCCTCCCTTTCAGAGCTTCTGGGAGATGAGACCATCAACTCCGCTACGGCGAAAAAGCTTATTGCACGTATGTGGGAAAAGGACTTTGACCCCGAAAAAGCAGTAAAAGAAGAGGGCCTTGCCCAGATAAACGATAAAGAAGCGCTCCTCACCTTTGCCCGTTCTGCCATAGAAAAATGCGAAAAGGCAGTTTCGGACTACAAAAAAGGAAAGGCGACTGCGATAAAGTCTATCATTGGCAAAGCCATGGCAGAAAGCCGCGGAAGAGCAAACCCCACTCTCATGGCCGCCATAGTTGAAGAACTACTTTCGAAAATTTAAAAATATTTTTAACTATCATCATCTCCGTCCCTTTTGCATATGATTTTATGAAATCATTTGAAAGGGACGGATTTTTATGAATAGATCAAGCGAAAAAGCAGCGAGAGTTTCCACTCCCGCCTTTGATATTACGCAGACAGTTGAGGCAGGGGGCGAATTCACAATGCCCGACTACTATCCCGAAATACGCAGGGTCGTATCAGTTACCGCCGACGCCCTGCCCGATTCAAAATACATATCGGATTCGGGCCTTGAGATCGGGGGAGCTTTGGCCTTCACTCTTCTCTATATCGGAGATGACGGCGCCCTCTCTTCAGTACCATACGTTACGGAATATTCCCACACTTTTCCCTTGAAGAACGGGTTTGACGGAGGAACGGCGTCAATTTCTGCAGAAAGCTTTGCAGAAAACGTCTTCTGTCGCCCCTTGGCGCCCAGAACAGTATCTCTCAGAGCAAAAGTGAAAAGCAGAGCCCGTGCCTCCCGCAGCGAGGACTGCGCCACCCTTCTCACAACAGAAGACTCATCCTCTCTGACCTCCCCTATCAGAAGCACTGTACAGCGCCTTGAAAGAGAGATATCCACCGCCTTTTTAAAAAGCGCTTCTGCTACGGGAAACTGCAGCGGCGAATTCCCTGTGCAAGGAGGCGCAAAGCCCGTTTTTTGCAAGGGACAGATAATGATAGGCTCCGTTTCATCGGGGAACGAACGCATCACCATAAAAGGAGAGCTATCGGTCTCATCTCTGGTGCTGGCGGGAGATGGCATATACAAGACCCTTTGCCACCATATCCCCTTTGAGGAAATGATAAATGCCGAGGGCTGTGAAAAAGATTGCAAGTGCGCGGCATACGGCAGAGCGGCGTCCGTTACCGTAAGAGCCGAAGAGGATAATACTCTCAGCATCGAAGCGGAATACGATATTGATGCTATCTGGGCAACAGAGCACAAAGCAAGCTACACGGAGGATTTTTATTCAACAGACCGCAAAACGGAAAAAACAGAAAAAAGCATAGCCGTCCAAAACCTCCTCTGCCTTGAAAATTTAGCTATGCCCATATCGGGCGAAGGCAGAAGGAAAACTCAGCGTGGCGACGGGGAGCACGTCATATCCTCATCCGCTGTCTGCAAAGCTGAAAGGATCGATATAAAGGACAAAAAGGCCACTCTCTCGGGAATTTGCACCTTCAAGGCACTTATAGCCTCAGGCGGTGACGTAATATGCGAAGAAGCAGATATCCCTTTCCGTTACGAATGCCCTATTCCCTCCGACAAAGAAGCTGCTGAGAGGATCATATGGCATACTCATATGTCAACGGACAGCGCAGAATGCACTCTCGAGGATATGAAGCTCCTTTGCCGATGCAACATGCACATATTCCTCCTCGCAACGGGAGAAACAGACATCACCCTCATAACGAAAGGGACTGTGGGCCAGAAAAACCGGGCGGGAGGCGACAGCACTGTCATTCGCGTATGCTACCCCGAAAAAGGCAAGCGCATCTGGGATATCGCCAAGGAATGCAGTGCCAATATCGGCATTTGCGAACGCATAAACCGCGTGGACCGCTTTGAGCTCTCCGACGGAAGTCCGCTGATTATCAAGTAGAAATAATGCAGGGAACTTTTTGTAAGAAGTTCCCTGCACCCTCAAAAACTTAAAAAAGAATGGCTATGGGTTTGCCTGTAGCCATTTTATTTATTCTTTATTCTTTATTATTTTTTCTTTATTCTTTAACTTCAAATACGGGTTTATCGGTGTGTTTAATGGGTAGGGGATGGCGCCCTCGACATCCCACATATCTGCACACGAACCCAAACGAAATTTGATGCACAGACGAACGATTGCATTACGCGATGTTGTAGGGGTCGACATAAGCGCACCGACAAACTCGAATTTGAAATGTTCTATCTTATAATAAATATAATCTTGACAAGCAAATTTTTCTGTGCTACAATGATGCTCTAAAGGCTATGAAGAAAAAGAGTAAGCTGTGATGCAGTTTCAAGAGAGCGGCGATGGTGTGATGCCGTAACGGACAGCAGTTGAAGGTAGTTTCGGAGCCGCTTTGGTGAACGGGGGCGACCCTCATTAGCCTTTGCCGTATTCCCGCGTTAAGGGAAAAGGAAATGTTAGTTTCCGTAGAGTGCGCCTTACGGGCGAATTCAGGTGGTACCGCGCTTTTGCGTCCTGTTTTTGCAGGGCGTTTTTTTATTTGAAATTTATCGAAAGGACTATATAAAATGAAAAAGGAACTTACAAAAACCTATGATCCTGCCTCCTTTGAGGACAGAATCTATGCTTCATGGTGCGAAGCAGGTCATTTCACACCCGTTGTAGACAAAACAAAGCCCCACTATTCTATCGTTATTCCCCCTCCAAACATCACAGGTCAGCTCCACATGGGCCACGCTCTTGACAACACTCTTCAGCATATCCTTATCCGCTACAAGAGAATGTCAGGCTTCTCCACTCTCTGGCTTCCCGGTACAGACCACGCATCTATCGCAACTGAGGCGAAGATCGTTGAGGCTATGCGAAAGGAAGGCATCACAAAGGACGATATCGGCCGTGACGGCTTCCTTGAGAGAGCTTGGGACTGGAAAAAGCAGTACGGCGGCAGAATCATCGAGCAGCTCAAGAAGCTCGGCTCCTCCTGCGACTGGACACGTGAGCGCTTTACTCTCGACGAGGGATGCTCCGAGGCTGTTCAGACAGTATTTATGAAGCTCTATGACAAGGGCCTCATCTACCGCGGTAACCGTATGGTTAACTGGTGCCCCACATGTATGACATCCATCTCCGATGCAGAGGTTGAATACGAGGACAAGCCCGGCAACTTCTATCATCTCCTCTACCCCGTTAAGGAAACAGGCGAGATGCTTGAGCTTGCAACAACACGTCCCGAGACAATGCTGGGCGATACTGCAGTTGCTATCAATGCAGAGGACCCCCGCTATGCGCACCTCCACGGCTGCCACGTAATCCTCCCCCTTATCAACAAGGAGATCCCCATCGTTTGCGACGAGCACGCAGACATGACAAAGGGTACCGGTGTTGTTAAGATCACTCCCGCACACGACCCCAACGACTACGAGGTTGGTCAGAGACACGACCTTCCCTTCGTTCGTTGCTTCACATATGACGGCAAGATGACAGGCGCTGCCGACAAGGAAGCGGCTGACAAGCTCTTCGCAAACGGCACAGCAGCAGTTGGCGAGCCCGAGGTTCTCGACTGCGGCAAGTATGCAGGCATGACAACAGTTGAAGCAAGAAAGGCTATTCTTGCAGACCTGGAGGCAGGCGGCTACCTCAAGGAGGTTGAGCCCCTCGCTCACAACGTTGGTACCTGCTACCGTTGCCATCAGGTAATCGAGCCCATGGTTTCCAAGCAGTGGTTCGTTAAGATGGAGCCCCTTGCAGGCCCCGCAATCGATGCTGTTCGCACAGGCGAGATCAAGTTCGTTCCCGAAAGATTCGAGAAGAACTACTTCCACTGGATGGAAAACATCCGCGTCTGGTGTATCTCCCGTCAGCTCTGGTGGGGTCACAGAATCCCCGCATACTATTGCGACAACGAGGCTTGCGGTGAGACTGTTGTATCCCTCGATGCTCCCTGCAAGTGCCCCAAGTGCGGCGCTACAATGACTCAGGACCCCGACACACTGGACACATGGTTCTCCTCTGCGCTCTGGCCCTTCTCCACAATGGGTTGGCCTCACACAACAGAGGATCTTGAATACTTCTACCCCACAAACACTCTCGTTACAGGCTACGACATCATCACTTTCTGGGTTTCCAGAATGATCTTCTCCGCTCTCGAGTACACAGGCAAGGCTCCCTTCGACACCGTTCTTATCCACGGTCTCGTTCGTGATGCACAGGGCAGAAAGATGTCCAAGTCTCTCGGTAACGGTATCGATCCCCTTGAGATCATCGATCAGTACGGCGCTGATGCTCTCCGCTTTGCTCTTGCAACAGGTAACAGCCCCGGAAACGATATGAGATTCTCCGATGAGAAGATCGAGGCAGCAAGAAACTTTGCAAACAAGCTCTGGAACGCTGCAAGATTCGTTATGATGAATCTCGATATCGACGAGATCAAGCTCCCTGACAGCGCTGATCTTGCTCCCGAGGACAAGTGGATCCTCTCTGCATTCAATGCAGCAGCTCAGAACGTTAACTACAACCTTGAGAAGTTTGAGATCGGTATCGCTCTCTCTACTCTCTACGACTTTATCTGGGACGTATACTGCGACTGGTATATCGAGCTTACAAAGCCCTCCCTCAACGGTACAGACGAGAAGAGAAAGAACGTAGCACAGAACGTTCTCGCATGGGTTCTCCGCGAGACTCTCAAGATGCTCCATCCCTTCATGCCCTTCATCACAGAGGAGATCTACTCCGGTCTTCCCGGCACTGAGGAAAGCATCATGATCCAGGCATTCCCTGTAGCTTGCGACTGCCTTGATTTCAGTGAAAAGGCACAGATGGACAAGGTTATCGACGCTATCCGCGCTATCCGTACAAGAAGAGCTGAGATGAACGTTCCTCCTTCCCGTAAGGCAAAGGTTTACATCGTTTCCAAGGATGCAGAGGCATTCGGCCCCTACTGCTATCCCTTCTTCGAAAAGCTTGCAAGCGCTTCCGAGGTTGAGCTTGTAGGCGAGTACACCGAGGAGGGTGCTGTTCAGATCATCACAGACTCTGCTGCAATCTACATCCCCATGGCAGATATGGTTGACTTCGAGGCAGAAAGAGCAAGACTTTCCGCTGACCTCAAGAAGCTTGAGGCTGAGATCAAGAGAGCTGAGGGCAAGCTTTCCAACGAAAGCTTCGTTGCAAAGGCTCCCGAGGCAGTAGTTGCTCAGGAAAAGGAAAAGCTCGAGAAGTACAAGGCTCAGAAGGCAGGCGTCGAGGAAGCCCTCGCCGCTATCGCAGGAAAGTAAGAACACTACTACTTTCTTTGAAAAGAAAGTAGCAAAGAAACTTCAAAAAAGAGTATAAATAAAAGCTATGCGAGTGCATCAAATGATGCTCGCATAGCTTTTTCTTATGCTGTTATTAACAATAAAAAAAACTCTGTATTAACCTACGTCGGCTTTTTCTGTCGAAAAATGAAGAACGATTAGTGGCAAAAACTGCTGTCGAATCATTGACAAATACTGTAAATTGTGATAGCATAATGATGCAATATACAATATTTGGTAATTCAGGCAATAAAAAGGTAATAATATGTCGCATAAAGAAAGGAATTAAACTAATATGAAATCACTTGGTATGGTAAGAAAGATCGACAGCCTCGGACGCATTGTGCTCCCCATCGAGATCAGAAGAATGCTTGATCTCAATACAGATGACGGTGTTGAAATGTTTTCCGACAAGGACAGAATAATCCTCCAAAAGTATGCTCCCTCCTGCATTTTCTGCGGAGAGGCTGACAATATCACCACTTATAAGGACAAGAAAATATGCAAGTCTTGCCTTGAAGAAATGAAGAAGATCTGAGGTACTTATGAGCACTGTTCTTGATAGATTTCTCAATTATGTAAAAATAGATACGCAGTCAGATGAAACCACACAAAAAAGCCCCAGCACCCCCGGCCAGCACGATCTTGCCGCGCTTTTATATAAAGAGCTCACAGAGCTTGGCGCTTCAAACGTCCGTTATGACAAAGAGCACTGCTATGTTTATGCAACTATCCCCGCAACAGACAGCACCGTAAAGGACAGACTTGGGTTCATTGCCCATATGGATACATCCCCTGAGGTGTCGGGAAAGAACGTAAATCCCCGTATCGTAGAAAATTACGACGGAAAGGATATTCTTCTTTCAGAGGGATATGTTCTCTCTCCTGATGCCTTTCCCGAGCTCTCCCGATATATGGGAAAGACTCTCATAACAACAGACGGTACCACTCTTCTCGGCGCTGATGATAAGGCAGGCGTTGCTGAGATCATGGCTCTTTGCGAGATACTCCTCCGTGATCCCTCCATTCCCCACGGCGAGATAAAAGTTGCTTTTACTCCCGATGAAGAAATAGGAGAGGGCCCCAACTATTTCGATGTTGAAGGCTTTTCCGCAGACTATGCCTATACTGTTGACGGCGGCGGCCTCGGCGAGATAGAATATGAAAACTTTAACGGTGCTTCAGGCTCAGTCAAGGTAGTAGGCAAAAGCGTTCATCCCGGAGACGCAAAGGGAAAGATGGTCAATGCTTCTCTTGTTGCTATGGAATTTGAAGGCCTTTTGCCGAGGACAGAGAAGCCTGAATATACCGAGGGATATGAAGGATTCTATCATCTTACCGAGATGAAGGGATCCATTGAAGAAGCGGAGCTTTATTATATAATCAGAGACCACGACCGAAAGAAGCTTGAAGAGAAAAAGGCAAACTTCCTTCAGGCAGCTGAAGAAATCAACAAAAAATACGGTTATCCCGCGGTGACCGCAACTGTTGAAGACTCATACTACAATATGAAGGAGAAGATAGACCCGGATTATCTTTTCCTTATCGACAGAGCAAAAATGTATATGGAACAGCTTGGCATCAAGCCCGATATACGCCCCATTCGCGGCGGAACCGACGGCGCACGTCTTTCCTTCATGGGTCTGCCCTGCCCCAATCTCTGCACAGGCGGCCATAACTTCCACGGAAGATACGAGTTTTGCTGCCTTGAATCCATGGAGGCAATAGTTCAGCTTCTCTTGAAGCTTGCCACACATAAGGAATAAAACCGAAGGGTATTTCCGATAATTCCCCGAGGGTCTCTTCGCTTTTGCGACGAAAGACCCTCGGGGAATATTTTTTATTTTCAATTCCCTTACGAAAGCGCAGAAAAAAGCCTTTCTTCGCCACAGCTGTTGCGACTGTCTTTGCTGGGGGGCGAATGTAGAATGCTTTTACCGAAATATCGAAGGGAAATGAGGTAAAAGAAAGG
This sequence comes from Candidatus Avispirillum sp., assembly GCA_045636685.1. GTDB lineage: Bacteria > Bacillota > Clostridia > Oscillospirales > CAG-272 > Avispirillum. The sequence continues at coordinate 12,767 of JAZTXZ010000103.1, read as the reverse complement.
AAATGAAAAGAAAAAAGATAACAGAGGGCGCACAGGAGTTTTTTGAAAGCGCCGCAAAACAAGGAACAGGGCTTCTGAAAAGCCGTGATATATCAAAAATGAGGCTGGCTGTGCGCCCTGCCGCCACGTTTATACTTTCACTTTTTCTGGGAATGGTCAGGGCCCCCATGGGAATATACCCCTTCAGCTACGCAGTCATCGGAGCTTCGCAGGGCGGCGTTGACACGGTATTCGCCTTTCTCGGGAGCGCCGCATCTGCCGTAGCTATGAAAACCCCGGGAATTTGGCAGAGTCTTATACTTATCGGGATGGTGGCAGCGCGATTTTTCATTTGTTTTCTGAAGGGAGATCTTAAGGAAAAAAACGGCGCATTCAGAAGGCTGTTTCGCGAAAGAGGCTACATAAGAGTCATAATATCGGCAGCCGGTGCGGCGGCATTCGGCTGTATATCCATAATAAACAGCCAAAGCATATATTACGGTATTTTTTCCGCATTACTGGGTATCGGTTCATCGGCAATTATTTGCGCAGCTTTTATATTTTTTGTTGACAGCACTGCCGAAAAATCAAAAAAAATAGCGGGACTTGCATTTCTCGCTCTCGGTTTATCCGCATCCCTTGATCTTTTCGGCCTGCCCTTCAGCCTTGGCGCAGTGCTGACCTTTTTTGCCGCGGTTTATTTCAGCAGCGCAAGCGGCGGTGCCGTCGGTGCTCTTGTAGGTTTTGCAGGCGGCATGGCAGTCGGAACAGAATATGCCGCCGCCCTCGGCGCTGTTGGCATAATATGCTCCCTTTTATGGGAGTACAGCAGGATGCTTGCTGTTATTCTTGCCGCCGCCTGCGCATCGGTTCTTGCTCTTTTCGGAGGCGGTCTCGATGCGCTGACAGATATTATCCCCGAGCTTGCTCTCTCAGCGGCAATCTGCGCTCCACTTGTAAACCTTGGGAATATAAGCATCAGATTGCCCGCTTTTCTCGATTTCGGCATCTCTTCCCCCTTTGAAGCGGAGGCAGGCAATCTTTCAAAAAGATATGACCTTATCAGCGAAGCACTCTCCTCTCTTTCACAGCTTATACGAGAGGTCAGCGGCAGAATGCGTCTTCCCACAAAGCAGGAGGCATACCGAATCTGCAACAGTATCCGCGCAAAAAACTGCAGCGGATGTATCCACGAAAAGGAATGCTCCGGGGTTGACAAGGATACTGTAGACTCTATGTTTTACAATATGGGATTCAGGCTTGTGCAAAACGGATGCATATCTGCAAAAATTGTTCCCGAGACCGTTGCACGACGATGCTTTAACATGGACACAATTATTGACAGTATAAACTCCTCCGTGAGAAAAGCGGCAAGCCTTTCCGGCGGAGCAAAAAAAGCAGAGATATTTGCATCAGACTATTCTGCTGTAGCATCTCTTTTATCTGAAATATCAGAGGATGACAGCTCCAAAAGAGACACAGAAATGGAAAATGCTCTCACAAGAGTCCTTTCGGCAGAGGGATTCTCTTTTGTCAGCTCCTCTGTTTTCGGAAAAAGAGCAAGAAAAGTATATATGTACGGCGTAGCTCCTTCCGCTAGCGCAGGGGAAAAGGATGTGCGGCTTTGCGTTGAAAAAGTCCTCGGCGGCAGAATGACATCGCCTGAGTTTTCAATAGATTCGGGAAAGATAAATGCGGTAATGTATTCTCTCCCCGTTATCAAGCTTTCTCAGGGACGCTACAGTGTAAAATCCAAGAGAGATTATGCAAGCGGCGACAGCCTTTGCAGCTTTGAAAACTCCGAGGGGTATTACTATACTATTGTTTCGGACGGAATGGGGTCCGGAAGAGAGGCGGCTATAGCCAGCGGAATATCTGCCACCTTTCTTGAAAAGCTTTTATCTGCAGGATGCCCCATGAGAAGCACCCTTGAGCTTCTTAACTGCTTTGTTCGAGGTGCGGGGGGAGAAACCTTTACTACGGTTGACCTGATGGAGGCAGACCTGTATACGGGAAGGGCCAGATTTATAAAAAGCGGCGCGGCACCTTCATTTATCATCAGAAAAGGACAGCTTTACAGGCTTCATTCAAAGACAGTACCTGTTGGCATAATGAGAGCTCTTGATGCGGAATCTCTTTCATTTGATCTTCGCGCGGGAGACACGGTAATAATGATGAGCGACGGAGTTACGGGATCATACGAGGAAAGCCCCTGGCTTTACGAGCTGCTGACTGAGGAGATAACAGCAGATGAATCCCCGAAAGGAATTGCACGGCGCATCGCCACTGCCGCTGCAGAAAACACAGGAAGAGATGATGATATAACCGTATGTGTTCTTAAGGTTGAAGCGGCATGAATCCAAAATAGAACAAAAAGAGGCTGTGAAAAATTTCGTTTGGAGCAAGGTCAACTGTCATCCTGAGCGTAAAACAGGAGGAAAAGTCCCCTAATTGGCAACCAATGATTTTTCATTGGTCGGGCTCCGCTATATTTTAGTTCAAAAACACAAAAGCTCGAAAAAGTTGCAACATTGTACTTTTTCGAGCTTTTTATTATTTTATCAAAAAATTTCGCCTTTTACTCTTTTATATTTCATTGAGTGCGTTTTCGGCAGCCACAAGGGCTTCTGCCACGATATTATGCATATCGAGATATCGGTATGTTCCAAGTCGGCCTCCGAAGATCACTTTTTTCTCATCTTTCGCAAGAGTTCTATATTTTTCATACAGCGCATTGTTCTTTTCATTATTGACCGGATAATAAGGCTCTGATCCCTTTTCCCATTCTATGGGATATTCACGGGTAATAACCGTTTTCTCCTGCTTACCGAACTCAAAATGCTTATGCTCGATGATTCGGGTATAGGGCACCTCGTACTCCGTATAGTTCACAACCGCGTTTCCTTGATAATTATCAGTATCAAGGATCTCGGTTTCAAATCGGAGGGTACGGTATTCCAGCTCGCCGTAGCAATAGTCGAAATAGCGATCGATCATTCCGGTATAAAGGATCTTATCAGCCATAGTTGAAAGCTCCTCGCGTTTATCAAAGAAGTCCCATCCGAGGCAAACATCGATCCCATCAAGCATCTTTTCGATCATCTTGGTATATCCGCCCTCGGGAATACCCTGATATCTGTCATTAAAATAATTATTATCATAGGTGAATCTGACGGGAAGGCGTTTTATGATAAAGGCGGGAAGCTCGGTTGCTCTTCTTCCCCACTGCTTTTCCGTATAACCCCTGACAAGCTTCTCATAAATATCACGGCCGACAAGGCTTATTGCCTGCTCCTCCAGGTTTTTAGGCTCTGTTATTCCCGACTCTGCCTTTTGCTTTTCGATCATTGCTCTGGCCTCATCCGGAGTTTTTATACTCCAGAGACGGGCAAATGTGTTCATATTGAAGGGAAGGTTATAAACCTCGTTCTTATAAAAGGCAACAGGGCTGTTTGTATATCGGTTAAAGGTGGCAAAGCGGTTAACATAGTCCCACACCTCCCGATTATCAGTATGGAAAATATGAGCACCGTACATATGAACGTTTATGCCCTCAATATCTTTTGTATAGATATTTCCGCCCAAATGATCGCGGCGGTCGATAATGAGACATTTCTTTCCTGCATCCGTCATCTGACGGGCAAAAACAGCACCGTAAAGTCCGGCGCCGACTATAAGATAATCGTACATGTTATATCTCCATTCCGCCGCTTATGCGGCGGCACAAAAAGTAACGGAACTCGACCAAGTTTCTTTAGAAATCAAAATGGGCATTGACCATTTTGAGGGAGAATAGTGGCGTGAAAAAGCTGATTAAAAAGCTTTGTTTTCCGAAATTTTCACGCTAAAATCGGGAGTATAAATGCTTTTGGCACTGCTCTTATCCTGCCCAAATCCTTCAAAACCCATTTCAAGGGCCGCATCGCGGACATAATTATACTCAAAGGACGTAACGCGACGGCGAAGACCTGGGAAAGTATCGGGAGCAAATTCCGGGGTATACTGGCTCATAAGGCTGAGAAGGATATTTTCACATCCCACCCGCTCAGAAAGCATTTCAAGGGCTCGGACCGAGTCGTGACGCCCGCCGGGAAGGACGAGATGACGGACGATAACGCCCTTTTTCATCATTCCGTCATTATCGAAAACCGGCTTTCCCACGATCTCTGCCATTTTTGAGATAGCCTTAAGAGCAACCTCGGCATAATCGGGAGCGCCTGAATACTTTTTCGCAATCTCGGCCTCGGCATATTTCATATCCGCAAGGAAAATATCGGCATAGCCGCTGAGAGCTTCCACAGTCTCTTCCTTTTCATATCCCGATGTGTTAAAAACCGTAGGAACAGCAGGTCTGTAACAGTCAAGGGTTTCTATTATCCTCGGGATAAAATGAGTGGGAGTGACAAAATTGATATTATATGCGCCCATTCTTTCAAGTTCGCAGATCTTTTCCGAAAGCTCACCGGCAGTATAGATATCTCCCTCACCGCCTGAGCTGATAGCTTTGTTCTGGCAATATACACAGTGCAGAGGGCATCCCGAAAAGAAGATGGCTCCGCTTCCTCTCTGAGGGTCATCTCTGCTGATGCAGGGCTCCTCCCAGCGATGGAGCATTATTTTGGCGATGCGCATCTCCGCTCCCTCGCCGCAAAAGCCCTTGCCGACTGTTCTGTCTGCCATACATTCACGGGGGCAGAGGGTGCATTTAGTTAAATCAAAATTCTTCATAGTATTAAGGGGAGGCATAGCCTCCCCATTATCAATTATTCAACTGTGGACTCGTAAAGCTCTGCAAGACGCGCAGACTCAACGATATAGGGAACTTTTATCTCTGATCCGGAAATAATAAACATATCCTCTTTGTAGTAGGACATTGTGAAAGTATATTCACCGTCGTTGCAAATGAAAACGAGAGTTTCATTTGAGGATGCTTCACCTGCTATGCCGATAAACTTTGCATCGTTATACGCCTTGACAAAGGGAGCTCCGTCAATATCCGCATCGGGATTCTTAACAGCGGTTACAGTATAATTCACAGCATCGAAATCAACGAACTCTGCAGTGGGATCAATGATACCGTTATAAAGCTCGTAAAGCTCGGGAGCATCGATGATATAGTTGTTCTCGATATTGGAACCTGCAACAGCAAACTTATCGTTCTTGAGCCAATATAAAGTAACAGGACCATCATCTGCAGTAACAACGATAACATCCTTGGAAGTATCATCTTCGTCAGCCTCGCCCTTTACCTCTGCCTTATTATAAGCATCCACAAATTCCTCACTGTCGATCTTGGCATTGGGAGCCAGAACAAAGGTTATTCCTTTTACCTTAGCGCTGTCAAGCTCATAGAAATCGGGTTTTGCACCGCAAGCACAGAGAACAAGAAGGCTCGCAGCACAAAGAATAATTGCAACAATTCTTTTCATGACGTACCTCGAAAAAATCAATATACAAGATTATAACAAAGAATCGATGGGTTGTCAAGATTTCAACTTATCTTTAAGATACTTACCGGTATAAGACCTATCGCAAAGAGCAACCTCCTCGGGAGTGCCGCAGCAGACAAGAGTTCCGCCCTTATCGCCGCCCTCAGGGCCCAGGTCTATAATATAGTCGGCAGTTTTTATAATATCAAGATTGTGCTCGATGACGAGCACTGTATTTCCCGCATCAACAAGTCGCTGGAGCACCTCGATAAGCTATTCAACGTCTGCTGTGTGAAGACCTGTAGTAGGTTCATCAAGGATATAGATAGTCTTACCCGTGCTTCTCTTTGCAAGCTCTGTTGCAAGCTTGACTCGCTGTGCCTCGCCTCCCGAAAGAGTTGTTGAGGACTGGCCGATCTTGATATATCCGAGGCCAACGTCATTGAGGGTCCTCAGCTTATTTGCTATTCTCGGAAGGTCGCGGAAGAAGGAGCAGCCCTCCTCAACAGTCATCTCAAGAACATCGGAAATGCTCTTTTCCTTGTATTTGACCTCAAGGGTCTCGCGATTGTAGCGCTTTCCGTGACAAACATCGCAAGTGACGTAAACGTCGGGAAGGAAGTGCATTTCGATCTTCTTAACGCCGTCGCCCTCGCATGCCTCGCATCTGCCGCCGCGAACATTAAAGGAGAAGCGGCCCGCTGTATAGCCGCGGAGATTTGCTGCGGGAGTTTTTGCAAAAAGATCGCGGATATCCGTAAAGAGGCCCGTATAAGTTGCGGGGTTTGATCTGGGCGTTCTGCCTATGGGGCTCTGATCTATATCGATTATCTTATCAAGGCTTTCGTAGCCTTTGATCTTTTTATGCTTACCGCCGAGAGATATTGCACGGTTCAGCTTTGAGAGAAGCTCGTTTCTGATAATTCCGTTAACAAGAGAAGATTTTCCGCTTCCGGAAACACCTGTGACACAGGTGAAGGTGCCGAGGGGGATGGAAACATCTATCTTTTTAAGATTATTGTGCTCAGCGCCCAGAACAGTAAGGAAATTGCCGTTGCCGGGGCGGCGCTTTTCAGGCACAGCGATAGTTCTTCTTCCCGAAAGGAACTGACCTGTAAGGCTATCCTCACACGCCATAACCTCCTCGGGAGTACCTGCGCAGACTACCTCGCCTCCGTGGATACCCGCGCCGGGACCGATATCGATAATATAGTCAGACTCCATCATAGTCTCCTCATCGTGCTCAACAACGATAACGCTGTTTCCGAGATCGCGAAGCTTTTTGAGGGTAGCTATAAGCTTTGAATTATCTCTCTGGTGAAGGCCGATGGAAGGCTCATCAAGTATATACAGAACTCCCGCAAGGGATGATCCTATCTGTGTTGCAAGGCGGATACGCTGTGCCTCGCCTCCCGAAAGAGTGCCGCTTTTTCTTGAAAGAGTCAGGTAATCAAGGCCGACGGCAACGAGGAAGCCAAGGCGGGCGCGAAGCTCCTTGATTATCTCCTTTGCGATCTGCATTTCAGTTTCTGTAAAGTTAAGAGAGTTTGTAAAATCAAGGCTGTTCTGAACAGACATACGGCAGAACTCATAAATATTAAGTCCGCCCACCGTTACGGCAAGTGCCTCGGGATTAAGACGGCTTCCCTTACATGAAGGACAATCAAGCTCCTCCATAAACTGAGAATAATATTCTCCCTCTTCGCTGTTCATATTGGCACGCGCCTGAACAATGTTCACAACACCGTCAAACTTAACGATCTGACGCTGACTTCTCTGACCGAAATATCTGACAATATCGTATGTCTCTTCACCCGTACCGTAAAGAAGAGCATCCATAGCCTTCTTCGAGAATGTGGAAAGGGGCTGCTCCATAGTAAATCCGTATTTCTCACCTACAGCCGCAATAAGAGGGCCTGACCATGAATCGGGGCCCAGGGACTTAAAGCCGTTAACGGCAATTCCAGCCTCAAGGAGAGACAAAGAATAATCGGGGATCATTTTATCGATGGAAAGACGGCGCTGAACTCCAAGACCTGCGCAATGAGGACAGGCACCGAAGGGATTATTGAAAGAGAACATTCTCGGCTCCAGATCGCCGAGAGAAATACCGTGCTCCTCGCAGGCATAGCTTGTGGAGAAGGAAAGCTCTTCGCCGTCGCCGCCGTCGCGGGGGACGGTAACGATGAGAAGTGAGCCGCCTGATTCACGCAGTGCGGTTTCAACGCTGTCTGTAAGACGGGATCTGATATCGCCGCGCATAACAAGGCGGTCTACCATTATTTCAATAGAATGCTTCTGATTTTTCTCGAGAGTTATATCCTCGGAAAGATCATAGCTGATACCGTCGACGCGCACTCGGGCAAAGCCTGATTTCTTTGCATCCTCAAAAACCTTTTCGTGGCGACCTTTCTTTCCACGAACAACAGGAGCAAGAACGAGAAAGCGCTCACCTTCGGGAAGCTGAAGAATTCGGTCAAGTATCTGATCTGTAGTCTGCTGACGTATCTCCTTACCGCAAACGGGACAGTGAGGCACGCCGAGACGGGCATAAAGCAGACGCAGATAGTCATATATCTCCGTAACCGTACCCACCGTGGAACGGGGGTTTTTGGAAGTAGTTTTCTGATCAATGGAAATAGCGGGAGAAAGACCTTCAATAGAGTCGATATCGGGCTTATCCATCTGACCGAGAAACATTCGTGCATAAGAGGAAAGGCTTTCCACAAAGCGGCGATGACCCTCAGCATAAAGAGTATCAAAAGCGAGGGAGGATTTGCCGCTTCCGGAAAGGCCCGTAAGCACAACAAGCTGATCTCTCGGAACGGTAACGTCTATATTCTTAAGGTTGTTAACGCGAATACCGCGTATTTTCACATTTTTTGCCATACAATCCTCTGTAAACATTTGTTTCTTTCATGATACTACAAAAGATTTTAAATGTCAATAAACGCCTTGTAAATTCGGGCTGTAAATTAATGTAATCTGAAAATCCGTCACTTTCATATCGGCCTTCTCTTGCCTTTTCGCCCTAAGACCTATATTCCTTCATCAAGAAGAATATATGTTACATATATACCTCATTTGTGACTTGAAAAAAGTATATATTATTGGTAGAATATAATAAAGAAACATCAAAGGCGGTACGATTTGAATCCTAAATTAAAAGAAAAAACCTTAGAATCCCTCTCGGCAGTCCTCCCCATAACCGGAATAATGCTGTTTATCAGCATATTTCTCGTTCCCATCGAGCTTTCAACAATGGTGCTCTTTGTTACAGGTGCCGTTATGCTCATTCTGGGAATGGGATTTTTCCAGCTGGGAGCAGAGATGTCCATGACTCCCATAGGCGAGGGCGTTGGCGCCCAGCTATCTAAAACGAAAAGAATTTTTGCTGTTCTTTCCGTGGGCTTTATAATGGGCCTTATTATTACCATATCCGAACCTGACCTGCAGGTCCTTGCAAATCAGGTGCCCTCCGTGCCTAACCTGGTGCTTATCATAACCGTGGCTGTGGGCGTTGGTATATTCCTTGCCCTTGCCATTATCCGTATAAAATTCCATATTGACCTTTCAAAGCTTCTTATTATCCTGTATGCTGCGCTTATCGTTGCTTCCTTCTTCGTTCCCGGAGATTTCATCGCCGTTGCCTTTGACTCCGGCGGAGTTACAACAGGCCCTATGACAGTTCCCTTCATCATGGCAATGGGTGTAGGTCTCGCATCTGTCCGAAGCGATAAAAACTCCTCCAGCGACTCCTTCGGCCTCGTTGCTCTTTCAAGCGTTGGCCCAATTCTGGCAGTTCTTATTCTGGGATGCTTCTTCAGACCTACAGACTCAGCTTATTCCATGAGTGAAGTGGCCTCCGTTTTCACAACGAGAGACGTTGCAAAGATTTTTCTCCACTACCTGCCCGAATATGCAATGGAAGTATCCGTTTCTCTTCTGCCTATTATGGCAGTATTTGCCCTTTTCCAGCTTGCAACGCGCAGATACCAGAAAAGGCAGATAAAGCGTATCATCGTCGGCATATTCTATACGTTTGTCGGTCTTGTGCTGTTTCTTTGCGGCGTAAACGTGGGCTTTGCTCCCGTGGGTGCTTTTCTCGGCAAAGAGCTTGGCGGACTTTCATATAACTGGGTGCTGGTTCCTATAGGAATGGTCATCGGCTACTACATAGTAAAAGCAGAGCCTGCCATCCAGGTCCTTAACCATCAGGTCGCAAACGTTACGGACGGAGCTGTTTCCGTAAAGGCTATGAACAGATGCATGTCTATCGGTGTTGCTGTCAGTATCGGACTTGCAATGCTGAGAGTCATTCTCGAGATCCCCCTTTACTGGATAATCATTCCCGGATATATAATTGCCCTCGTAATGTCTCTCTTCGTTCCCAAAATCTTCGTCGGTATCGCCTTCGACTCCGGCGGAGTTGCCAGCGGACCTATGACATCCACCTTCCTGTTGCCCCTTTGCATCGGCGCCTGTCAGGCCATCGGCGGCGATATAATGAAGGACGCCTTCGGCGTTGTCGCTTTGGTTGCCCTTACTCCCCTTATCGCAATTCAGATAATGGGGCTCGTTTATAAATTCAAATCCGCAAGACTTGAAAAGACTGCTACTCAGTATGCAGGTCTTTCCGAGGACAGCGATATGATCATCGATCTTGAGGAGGATGATAACAATGACCAGTAACGAAAAGCCTTCCTATCGGCTCCTTGTGCTTATCGCAACACCTAAGCTTTGCGATAAAGCGGCAGATATGTTTCTCGGCGAAAATCTCCCCATACAGTACAGACTGAATGCAGAAGGAACCGCATCCAGCGAAATAATGGATACTCTGGGCTTCGGAAGCATTGATAAGGGCATTCTTATAAGCACAGTTCCCAAAAGCTACGGAGAAATGCTTCTCAAAAAGCTTCATAAGCAACTGAGGCTTGATGCTGTCAACAGCGGTATTGCTTTTACGGTCCCACTGACGGGAGCTTGCAGTATATTACTTAAAATGATGAACGGCACCGCAGAAAAAAGCGGCCTGCCTCTTAACGGAAAGGGTGAAAACACTATGCAGGAAAATAAATACGCTTTGGTATGCGCCGTTGTTGACCGCGGATTCGGCTCTGCTGTCATGAACGCGGCAAGAGGCGCGGGAGCTAACGGCGGAACCATTATCCACAGCCGCGGCATCGAAAATGAAGAAGCCAGCGCCTTCTGGGGACTCAGCGTTCAGGAAGAAAAAGAGCTTGTTATCATCCTTGCGGATCATGAGGATAAAAAGAACATAATGAGCGCCATCAGCGAAAATTTCGGTATGCATTCAAAGGCCAAAGGTCTTGTTATTTCTATGCCCGTTGACTCCGTTATGGGAATATAAGCAAAAGATACAAAAAGCCTTGCAGAAACTGATCCTTCAATTTCTGCAAGGCTTTTTCTTGTTTAGCGCTTCAAATTTCAGTTTATCGGGGAGAGCCTACCTACTTTCTTTGAAAAGAAAGTAGGCAAAGAAACTTTAAAAAGGTATATCTTTATGCTAATAATAATGTTTGCTCACAGACATATAGTTTTTTATTGACTTATATTCTTGTGTTTGAAAAGAAAGTAGCAAAGAAACTTTAAACTGCCAAAGATATCATAGGCAAAAGCCAACGCACAAGCAGAAAAGACACGAAAATGAACTTGTTCATTTTCGTGCGTTTTCCTGCGTTGGCAAGACCCAAAGGCTCCGCGGTGCTTAGGCACCGCAACTTTTGCCTATCAAGTTTAACTGCACCTTTCTCGAAGTTTTTTGAAGGTGCGGAAACTTTTTCTCAAAAAAGTTTCTGCGAAAGGCCACCGATAAACCCGAATTTACATAATTACTTTTTTAAGTTTTTTGGGAGTGCAGAGGCCTTTTTTACAAAAAAGGCCTCTGCATTATTTTTCCTTTTCTTGTATTTCTCAAGGTTGTGTGATACAATCGGATTATAGACTATGAACGAAGAGAAAGGAGAGGTACGCAATGTTATCTTCTCTTACCACGAAAAAAGATATAAGATCCTTCTCGGTCACCCCCGAAAACCTTACGGGCGAAAAGGGCAAGGGCGGAATGGCTAAGGAGGGCAGCGCATCCTGGGCAGCAAGAGAGCTTGGTCAAGGCTGGAAGGTGAATCCCTATCTTGTAATTCAGCCCGGTACTACTGCCACCCTTGCAGACATCAAGGGACAGGGCGCTATCAAGCACATATGGATAACCGACGTGCTCCCCGCAGGAAGACTCCTTATTCTGAGAATCTACTTTGACGGAGCAAAAAAGCCTGCCGTTGAAGCCCCTCTCTCCGACTTTTTCTGCAATGCAGATGCCAATGACTATCGCCAGCTTTCAAGCCTTGCAATCTGCGTTAACCCCGCAAAGGGAATGAACTCCTATTTTGAGATGCCTTATTTTAAGTCCTTCCGTATCGAGGTGGACAATATCAGCGACAGAGTTTGCAATCTTTATTATCAGATAGACTGCGAGGAGAAAAAGCTCCCTGAGGACACTCTCTATTTCCATGCCCGCTTTAACTGTATAAATCCCCTTCCCCAAAAGACACCCTACGTTATCCTTGATACGATCAAGGGTTACGGCCACTACGTTGGTACCTACATCCACTGGGGCGTTAAGTCCAACGGCTGGTGGGGCGAGGGCGAAGTGAAATTCTATATTGACGGAGACACGGATTTCCCCACGATCTGCGGCACAGGCACAGAGGACTACTTCTGCGGCTCCTGTAACTTCGATGTTGACGGATACCGCGAATACTGCACACCCTACGCAGGTCTCCACAAGGTCGGCACCACGGACAAGACCTACCGCGCCCAGAGATTTTTCGATATGTACCGCTGGCATATCACCGACCCCGTATACTTCAAAGAAGACCTTAAGGTAACAGTCCAGGCCCTCGGCTGGCACCGCGACGGCAGATACCTTCCTTTGCAGGACGAGATCTCCTCGGTGGCATACTGGTATTCCGACACCCTTGAGGACGACAGCGGCTATACCTTCCCCCATAGCGACGAGTTTGAGATAGTTTTATAAAAGAGAAAGAGATGCTGCATATGCAAATGCAGCATCTCTTTCTCTTTTGAACGAACAGATAAATGGGAAGTAAAAAACTTTAATAAGGGGTTATATGGATCAGGGTTTGCCTGGGAGGTTATAGGTTATGTAGGGAACTTTTTGAAAAAAGTTCCATACGACCCTCAAAAACTTCAAAAAAGGGAAAAGGTTAAATTCGGGTTTATCGGGCTGTTTGAAATTGTTTTAAGGCGTAGGGGCGTATTCCATATCTGACCGTTATCTGCAAGCGAACCAAACTAACATTTACCTATATTGTTGCGTTT
>JAZTXZ010000102.1:0-12749 GCA_045636685.1 Candidatus Avispirillum sp. | reverse complement strand
ATCTAACACTCTTTTTCAAATCCGTAAAAGCTCAAGCAGCGTTTATGCAAATATTCGTGAAGCCAATTATGGGCAGAGTAAAGCGGATATGCTTTCAAAATTTGAAATTGCTCTTAAGGAATGTAGCGAAACCGAAGGTTGATTGCAGTTGTTATATAACACAAAAGTCATTGATGAAACAACCTACAAAAAACACAGAAACCTTTGCGGCCGAATTAGACGGATACTGATCGCCTCTTGCAAAACATTAAAGGAGGGTGCGAAATGAAACGAATACTCTGTTGCTTGAGTTGTTTGTTAATGTTGTTTTCGTTCGTGGGATGTAATTCTGATACACCCCCTGTTCTTTCCGGCAAATATTATGCCGTTGGCGATTATGAAGAAATGTTGACGCCGTATTTATGGCTGGATATTAACGAAAACAAATTTTCACTTGGCGCTGGATCCGTGGTCTCATATGCTGAAAACGGATCTTATAAAATTTTGGATGATAAAATTATCGCCACTTCACAAAGCACAACATTTGAATTTGAGATCAAGGATAAGAACACCCTTGTATTGGTTGATAATGGAGATAATGACTTATTCAAAATTCCTATCAATACGCAATTTATATATAGCGAAGATATGAAGTAGTTAGACTACTTTTGGTCGTTCTTTTACAATAATATCCGTTCTCTGAGGAACGAAAGATATATCTTCGATATGAACGAGCGGACATTATATTATATAATACGGCGCAAGCCGTATATCATATCGTGCAAGGCTTGGTATTTGATGCGCGACCTCACATGAAGTATACCACTGCAAGTGAAGTGCCTATGGTCGTAGTTGATATTTTTACTGTAATACACGGAAGGCAAAAAGAAAAGCACCGCGAAAGCGGTGCTTTTCTTTTAGATAAGTAATAATTACTCAGCTACTGTAATAGCAGTGATGTGAGTGTTAACACCCTCATACCAGTATACAAAGCCTTCAACATCAACAACATCGCCGATCTCAAGCTCTCCAACAGCCTTATAAACATCTGTATCGGAACCTGTGAGGTATGCCTCAACGCAGAAGCTGTAGGAAGCGCCGTTGTAACCGAAAGTTACATAGATATCATCGCCGGGCTCACCGTTCTTGTACTCAACCTTCTCAACAGTCATGCCCTTGAAGAGAGCGTACTGGTTCTGATAGTTGATGAGCTCATCTGTACCGAGCTTATCAGTAAGGTCAGCTGCCTCTGCAACATACTCGCCCTCAAGAACTTCGTATGTAGCATCAATGATCTCAACTTCGCCGGCCCACTCAGCCTTGTAGCCTGTAACAAGGATCTTAGCACCCTTTACAAGCTTGTTGTCGTAGTCATCCTTGGAGCAGGGCATATCATAAATGAAGTATGCGCCATCCTCGTTCTGGGTGTAGAATGTAGCTACGCCAACACCATCCTTTTCCCACCAGCCCTGCTTAGCCTGTACATAGGTCTCAACAGTAACCTCTGTCTCGAGCTCAGCAGCAACGAACTCGCTGTAGGACATAATGTCAGCAGCATCGTCGTTTTCGTTGTTTACAGTTGTGTCGTCTGTTTTGTCAGTGGTTGTAGCATCGGTAGTATCATCGGGGGTCTTGCTTGTAGTACAAGCTGTGAAAGCAAATACCATAGCTACGATCAGAAACAATGCAATAAACTTTTTCATGATTTTCAGCTCCTATTAAATTAAAATTGGATCATAAGTATTATACTATCATTTTTATGAAAAATCAAGTAATTCACATTTAATTGACAGCTTTATTCTTAATTTTCTCCATTATAGCATATATAATTATGCCGATCCAGCAAATTCCTATGCAAGATATCAACAAAATCGCTCCTGTGGGCAAAGCTCCGAGTGTGACTTTACCGCGTGATGTGCTTATCTGATCCAATCGGTAAAGTGAAATAATTTCGGTTTCGAGGTCTTCCAGGTATTTTTCATCAACCGTTTGTTTGCGTCTGACACTCTTGTTAACATTTTCGACAAGCTGTCCGGCAGCATTACGCAAAGAAGCAGAGCCGTTGAAAACGGGGGTCACGAAAGTGTTGTCAGTATTTTCAATGAGAAGCTTTGTTGCCTTGATCTTGATATCATAATACATATCGGAATCTTCGCCTTCTCGTGAGAGATAGTCTGTATATTCCTTGCTTTGCTGGGCAGTTGTAGTAACGGGGCAGTAGCCTTCTGTCTGAGAGTAGGCAATCTGAACATCATTTGTCAGCATGAACTGGCAGAACAACCAGGAAGCAATAACCTCCTGAGAGTCTGACTTATTGAATACACACATTGAGGGGCCCTGAGAGATCATAACAGGATTTTCCGGATCATACTGAGGGATTGTCATAACCTTGGTCTCAAACTCAACAAGCTTGTCTTCGTCGATATCCACAAGGGGGGCATCTGATCCCATCCATGTAGCACCCGCTGTTGAGTCAACTGCGAATATGCACTGACCTGCGTTGAGGAAGTTTGCGGGATAGCCTGCCAGCTTGAAGGTGTTGAAGGCTCCGGTTTTTACATGGTCTGCCACTGTCATAAGAATTTCGTCGGTTGTTTCGTTAAACAGCTTGACCTCACCAAGCTCCGTGGAATAATCGGCGCCTTTCTGCTTGAGCATCTGGATCATCATATTATCAGTTGACTTGTAGATGAAGGGGATAAGGACCTTCTGGCCGTTGACCTTGTAGTTGCCGTTTTCGTCCTTTTCCATAGCGGCTTCGCTAACCTCCCAAACAAAATCCCATGTAAGTGTTTCGGGAAGGGTGTATCCAAGCTTTTCTACAAATGTCTTATTTACATAACATGCCTCAGTACTTCTCATATAGGGTACTGCGTAATAATGTCCGTTAAACTCGCATTCGGATAAAAACTGGGGCACTATTTCGTCAAGGGCAGGGGAATCGAATTTTACTTCGCTTCCGCCAAGGCCGTATTTTTCATTGGAGAAAAGAATGTCAAGAGGGATAACAGTATCCTCTCCCGTAAGATATGTTGCAATATGGTCGGGGTAAGTGATACAAACGTTGGGAGTAGTATCTGTGGAGATATTTGTGATAACATCGTTGTAGATTTTACCGTAATCGGTGTAAAGTCTCAGATTGACTTTAATATTGGGGTAGAGCTTTTCAAAATCAGATATTGCCTTTTTGTAAATCTCTACCTGAGTCATATTTGTATCATTCTTTGCCCAGAAGGATATTTCATACTGTCTTGACTCATCAAAGCTTTCCGGAGCTTCAAACACCTTTTTTTCTCTTGCTCCGTGGCAGGAGGTGAGAGTGAGAATGCTTATAATAATAAGCAGAAATGCAATAAAACGCTTCATCATCCCTTCATACCTCCTCTGGAAACGCCTTCCATTATCTTTCGTCTGAAAACAAGGAAGAGAATAATAAGAGGAATGCTTATGACAACAACTGCCGCCATCATAGCAGGGATATTGTCACGTCCAAAACCGTTTTCGCGTATTTCCTGAATACCATTTGAAACGAGGAAATATGCGCTGTCATCAGTAACAAGTCTCGGCCATACGTACGAGTTCCAGCACTCAATTACCTTGAGTATCGTTATGGTAACCACAGTAGGTTTGCAGATGGGGACCATTACCTTTGTAAGATATCGGAAATCGCTTGTTCCGTCAACCTTTGCGGCGCGGTAGAGCTCATCGGGTATCTGAGAAAAGTTTTCCTTCAGAAGGTAGATATAAAATACGGATGTGACCGAAGGAAGAATAAGTCCTGTAAATGTGTTTCTCAGTTCAAGATTTGTAACGGTAACGTAATTTGTAATAACAACCAGCTCATTCGGTATCATCATAAGGGATAAAAACAGAACGAAAACCAGATCCTTGCCTTTGAAATCAAGCCTTGAAAAAGCAAAGGCAGAGAGAATTGTAACAACGAGCATCACTGCTGTTGTTACAATTGTAAAGATAACAGTATTCCCAAAATACTGTGCAAGGGGAACCTGGGTAAATGCATCGATATAGTTTTCAAAGGTAGGAGCAAGGGTATAGAGCTTGGGTATCCATTCGGAGTTATAAGCGCCGTATTCCTTTATTGAGGTAAGTATCATCCAGTAAAAGGGAAACAGCACGATAAGAGCCCATATTATCAAAAAACCATATATGAATATGTTGCTGATAAGCTTTTTTTGACGGGCAGCCTTTTCTATTTTTTCAAAATCCATATGCTACCTCTCAATAATGAACATTTTTGCGGCTGACGAGCAGATTGATACAGGTTATGGTAAGAACTATAACGAAAAGGATTATAGCTGCGGCAGATGCATAGGAGGGATAACCGCCGGAGTTACCGTAGAGCATATCGTAGATATATCCAACTATAGTATTCATCTCAGCCGCATTCAGGTCTGTGCCGAAAAGGGCGACCGCATCGGAATATGCCTTGAAAGCACCGATGAAGCCTGTGATTATAAGATAGAACAGGGTGGGAGATATCATGGGAAGTGTGATCTTCCAGAAAACGCGGGATTTCGGTGTGCCGTCGATCTTTGCTGCGCTGTAGTATATTTCATCAACAGAGGAAAGCGCACTTGTAAGGATAAGCACCTTAAAGGGCATGACCACCCAGATAGTGTAAATACAAAGAACAAGCATTTTAGCCCAGTAAGGACCGCCGATAAAATCGATAGGCTCGATTCCGAATACAGAGAGCACAGTGTTTGCAAGACCGTCGCTATAGGGAGTCTGCTTGAAGAGGATCATAAAAACAAGACCAACCGCCAGCGTATTAGTAACGTAAGGCAAGAAGTATATTGTCTGGAAAAGCTCGCGGAGCTTTTTGATAGAGCTGAGTGCGACGGAAATAAGAAGTGCAAGCCCTGTAGACAGGGGAACTGTGCAGATAACGAGAATGAACGTGTTCTTTAAAGCCTGCAGAAAATAAGGATCGTGCAAGACATATGAGAAATTATATGTTCCTACGCCGAAATAGGTCTGTGAGGCAAAGTTGTATCCCTCTTCGATGGAGTATATGAAAACATCTATCAAAGGATAGACCATAAATACTCCGAGAAAGAGTATGGCAGGCAAAAGATACAACCAACCCTTGAGGTTGTTTTTAAAATTCTTCATATTCTTTTACCTGTTATTTTATCAAACACAAAGATCTTATTTGCCTTGATACCCAAGCATACAGTATCGCCCGTAAGGGTATTAAGGTTATCTGTATCAACGATGGCGCGGATGATCTCATTCTGAGAAGCGTTGTGAGTAGCGATAACGCTTATATCTCTGCCCATTACCTCAACGCGCTCAAGGGCGCAGGTGAGAACTCCATCGCCATCAAGAGTAAAGCCCTCAGGGCGGATAGCCACATCAACTGCACAGTCGGGGGCATCAAAGCTCATAATAGCTTCGCCTCCTATGTAGAGTTTGCCGGCCTTTATTTCTCCGTCGAAAACATTGATGGGAGGAGTGCCGAGAAATTTGGCAACAAAGAGATTGGAAGGATCGTCATATACTTCCTGAGGCTTGCCCTTTTGCTGAAGAACTCCGTCCTTCATAACAACGATGAGGTCAGATATGGACATAGCTTCATCCTGGTCATGGGTAACGAATACGGTGGTAACACCTGTAGAGCGCTGTATACGGCGGATCTCTTCTCTTGTCTGCAGTCTGAGTCTTGCATCAAGGTTGGAGAGGGGCTCGTCGAGAAGCAGCACCCGAGGCTGCTTAACAAGAGCTCTCGCTATGGCAACGCGCTGCTGCTGTCCTCCGGAAAGCTCTGCGGGCTTGCGGGAGAGAAGTTCCTCTATCTGTACAAGCTTTGCCACCTCATATGCCATATCAGACATCTGCTGCTTTGAAAGCTTGTCCTTTCCTTTGCGGTTTTCCAGAGGGAAGGTGATATTTTGTTTTACCGTCAGATGAGGATACAGTGCGTAGTTCTGAAAAACAAGACCTACGCCGCGGTTTTCGGGGGGAAGGTCGGTGACGTCATCGTCCCCGAAGTATATTTTACCGTCCGTCGGCTTTTGAAGTCCGGAAAGAAGATTAAGGGTCGTGGACTTTCCGCAACCTGAGGGGCCAAGCAGGGCGATGAGCTGTCCATCACCGATCTCGAGAGAAAAATCATTTACGGCAATAACAGGCTCGGGCTGCTTTTTATTACGTGAGGGATATTTCTTTGTCAGATTTTTTAATGTAACCTTCATTGGAACATTTCCTTTCATAGACAATAATTTAATTATATACCTATTATCGGATTATTACAAGGAGTTAAGGGCCTTGATTTTAACAAAAATAATAATTTATCAAGCATCAGGCCGCATATCCCGGTTGAAATATTAATAATATTATGCTATTATTGACTCATAACACAGATATAATATGTTGTCGGGTAAAAACAATGAGTGCAGATATTAAGTGCACATCAGTAAGAGATGATATAAACTTGAAGCAAATAAACATAAGAAGGAGAGGCTAAATGGCAGAAGGCAGCGAAGGAAAACTGAGAATACTGCATCTTGGCAGTATACTTTATTGGCGTACGGATGAAGAGCATCCGCTTTCCACGAATCAGATAATCGAGATATTGGAAAAGGAGCACGGCATCAAGGCTCACAGAACAACTGTAACAAAGGATATAGAGATACTCAGAGAATACGGCTTTGATATCTGCAAAATAGAGTCTACGCAGAATAAATATTTTGTGGGTGACCGTTCATTTGAGCTTCCCGAGCTTCAGTTCCTTATAGATGTGGTTTCCATCAGCAGTACATTTACTGAGAAAAAGAGCAGCATTCTTATGAAAAAGCTTGCATATCTTGGCGGAGTACATTCAGCGGAGTCTCTTATGAGCGGTGTTGAGATGGACGGAAGTAAAAAGACGAACAACGAAAAGATATATTACATAAATGATACCCTGAGAAAAGCAATAGAGGATAAGAAAAAGGTAAGCTTCCAGTATCTTACGTATGATACAAATAAGGAGCTTAAGCCGAAGAACGGCGGTGAGGCTTACATATTCAGTCCCCATTATATAGAGTATGGCGGCGAATTTTATTATCTTATCGGATATTCCCATAAGCATAACAGAGTGAGTAATTTCCGTCTTGACAGAATAGCGGATGTGCCTAAGATAATTGATGAAGAAAGAGCTCCCATGCCTGAGAATTTTGATCCTGCTGAATACATCAGATCTATTCACAGAATGTATCAGAGCGATAGGGAGGATGTTCATCTCGTATGCCATATGAGCATTATCAATAAGGTTATAGACTTGTTTGGCAAGGGCATAGAGATAAATGATCTTAAAAACGGATACTTTGAAACGGTGGTAAACGTAATCGTCAGCCCCATATTCTTCCGATGGGTTTTTGGCTATGAGGGAAAGGTGAAGATAAAGGGCCCTCAGTACTTGAAGGACAGATATCTCGAAATGCTGAAAACAGGCGAAAACGCAATAACAGATTGAAAATGAATAATTAATGTCGAAATCCGCCCGCAGGCGGATTTCTTCGTTTTTGAAGCTTTTCAATTCCGGGTTTATGGAAAAAAAACAGGCTCCCTAGACGGATCCCCCGCAAGCGGCTCCCTCCCGGAGGGAGCTGCCCCGGCCCCGACGTGACTGAGGGAGAATTGCGTAACTTAAAGCGACTGCAAACTTCACGTTACGAGGGCTCCTTCCGTCATTTGCTCCGCAAATGCCACCTCCCTCTTGGAGGGAGGCTTTGGCACGAGCTTTCTCTTCCACTTATCAAATTTTAGTTTGCATACCTTCCCGACAACCCCGAATTTACTTCCCGTATGCAAAAAAGGGACTGCTGAAAGCAGTCCCTTTTTTAATAAAAGATTCAATATAAATTACATACCGAGAGCTGCGGCACCGATGATGCCTGCATCATTCTTGAGAGTTGCGATCTTCAGCTCGCACTGAGGAGTGCCATCGCGGGAATATGTTTCAGCGAATACCTTATCGTGAAGAAGATCGATAAGAGAGTCGCCCTCGTTGGAGATACCGCCGCCGATGGAAAGAACGTTGGGCTGGAAGATGTTGATGATGTTAACAAGACCTGTAACGAGGTAGGAGATATATTCATCAACAACCTCTTTACCAAGCTCGTCTCCTGCTCTCATAGCATTGAAAGCTGTTCTGCCGGAGATACGGTTAAGGTCGCCGCCGATCATTTCCTCCATAACGGTGTACTTGCCGATCTTGCGTGCATCCTCGAGCTTTTCGCGGGTAGTGCGAACGAGACCTGTAGCGGAGGAATATGTTTCCCAGCAGCCGCGTCTGCCGCATGTGCACTGACGTCCGTTCTTAACGATAACGGTGTGGCCAAGCTCAGCACCTGCGAAGTTAAAGCCGGAGTATACTTTATCGTCAATGATGATACCGCCGCCGACACCTGTGCCGAGGGTTATCATAACGGAATACTTGCTTCCCTTAGCAACGCCTGCAACGGACTCAGCCTTAGCTGCAGCATTTGCATCGTTTTCAATAAATACGCGCTTGGAGGTGCCAAGAGCCTCAGAGAGTTTGCCCTGCATATCATAGTGACGGAAGGGAAGGTTGTTAGCATAGATTATCTCGCCGGTCTCGCAGTTAGCAGTGCCGGGAGTTGCGATACCGATAGAACCGATATCGT
Source organism: Candidatus Avispirillum sp. (assembly GCA_045636685.1). Classification (GTDB taxonomy): domain Bacteria; phylum Bacillota; class Clostridia; order Oscillospirales; family CAG-272; genus Avispirillum. The sequence goes on along the minus strand of JAZTXZ010000102.1, from coordinate 4,116 downwards.
CCATTGAAAGTCCTGCATTTGAAACAATGTCCTTGCAGAGGGAAGCGATATCAGCGGTGATATCGTCAGCGCTTCTTTCGGAGGAAGCGTTTGTGGGAACGGAGCCCTTCTTGATGATCTCGTAGTTTTCGTTAACGATACCTGCAGCGATGTTGGTCCCGCCGAGGTCGATTCCAATGTAGTACATAAAAGTATTCCTTTCTCGGATAAGATATCTGAGTTTATTATAAATAATGAAAGCGATTTTGTCAAGTACGATGATCGTAAGGGGAAAAAGTCATGTATTTTTGAGATACATATCATAGCAGATAACGGCAGAGAGCGATAAATAGAATAAGAAAAAGAACAAAAAGCAAAAACCTTTGACACAAAAAATAAAATCGTTATAATAATGCCCAAAATGTGTATTTAATACGGTGAGAAAGGTGTTATTTCATATAATTTTATATGTTTTTTCGAAGAAAATATTGCATATCAAAGGAAGATATGCTATCATTATTATAACTCATTATGTCAAAATGAGATAATGGGCGAAAAATACCAAAAAGCGGATAAATAGGGCAGCTTTAGTAGGAAGAAGCGGCCCGAAAGAGGCCGTAAATGTCGTTAAGATGAGACAGCCCCGACGCTGTTTTGCCGTAATTATTTATGATTCGGAGAAACAGCGAAGGCCTTTGTAAGGCTAAGGCATGCAAAGGACCCTGCAGGGGGGCGCCCCCTTTTAGCGGCAAGGGAAAAAGGATGAAGAGTGCTCCTTTTTTCGATACTACCGGGATGTATTGAGATTTGAGTATTCGTAATTCTTTCCAGTGCGGTTTAATAAGGAAAAGCAGGGTAGCTTTGCCTTATCTTAATGGCATTAACGATGCCTTGTCCGCCTCGGGCGGGTTTTATCGGAGTGGTGACCCGAAAAAACGAGCCTGAAATATATTTTTCCTTCATTATTTATATAAGGGAGATCAATAGCGCATACCCTGATCGGTCTTTCTGAAAAAGTAATGAAGACCGCCGCGAATATCGCGGCAAAATATAACCCCGAAAGGGGAATATAATTCCTTAAATCTAAAAAGGAGGAAAAATCATGAAAAAGTTTTTGTCTTGGTTGCTTATAGCTTGCATGGTGCTCACAATGCTTCCCATGTCAGTATTTGCAACTGAAACTAAAACAGTTAGCGGAAGCGGTAATGTTGCTAAAGTCGGCAATACCGAATATGCTACCATCGACGAAGCGATTGCTGCGTGGACTAACAATTCCATTTTGACATTGCTCGCCGATGTAACTCTTTTAGATGTGATCAAGCTCAGTTCAACTGAGAAGCACATTCTGGATCTGGGTACATATACTATGACAGCGGCTAAGAGTAAGGACGCTATCCAGATCGTGAACAATGCCAGATCAAGTGCTGGTTCTGCACTTGAGATCAATGCTAATGCTACTAATCCCGGTGGTATTACAGCTTCAGGCAAAGCAATTGTTCGTACTGCCGGAAAATCCGGCACAAAAGACCGCCCCATCATTATATTCAACAATGGTGTGTTTAATGCTTCTTACATTGTTTATCATAGCGGAAGCAACGGAACAAACTGTCCTCAGTTCAAGTTCAACGGTGGTGTATTCAACGGTACTATCTACACCAACCGTGCACTGAACCAGTTCTACGGCGGAACATTTACCGGAAACTTGCAGATGTCCGTAGACTCTTCTGCGTATACCTTGGTTGCAGGCGGCACCTTCAAGTATCTTTCCAATGCGATGAATTCTAACCTTGATGAAAAAATTTCGGAAGGTCAGTATAAGTTTACTATCGGTTCTGGGAAGAATGTATACGACAGAGAAGTATATGTTGACGACGAAGGTTACTATGTAGTTGCAGCGGCTAATCCCTCTGAGGGCTATGAAGCAGCTGTAGCAATGACCCCCAATGGTGACAACTATTTCTACTACAGTAAAGTTAAGACCGAGGGCGTTCTCAAGTACACCGACGCGAAGATGGCTCTCTCGAAGAACAACACAACTTCTGCTAAGGTAACAGTTTACGCTGATGAACTTGACCTTGCAGGAATCAACTTCAAGGGTACAATCGTTGTTCCTGAAGGCAAGACTCTTACCATCACAAACGCTCCCGAAAATCTTAATTATGAGGGTGACGTTAAGATTGTAAAGGCTGTAGCTCAGATCGAAGAGAATTCCTACTATACTCTCGCTGACGCTATCGAAAAGGCAACTGCAGGTGATACAATCACACTCCTTGCTGATATTACAGAAGACGTAATAATCAACAAGGCAGTAACAATTGACGGTGCTAATAAGAATTACACCGGCACAATGAAGCTTACAGGTAACAACGATGTTACAATCCAAAATGTAAAATTTGTAAAGGGTAACATTGATGCTAGCACCTCAGCAACTTCAAGAAACCTCACCATTAAGGGTTGTACATTTGACGGTGACGATAACTCACTTGCATATGCAATTACAGTACGTCACGGTAATTCTCTTACAATTGATAACTGTACTGCTACAGGTTATAACACCGGAATGCTTTACATTCCTCAGAATGTAACTAATGTAAGTGTTAAAGATGTAACAGTTAGTGACGTTGCCGCAGCATTCAACATTTCCTACTCCGGCGACATTACTTTTGAAAACATCACTCTTGAAAATGTTGCATACGGTCTCCATGTTCAGAACCACGGTGCAAGAACCTTTACTCTGAAGAATTGGAAGGCTAACTCCCAGTATCCTATTTATGTTCAGACAAAGGGAACTGCTACTGTTGATTTTAAACTCGTAGGTAGTAATAAATTCGATACTGAAACTGCTTATAGAAGCCAGTATGCTAATATTTACCTTGCAGAGGGTGCAGTTCTGACTGCTCCTGATCTCTTTGACATCACTACCAAAGTTGAGAATGGCAAGGTTGTATACAGAAATGGTGCATACTATATTAGAACGGGACTTGAGGGCTCCGGTACAGAAGAAGCTCCTTATCTGATCAAGTCTATTGACGACCTTATCGATTTCCGTGACTCTGTAAATGCAGGCGAGACTAAGTACAACGCTCCCGGCGTATACGTAGCTCTCGGTGCTAACATTGATATGGCAGGTATCGATTGGAGCGTTAACATCGGTGACGATTGCAACGCAACATTCGACGGTATTTTCGATGGTAAGGGATACACACTCTCTAACCTTACTTCCATAGAAACCGCACAGAAGGCTGACGTCTATATCTGCGCAGGTCTCTTCGGTGCAATCGCAGGTGATGCGGTTATTAAGAATCTTACTATTGAAAACGTAACCATTGACACAGGCGACTTCACAGGCAACAATGTTGCTGCAGTTGTTGGTTTTGCTTGGTCCGCAACAGGCTCTATCGAGAATGTTACTGTTAAGGGCAACATCCAGATCAACGCAAAGAATGTTGTTGGTGTTGGTGCTGTCGTAGGTTACGATTACTACGGTAAGCTCACAGTTAAGGATTGTACAGTAGACGGCACAGCTCTTACTCGTTCCGGCTCTGCTATTACCGGTAGCTCCTACGTTGGTGGTGTAATCGGTTATGCAAGCTCAAATTCTACTCTTTCCAATAACACTGTTAACAACATTACTGTTACAGCTACTAAAGCTGCAGCAGGTGGTATCGCAGGCATTATGCTTGGCACAAGTGTTGCTTCCAACAACAATGTTACAAATGTAACTCTTGCATCTAACCATGATAACTGGAAGAACGCTGTTGGTGCAGTTGCAGGTACTTTCACCGGTACTATTACTGTTAAGGATACTACTGCTGAGAACAACAACACAGAGACACTTGTTGGTGTTCTCCATGCTGACAAGCCTACATCAGTTCTTCCTAAAGCTCAGGCTGTAATAGGCGATGTATATTATGGTACACTTGTTGATGCACTTGCAGCAGTAAAGGCAGGAGATACAATCACTCTCATTGCTAATATCACCACCTCTGCAACTATTACCATTAACAAGAACGTGACCATTGACGGTAACGGCAAGACTGTCACATACACCGGCACCGACCGTGCATTCCAGATCACCGGCGGTACTGTTGTGATCAAGAATCTTACTGTTACTATGACCAATGCTCCCGAGGGCAG
>JAZTXZ010000101.1:0-2930 GCA_045636685.1 Candidatus Avispirillum sp. | reverse complement strand
TCGGCTTCCCGTGGGGCTGAGGCTTTGGGTAAGCTCATTGTCCTGATAGGAGAAGCTTGATTCGGTCTCTGCCTTGTCCGTTGAGGAAACTACGTTGCCCTCGCTGTCGTAAACATAGCTCTGTCCGTAGCTTTCCTTGTAGAGGAAGGGAAGGGAAACCTTTGCCTCGCCGGTATTGTAGTTATATACAAAGCTGTAGACTATCTTTGTATAAGTTCCGGGGGCTATGACCTTCTGTGTCAGGTATTGCCAGCCCTCGCATCCGCTGTTGAACTGGGCTTCAAAGGTGTCACCCACCTTTGTTGTGCCGTTATAGAAGGTTACGTGCAGACCGAACTCGGGTCTGCCTTTTTTAGCGAGAACAGTTTCGAAATCTTCTATGCTCTCATATTCTTCCTTCGAAACCACGGGAACGGAGTCGCCCTTTGCCCATGCGCCCGCGATAAATACGGAAAGGGCGGCTGAAAAGCCGCCCTTGGGTTAGTTATTCAGGTGTTTTGAACACCGCATGATTCTCAATCGCACACAACCAATGAAAACCTAATAGTGATAACAATAGCTCTCTATTCTTTTTTCTTGGCTTTTGTCAAGGTTCTTTTTCTATACCTTTTTTAACTTTTACACCGTCTGGTTTTCACGCTAACCGTTCCCTGTCTTTTTTTCCTCTTTATAAAAAATACAATTACGAATACAAGACCGAAGACCACACCCGCACAGGCATATGTCAGTACAACTCGAATTATCGTACCTTTAGCAAAAGAAGATATATATTCACCTTTAAATAAAACTGTTTCATTTCCGTTTTCGTCTATCTTTATAAGCTTTGAAAAGCCACCGTTTATAATCCAGAATATTGCGCTATCATTTGCCAGCTTGTACGTGCTGTTCCCAACCATCTTGCTCGTTTGTATATATTCTTTGTTAAAGGTATCTATGTCACTGTCTTTAACATCCACGTTTTCTTTGCAGAAAACTAAATTTCCCTCAGGATCGAATGATATTATCAAGTCACCCGGTGAACGCACAAAGACAATATTTTCGCCTTCGAATTCAATGTCAAATCTTCCAATGTGGGAGAAATAATAAGCATATTCAAACGTTCCGTCAGCACTATATACGGATATATAATAGTTTGTAGTAAATGGGTCCTCACAAACAGCATATCCGCCATCGTCTCTTACCGCAAAACGCTTTATTTTTACAATGTTAGGCTCTTCGTTGATTACTTTCAGATTGATAATATCAAGCATACGTTGAGTATATTCCTCATCTGCATCTTCAAAAGTAAAAAAAGTATCGTACGTTGGTTCAGCACTAACATTTATAATAAGTACGGAAAGCAATAAAATAACAATAACAAAATTATATATTAGCTTTTTCATCAGTATTTTTCTTTAAATCCTTTCCAAAATTCTCTCTGACAATCATATATGTTAATCAGCACACCATGTGATTCTATGTCTCTAGTTGCATAAAGTTCAAATCCTGGAGTTCCAACCCCAGATGCTAACGAAATACCACCATAGTCTACCGTGCGATTTGAGGATACACCTAAGATTAAATCTGCAGAAACACTCGCAGGAACCCCATAAATTGAAAATCCTGCCGAAGAACCCACCTGTACATCTACATATTCATCAAACACACTTTTGTCTATAGTGCTACCTTTCACACTTACAAATGTTGTTGTTGATGCCCCTGGCTTGAAAGCTGAAGTTACACCAAATGAGGTTGACTTCGTTACTGCAATATTACCAGTCGTGTCAATAGCTACAGATATTTGACCTCCAATAGCTGTAAATGCACCAGACGCACCATAATTTTGACCAGTTGAAAAAGTAGCATTGACAGATGAAGTAGCTTTTTCAACAGTATTAGTTGTTTTAATCATAAAATCGGCGATTCGGTCACATGCACTGCTCTTAATCTTTATAATCTTATCAGCAACATGCTTAACTGCATCCTTGATCCACTTCGGCCAGTTACCTGAAGGATCATCCATATTGACCGGATTATTGAAGCAATATACAAACTGGTTATATCCCTGAATATCTCCACCAACACCAGATATCTGTCCATCCGCATTCAACCACCGACCGACGTAAGGATCGTAATAACGAGAAGATACATAATAGAATCCCGTCTCGCTGTCGTACATATATCCGCGGTAACGGAAAGGATTGAGAAGACCTACATGAGTTGGGGAAGTGATGGTGTTTCCGATTGCGTCTTTTACAGATGCAAGGTCGCCCCAAGCGTTGTAAACGTACTTCGCTTCGATATCACCCTGCTCGTTAAGGATAGCTATAATATCGCCTTGCAGATTCTTAGCAAAGTAATATGTATTTTCGCCTGTTGCATTGGAAGCGCTTACATTTATTCCCGCAGGAGCGCCGTTTTCGTCGTAAATATATCCGAGGATATACTGTACGCCGCCGATTGTAGAAACCTCACCGATGTACTGACCGTTTACTATGTAATACTCTGTTTCCTTTGTAACAGTTGAATTTCTCTTATTCGTAACTGTCTTTTTGGTTCTCAGTCCGTCTGCATTGTACTCAAAATCGTACTGAGCGGTCGCATTAGCAAACTGAGCAAGCTGACGTCCGTTCTCCCATGTCATGGTGGTATTTCTGCCACTGTACCATGTCAAGGGGTTTCCAAGCTCGTCATAGGTTATTGCAGTATTGTTATATGTTGTAAGCAGATCAGCCCAAGTGGAGTCACCGTACGTATACGTTGTGTCGGTAAATATAGCATCACCGTACTCAGCATAGTAGGCGTCAAACTCCTCCTCGGTCATGTAATCCGCTTCTCTGACCTTGAGAATATTTCCCCTGTCATCGTAAACGTATACCGTTGTACTACCTGCTATAGGATCGAAGCAACGTGTCAATCTGTTCTGAGAGTCGTATTCGTAACGAATGGTC
>JAZTXZ010000100.1:0-8788 GCA_045636685.1 Candidatus Avispirillum sp. | reverse complement strand
GAGCTTTTTTTCAAAAAAGCGACCGTCTCTCCACCCCGATAAACCAGAATTTGAAGCTCTCTTTCGCGCAAAGAAAGAGGGGCGGCGTTGCAGCACTTTACTGTCGTTCTTTTTCAGGCATACCGTTAAAACTATCTATTGACAGTAATTGAAAATAATAGTACAATCAAGATACAAAGGAGGTATCCTATGTACGCCATTAAAACAGATAAGCTTTGTAAATATTATAATAAATCAAGGGGAATCGAAAGCGTAACTCTCTCGGTTGAGGAGGGGGATTTTTTTGGCTTTATCGGTCCAAACGGAAGTGGTAAGTCAACCACTGTACGAACGCTTCTCGGTCTTATAAAAAAGACATCGGGAGAAGGTCAGGTCCTCGGACTTGATATTGAAAAGGATAAAAACGAGATACTCAAAGCGGTCGGCTATATGCCCTCGGAGGCCACATTTTACAGTGGAATGAGAGTGTCTGAGATAATAGAGCTTTCCGCTGCTCTCAGAGGAAAGGATTGCAAGAGTGAGGCTGCAAGGCTTTGCGAGCGCCTTTGCCTTGATACGAGAAAAAAAGTGGGAGAATTGTCTCTGGGAAACCGCAAGAAGGTGGGAATAGTCTGTGCTATGCAGCATCGCCCTTCTCTTTATATTCTGGATGAGCCCACAAGCGGTCTTGACCCTCTCATGCAAAGAGAGTTTTTCTCCATTCTTGAGGAGAGAAACAGGGAAGGCGCAACAATCTTTCTTTCAACGCATATTCTTTCCGAGGTTGCAAGATACGCAAGGAATGCGGCCATTATCAGAGATGGCGAAATACTTGTTCAGAAAAGTGTTTCCGACCTTTCCCATACGGGAATAAAAGAGGTAACATTAAAGGGCGTCAGCGAGAATATTAAAATTGCGGGAGCGAGAGACCTGAAAATCGACGGAGAGTGCGCAAAGTTTCTTTTCAGCGGAACCCCCACAGACCTTATGGATACCCTTCGTTCTCTCAGCTTTTACGATATGAATGTTACGGACCCCGACCTTGAGGACGTATTTATGCATTACTATACTAAGGAGGAAGCGTAATATGACTTTATACCGCCATGAAATAAGAAGATCAAGGCTTTCCCTTATCATATGGACTGCAGCCATATCATTTTTGCTCCTTGTGTGTATAGTTATATATCCCGAAATGGAAGCCGCAATGAGCGAAATGAGCGAGATGTTTGCAAATATGGGGGCTTTTTCCGATGCTCTTAATATGGAGACTATGACCTTCAGCTCATTTATCGGCTATTTCAGCCTTGAGTGCGGTGAGATGCTTGGCATCGGCGGAGCTATTTTTGCTTCAATTATTGCGATATCCGCCCTCTCCAAGGAGGAGAGCGATAAAACAGCGGAGTTCCTTTATACTCATCCCGTGCCCAGAAGAAAGGCTTTCTTTTCAAAGCTTTCAGCGGTTGTAACTGAGATAATGGTCCTCAATTTTGCAGTTTGCGCAGTTTGCTCACTTGCAGTTTTTGCTATGGGAATAGAGGTGGAATGGAAGCCTTTCTTTGTTCTGTTTATCACCTATTTCATTCTCCAGCTTCAGTTCGGACTCATGTGCTTCGGCCTTTCCGCCTTTTTCAAAAAGAAAGCCGTGGGTGTAGGCCTTGGACTTGCAATGGGGCTTTATTTTGTAAATATCGTTGCCAATCTCACAGAGGAGACTGAATTTTTCCGCTACGTGACCCCCTTTGCTTATGTCAACGGTAATTATATTATAGAAAACTCAGCCCTGGAATGGAAATTTGTGCTCATCGGTGCGGCAGTTGCCGTGGCTTGTCTCGTTCTCGGCTTTGTAAAATACGAAAAAAAGGATATTTGCTGATATGCCGAAAAAAGCATTTCTGGAAATTACAAATGCATGTAATCTATCCTGCAGCTTTTGCCATAAAACGAAAAGACCATTAAAGTATATTTCCCCGGATGAATTTAAGGTGGCCTGCAAAGAGGCTTCAACCTTTGCGGATTTTCTCTATTTTCATCTTATGGGGGAGCCTCTTTTGCATCCGCATCTTTGCGAGTTTTTCTCTGTTGCGGAAAGTGAAGGCTTGAAGGTAATAATCACAACAAACGGCACTTTGCTTAAAAAGAGGGAAGATACACTTCTTTCGGCTGAGTCTCTCTATAAAATAAGCATCTCTCTCCATGCCTTTGAGGCAAACGATATGGGAATGCCTATTGAGGATTATCTTTCAGACTGCTTTGATTTTTGCAAAAAAGCATCCGAAAAGGGTATCATCTGCGTCCTTCGCCTGTGGAACTCGGGCGGGGCAGAGGAGAGAAACGGGGAAATACTTGAATGTATGCATAGAGAGTTCGAGGGCGAATGGAAGGAGACCCGCTCCGGATATAAGCTGAAGGACAAGGTGTTCCTCGAATGGGGCGAAAAGTTCGATTGGCCCGATATTGACGGAGAAGAGCTGGGAAGCGACCACACCTGCTACGGTCTTCGTGATCAGATAGGCATACTGTCAGACGGCACGGTTGTGCCCTGTTGCCTTGATGCAGACGGAGCAGTGGCGCTTGGCAATATTTTTGAAGAAAATCTTTCGGATATCCTTTCTTCCGAGAGGGCCGTGAAGCTCAAAGAATCTCTGCAGCGCCGCAACGTCTGCGAAGAGCTTTGCAAAAAATGCGGCTATGCGAGAAAAAAAGGATATTAATCAATTACATAGTAATAGAAAGCAAAAAAGGATCTGTCGCAATCAGGGGCGACAGATCCTTTTTGCAATATCAAAGCTTTGAGTTAAGCTTTTTTGATGCGTTTTTTACGGAGATAAAAACAACGAGCCAGATTATAATATACAAAGCAACAAATACCGCGGTGTATATGACTATTATCATAGGCTCAAAGGGTATCCATGAGTTGATTAGATAGGCAAGGGTGTAAACTGCGTAAACAGATGAAAAGTGGCAAAGGATGGACCGAGGAACAGACCAGTGCTCTATCTGAGTGAAGATACTTGCCCCTCCTTGAACGAAGGCGATCACATAAGTAGAAACCGTGGCAAGAAAATAGTCGTATCCGTTGAAAGAAATATCAACTCCCGAAAAATGGAGGCAGAGGAAAACAATTGCGCAGACAACAGGGCCAAGTCCTGAAAATATAAGTCCCCGATGGAAAAAGCTTTTTAAATACTTGTTCATTATAATCCCAACCTTTCCTTTACTTTCTTTATGTTACGGCGGGAAACGTAGTCTCTGTTTCCGTTTTTGAATATTACAATAAGTGTTCCCGAGAAGGAGGAATCAAACCTGCTTATCATTTTGATGTTTGCGATGCAGGACTTGTTGATCTTTATAAAGTTTTTAGGAAGCTCCTCCTCAAGAGCATAGAGCCTTGTCTTTAAGGTGAAAGAGCCCTCCTGCGTTGTTGCGGTAACCCGGCTGCCCTCTGTTGAAAAGTACAAGATTTCCGCGGGATCGAGGATATAACTGCAGCTGTCCTTGTATCCGACGAGCTCTTTTTCGCCCTCTCTGGCAAGCTTTTCTATAGCATCTGCTAGGGGGCTTTCCTTTTTCACATAGATTATGATCTCTTCTTCTCTGGTGGGATCGATCACTGTTGTTACTTTCATACAGTCACCACCTTTCATCAATATGATATCATGGCAAATAATCTTTTTCAATAGGATGTATATGTTCGGCATCTATCCGTAAATAAGTGGCGAAAAAAGAAGTATATAGCGCGTGTATTATTGAAAAAAATATAGAATATTGGTATAATGAGATAAAAGGAAGTGATATAAGGTGAAGCTTTTTGCGCCGAGCTATTATAAGGATTTTTGCTGTATCGCCGATAAATGCCGCCATTCATGCTGCGTCGGATGGGAAATAGATATTGATGAAGAAACGATGCTGAAGTACCGATGCATGAACGGGGACTATGCGGAAGAGATCAGGAAAAGTATAGACGATGAAGCAGAGGGCGAGCCTGCCTGCTTCAGACTTTTGGAGAATGACAGATGCCCCCATCTCGACAGCCGCGGGCTTTGCAGGATAATTATGAATTGCGGAGAGGAGTATCTCTGCCATATTTGCAGCCATCATCCCAGGTTTTATAATATCACGCCTGCGAGAAATGAGGTAGGCATAGGACTTTCCTGCGAGGAGGCAGCAAGGATCATTCTGTCCTCCGACGGATACGGGGAATTTTTCGAGGCAGGAGAGCTTGATTGGTATGATTGCGAATGGGAGATAGACCCTGTAGCTGAACGTTGCAGGATATATAATATTCTTTCTGACAGAAGCATACCCTATGAGAAAAGGCTTTCTCTCATTTGCAAAGAATGCTCAGTCTCTCCGTCCCGTAATTGCGATGATTTCTGGCACGAAGTGCTTGAAGAGCTTGAATACCTTGATGAGACTCATAAAGAGCAGTTTTTGTGCTATACATCAGATGTAAGACCCCCTGCGGAGATGGAAGAATCTCTTGAGCGCGTTCTTGCTTATTTTGTATACAGGCATACGGGCGCCGCTAAAAACGAAAGAGAGTTTTTTGCCGCTGTCGGATTTTCTCTTTTTTGCGAGAGGCTTATTGCATCACTTGTAATGAGCGGATTTCCCATTCTTGAGGCTGCCCGCATTGTTTCAGAGGAGCTGGAGTATTCCGAGGATAACAGCAATCGCCTGAAACTTGAGTTTTTCTTTATGTTGTTTATTGAGGCTGATATTTGATATGGAATAAGTGAAAAAGCACACCCATTTTTAAGTGGGTGTGCTTTTTTGTATAACGAAAGCCACGCGCGAGGAGCGTGATTTAAAAGAGGTTGACCGATAAAGAGAAAAAGAGTAAGTGATCAGGAAAAAAGTGACCGGTGACAAAGGCTCCCTAGACGGATCCCCCGCAAGCGGTCGCCCTTTGCCCATGCGCCCGCGATAAAAAGGTAAGGGCGGCTTTTCAGCCGCCCTTTGTTAGTTATTCAGGGGGTTCGTCCAAAGACACAGAACCGTCCCCTGTGTTTCTATCTTCGTCCCCTGTCTTTTTTAATTTCTGCATAACCTCATCTTGATGTAAAGATAAAAAGTATAACTTCCTTAAATTTTGCAAAATATACTTTTTTCCGTTCAAAACAGGAGGGATGATCAATTCATCAAATGCCTTGTCAAAATACGGTTGCAATTCATCTTCAGTATACTCTTCATATTCGATTAACGATGTCATAAAATGCTTGCCCTGGTACGTTTGCGTTTTTGACATAACCGTTATTCTTCCTCCAATATCACTTTCATACTGTGAAGGATATTTTTTAATACTTTCATAATCCCCCAAATAAAAATCAAAATTCACATAAAATACATTGCCATAATTTGATTTTTGCAAACGTACTCCACACAGTAAATCAGTGCCTGAAAGAAAAAATGAATTTCTTACTTTGATGAAACCTCTTTTTAAACATTCTTTATTCACATATTCTTTGAATTCTTGCTTTGTCATATATCAATCTCAATATAGCTCCAATCTCATTGTATAACCACCACCAAGGGCTTTGTTATACCTCCGTAATTGTCTAATTCCACTACGAACACCTCGAGGATTCATAGGTTTTAGTTCATAAATAATATGGTTATCAATATCAATGTAATCAGGACGAATTCCAGGGATTTCAGGATATTCTTTCCATCTAGGATTGAAATTGCTTGTGGCTTTATATCCTTTATGAATTTCTTGTCCTGCTTTTCGAGTCGATTGCGTAAATCCCTTGCTATTTCTATTCAAAGAATTTATTGTGTCCATAGCATCATCAGTAAAGTCAGTTGCTTTAGCTATTTCTATAGTATCGCCAGCTTTATCCACTAACTTTACAGTATCGATGGCTTTATCCGCTGTTCTTATGCCTCTTGCAACCTCACCAACACCGGTAACAAAGGGTATAAGATCAACAACATCGCAAGCAAGTCCAATCCAAGCACCAACGTCAGATGGATTAGCTACAACATCGACAACGCTCACACAAATCGTGATAACATCAAAAACAGTCTCCCAAACATCTCCACCGGTATCTCGGCGGCTAACAGGATTATTATCACAATAAGCAAAGAGGTTTTTATCGTATTTTGCAGAGGTGGGATTGGCTGTTACAAGACCGGTAGAGTCCGCATTGAGGAATCTGCCTACTTCGGGGTCGTAATAACGGGAACGGAGATAGTAGAACCCCGTTTCGTTGTCATACATATAGCCCCTGTATCTAAAAGGATTCAGAAGAGCTATATTAGTTGAGTCTGTGATCGCATTGCCGTTTGCATCGGTTACGGAAACGATATTACCCAAAACATCATAAGTATATCTTGCGTAAATACTTCCGTCATAGCCCATTACGGCTATAACATCGCCCTGAAGATTCTTTGCAAAATAGCAGGTGCTTACACCCGAAGCTTCACCTTCAGCGTTGATAGTATTTATGCTAATACCCGCAGGAGCGCCGTTCTCGTCGTAGATGTAACCAAGGACATACTGTACGCCGCCTATAGTGGACACTTCACCTACATACTGACCGTCAACAATATAGTATTCAGTGGATTTGGTTACTGTAGAGTTGCGTTTGTTTGTGACTGTCTTTTTCGTTCTAAGACCGTCTGCGTTGTACTCAAAGTCGTACTGAGCTGTCGCATTAGCAAACTGAACAAGCTGACGTCCGTTCTCCCATGTCATGGTGGTGTTTCTTCCACTGTACCATGTCAAGGGGTTGCCGAGTTCGTCATAGGTTATGGAAACTCCGTTGCAGGCAGTCAATAAATCAGCCCAAGTGGAATCGCCGTATGTGTACGCTGTGTCGGTAAATATTGCATCGCCGTACTCAGCGTAATAAGCGTCAAGCTCCTCCTCGGTCATGTAATCAGCTTCTCTGACTTTGAGGATGTTTCCCCTGTCGTCGTAGGCATATACCGTTGTACTACCTGCTATAGGATCGAAGCAACGTGTCAATCTGTTCTGAGAGTCGTATTCGTAACGAATGGTCTGACCACCGACAGTCTCGCTTGTAATATTGCCGTTTGCATCGTAGGTATAGGTATGCGCCGTACCTGCAAAGTCAGTTATAGACTCTACAAGGGTAGTAGTATAATTCGCGTCCTTTGCCTTGTAGGTGTAACTTTCAGCCTTTGCTCCGCCGTTGAAGGATATGCTTCGGCTTGTAAGTCTGCCGAGGCTGTCGTAGGTGAAGTTAAAGCCACGACCGCCGAAGATGCCTGAGTACAGAACATCGGGCATCTGACCCAATGCAGGATCACCGTAGGTGTAGCTATACTCTATGGTTCTAAGCTTCGTACCGCTTGCATCGAACATAGACTGCACCATGCTCTCAACTGTACCCTTGCCGTCGTTGTATCTTATGCTTTCATAAGCCCTCGTAATACCTGAACCGATATCTACAGAAGATACACCGTTTACTCTTCCTGCAAGGTCGAACTCAAAGAAGGTCTTTTTGCCCCAAATGTTATCTATGATTCCATAGTTGTTTCCGTTGGGGTCGTAGAGATACTCTACCGATTTACTACTGTCTCCATTATAAGTCTTTTTTTCCAATCTGTCAAGGTTGTCATAAGTAAATTCAATGTAATTTGTGCCGCTTGAGCCGTAATTCTGACGTGTGAGGTCTCTGCCTTCGTAAACATAGCTTGCTAAAGTCCGTCTTGTGGTTCCGTTGCCGACGTAAACTGCCGTTTTTCTTCCGAAGCTGTCGTAGTCAAAGCTGTACTGCACAAGCCCCTCGTCAACGAGAATGTTTTTCAGAAGGTCTTTATCGTAGGTGTATTCTACCTGCGCTACAACTGTTTCAGCTTCTGTCTCTTTTTCAACCTCTACGCCCTCCACCTTTGTGGTGCGATCCATGATATCGTAGGTGTATTTGGTAACAGATTCTATACTGTCGCTTGTATCGGAAGGTGCTGTGACTTTATCAACAAGTCCGTTTGAGCCGTAACTGTAGCTTGTCACGTTACCCACGGCATCGGTAGAAGAAACAAGATGTGTACCGTCACCGTCGTACTCAGCCTCGGTCTTCATCTCAAGATCGCCGCTTTTGCTTGCTGATACAAAATACCACTTATATGCAGGGTCGTCCGCATTGCTGTTGCCGCTCTTTACGGAATAGCTTCCGCTGCCCTCGTAATGAATATTTTCCGTTTTGTAAAGAGCTTCTGTATATCCGCTTTCTGCCGTCAGCAGGCGGAAGGTGCCGTCTCCGTTTGATACGGGCTTGAACTTAAACTCTGTCGTCGGTTTTCCGTCCGAGCCTGTAGTAACAGTTTTCAGCTTCAATCCCGCGCCGTCAGTATTTACGCTGATACCCATTGTAGGAATATCCTTGTAATTGAAGCAGTATATGTCGCTGCCAATATATTTTGCAGTCCATTGGGTATTGGTAACATAATAGAGGTTTGAAGCATATATAATGCTTCCGGATGTGTTACCGTAGGGCTTAAGAGCTCTGCCGTCTTTGGCGTTTATTATATAGCAGTCTGCTCCTCCAAGCGCTGTGAGGGAGGAGATAAACTCAAGATCGGTGATGGTCATAGATTCGGCATCGCCGCTTTCGTTATATGTAAATCCTATCCTCTGTCCCGAATTTGATACTGCATAGGTGGTGTTATATGTGGTGTCAGTATTGGCATACATATATCGGCTTCCCGTGGGGCTGAGGCTTTGGGTAAGCTCATTGTCCTGATAGGAGAAGCTTGATTCGGTCTCTGCCTTGTCCGTTGAGGAAACTACGTTGCCCTCGCTGTCGTAAACATAGCTCTGTCCGTAGCTTTCCTTGTA
>JAZTXZ010000099.1:0-21205 GCA_045636685.1 Candidatus Avispirillum sp. | reverse complement strand
ATACACAGAAGAAGGCTGCAGACATTGACGGCGACGGCAAGGTCAACAGCTTTGATGCAAACCACCTTATCAGACTTGCCACAGGCGGCTGATAAGCATTATTAAACAAAAAAGAGATACGGCTTGCCGTATCTCTTTTTTGTTTGGTTACTTTCAAATTCGTGTTTATCGGGGAGATTGGGAAATAGGTTCCCCAGATGGATCCCCCCCGCAAGCGGGTCCTTCCATCGGAGGGAGGCTTATATATGTCGCCAGTTTAATGGGTAGTAGGTAACAATTGCATGGCCGGCAGTAAGTATCAAACGCACTTGTGCGTGGCCGGTAGTGTTCAGGGCTATGCCCGAAAATGAAATATCCCCCGTTTTACGGGGGATATTTATTAATAAGCCGTTATGAAATCATTTCTTTTTCCAAAGCTTGGGGAAGAAAATGAGGAGAACGGGATAAAGCTCAAGTCGTCCCAGAAGCATTGCAAATGAAAGAACAATTTTTGAAATAGGGGAATATGCAGCGAAGCTTCCTGCAGGGCCCACTTCGCCAAAGCCCGGACCTACGTTGTTAAAGCAGGCGGCCACAGCTGTGAAATTCGTCTCGAATGAGAAGGGCTCATAGGAGATAAGAAGGAAAATGATGCCATAGCAGAAAATAAAGAAAATAAAGTAGTTGCTGGCGCTTTTGAGAACAGAAGCATCGACCTGCTTTCCGTCCATACGAACGGAGTTTACCGATTTGGGAGAAAGCACATGCTTCAGCTCGTTGCGGCAACGCTTTATAAGGAGTATCATTCTTGAGATCTTAAGTCCGCCCGCAGTAGAGCCTGCGCAGCTTCCGAAAAACATAAGAAGGAAGAGGATCGCTTTTGAGAAGCCGGGCCAGAGATCGAAATTGGTGGTGGCAAATCCGCTGGTACTGATAATAGATGCAACCTGGAATGAAGAATCTCTTATTGCGTGGGAAACGCTGTCGTACTGAGGGGCAATATTCAGAGTAATGAAGGTGATAGCCGCCGAAACTATTCCCAGGAATACCCAGAGCTCGGTGTTGGTGAATACTACCTTGAAGCGGCGGACAAGCAGCAGATAGTAAAGGTTGAAATTAATACCGAATACTATCATAAATGCGGTGATGACCCACTGGCAGTAAGGAGAGTAGGATGCAATGCTGTCGGCTTTGATGCCAAAGCCTCCCGTACCTGCGGTACCGAAAGAGTGAACAATGCTGTCGAAAAGAGACATTCCTCCAAAAAGGAGCATAATCGTTTCGATCACGGTGAGCACGATGTATATGAGGTAAAGAACTCTTGCGGTGTCCTTTGCCTTGGGAACAAGCTTTCCCACAACAGGGCCCGGAACCTCCGCTCTCATAATATGGATGGAGCGGTCGGAAACGCTTGGGATAATGGCCATTATGAAAACGATAACTCCCATACCGCCTATCCAGTGAGTGAAGCTTCGCCAGAAGAGGATTCCATGGCTGAGGGCTTCAACATTAGGGAGGATAGAAGCTCCTGTGGTGGTAAATCCGCTGACGGTCTCAAAAAACGCATCAACGTAAGAGGGGATCTCGCGGCTCAGCCAGAAGGGCAGAGCTCCAACCAGGGAGAGAGCGATCCAGGAGAGGGCAACTATGGCGAGGCCTTCTTTGGAGTATATGGTGTTATTTCTTTTTCTGAATAAAAGCATCATAAGTCCGCCGATGGCGGCTGCGATTGCTGAGGAAATGAGAAAAGGAATAACGGTGCTTTCCCTGTAGATAATGGCTACTACAGTGGGAAGAAGGAGCAGTGCTCCTTCAAGCAGGAGCATCTGTCCGAGAGTGAAAAAAACTTTTCTTCTGTTCATGATTATTTGATTATATCGGAAAGATCGTTGATCTTTTTACCTGCTGAAAGAATGACCACTTTGTCTCCGGGGAGGATACAGTCGTCACCCATAGGGATAATTGTTTTGCGGCCGCGCATGATTCCTGCCACAAGGGTGTTGGGCTTAAGCTTTATATCCTTAAGAGTGATACGGGCATATTTGTGGTCGTCCTGGGCTTCAAATTCAAGGGCCTCTGCGGCGCCGCCCATAAGCTTATAAAGAGTTTCGACCTTGCTTCCAAGAGAGTTTTTGAGGGCTCTTGCATATCCTACGAAAATATCTGCAACGAGTTTTCTGGGGGTAATGATATTATCAAGGCCCATTTTTTCGGTAACAGGCTCGAATTCATCTCGGTTTACCTTGGCTACAACCTTGGGAACGCACTTCGCGGATGCGGAGTATGCCAGAATAATGTTTTCCTCGTCCATGCCCGTGAGGGTAACAAAGGCGTCTGTATTTGCAAGGCCCGATTCCATAAGAAGATCAAGATCTGTTCCGTCGCCGTTGATAATGGTAGCGCCTCTGAGCGCCTCGCTCAGATCGCGGCAGCGCTGGAGATCTCTTTCGATGATGGTGACCTTGGTGGTTCCCGAAAGGAGGAATTTTGCAAGATAGTAAGCGGTTCTGCCACCGCCGACGATCATAACGGATTTTGCCTGCTTCTGAGTAACGTTAAGCGCGCGAAGCAGCTTGAGAAGCTCCTGGGGGGAAGCTGTGATACCGATCTTGTCGTTGGCGGCAAGGGTAAAGGTACCGTCGGGGATAAATATGTTTTCGCCTCTCTTGACGATACCGACAAGATACTGGCCGGGATACTTCTTTCTCATATCCATAAGCTTCATGCCAACGAGAAGGGAGTTTTCCTTGAGGCGGATCTCTGCGATCTCAAGATTTCTTCTTGAGAAGGACTCCACGTTAACTGCGGAGGGGAGCTTGAGCATATTGTAAAGCTCCTTTGCCGCCAGAAGCTCGGGATTTATGGTCATTTCAAGCTGGAGGTACTGACGAAGCAGAAGGAGGCTCTGGTCGTTGTACTCGGGGTTTCTGATTCGGGGAACGGCGTTTGATGCGCCCATGTTTTTTGCAATGAAGCAGGAGAGCATGTTGATCTCATCGCTTCCCGTAACGGCGATGAAAAGCTCTGCCTTGCCGATGCTTGCTTCCTCGAGGGTGTCCGTGTCAGCGGCGTTACCCTCAATGGTGATTATATCGTAAGTGTTGGTTACTGTCTCAAGTGCTTTGGGGTTAGTATCGATTGCTGTGATGCTGTGTCCTTCGGCGGTAAGACTTGCTATAATAGTTCTGCCGATCTTGCCGCAGCCTGCTATAACAATATTCATAGTGTGCCTTTAGTCCTTCCTGCAAACGGAGTGTTGTATTGTAAATAAATATATTGTGATTGTTGAAGGTGTTTTTGGTAACTTTCAGTATATCACAAGTGTTTTCTTCTTTCAACAGTATTTACAAAATTCGGCCTTCAATAAGAGGAAAACAGGATTATTATATGAGGGTTATAAAAAAGCATACATGGTGTTATGTCAGTATCCCAAAACAAAAAAGCCCCTCAGGGGCTTTTTTATAGTGCAATCAAGACATATTTCCGTTTTTATCACAGGTCAGTACCAAATGAACTTCTTCTGTATTTGTTGTAATAAGCAATACTTTTTTTATAAATGTAGCGTCACCTATTGCTTTATTCTGAGACTTTGTTGCAGAAGCTGTCTTTTCTTGCCAATTGTTATTGAAAATTTCAGTTCTGTACGAAGCCTGTGTGCAGGTTGCGCTTACACCGGTATTTACCGAAAATGTACCGTTAACAACAAATCTCCAAAGCTTATTTCCGCTATTGTCGCGAAAAATGAATTCCTTGTACCCGTATTTTTCCGTTACAGCTCTCGCGCCTTCTTTTGTGAAGCCGGCGCTTTCTCCGACGGTTACTTCTGCATAATAACCGCCGTCGAGCTTGATAACATAGCTGTCAGTCTCGTATATTATTTTGTCATCTGCTGCCTGAGCATTCACCACAGAAGAAAAACAAATAATACATATAATAGAAGCAACAACAAAACTAATCAATCTTTTCATAACATACTCGCTCCCCATTTACAGATACTTCATAATAGCCCCCTGAGCTATTCAGCCCGTCTACAAGCGCTATTGCAATTGCCACTATATAAACTACCAAGGCCACTGCGATTGCCGCAACAACCGTAATTATCAGCGGACGCCATTTGTTTGAATAATATTTGATATTTTCATTATCTGCAGACGCAATATACTCCCTCGCATAAGCCTCGGGACGTCCAAATCGTAAGCAGATATCCTCATAAGAGATACTGTCCTTTCCGTTTGCATAATCCAGTATATCATTATACAAATTGGAGCTTATCTTCTTGCCGAATGAACGGGGACAGTGCCGCTTAACTTCCCGACAATATTTTTTTATGCTTTTTTCATTCATCGGTCATTTCCTCCAAAGTCTTGATATCCAGAATATGCAACACCCCTCGGGTCAGCAAAAGATACTCTTTTCTGATCTCTTTAAGGTATTCCTTTCCCTTGTCTTCAATGTGGTAATATACCCGGACTCTTCGCTTACCCACCTTTTCCTGCCTGTCCGATATTAAACCTTTGTCAAGCATACGGTATAAGGAGGGATAAAGCGAGGTTTCCACAAGGGAATACAGTCCGCGGCTTTTTTCTTCAAGAGCTGTAGATAATTGATATCCGTACATATCTTCATTTTCAAGAAGAGTCAGTATAAGAAGCTCAACGCTTCCTCTTTTCAGATTATCCGACGTAGCCATGCCGACCACCCCCCTCCTGTCTATATTATATCATATCATAATATTTTCTCTTGTAAATACTATTCGCGGAAAAATATGTTGACATCGTACAATATAATGTATATAATGAAATTGTAAAGGGTAAGATTTACCAAAAATACACCTGTAAATACGAAAAGGAGGTTACCCATGAAAAAGATCATTTCTTTATTCACTCTGTCAGTTCTTATTCTCTCATTTCTCTTGCCTGTTTCTGTTTTTTCCGCCGAAGTAACGGAGGGTAGCCTCGGCGGAGATACTTACTGGAAATTTGACGAGAAAACGGGTGAGCTCACAGTTTACGGTACTGGTGCAACCGAGGATTTCGGGAAAATGGCATATTTGGATGATGGAACTGCTGTCACATCTCCGTTACCTGAGTTTTCTGAATTAAAAAACGATATTAAAGCGCTGACTGTTACCGAGGGAATAACATCTTTAGGAACTTGTACTTTTTATGGATTGGAGAATTGTGAAGTTATCGCTCTTCCCGATTCTCTAATCTCAATCGGAAATGCTTGCTTTTCTAATTGCAAAAAAATAAAATCTCTCTCGCTTCCCGACTCACTCACCTCAATAGGCTCCAGAGCTTTTTCAGGTTGCTCTGATTTAGAGAGCATCATATGGCCGCCTAAGGTTACAGTTATAAAAGCAGGAACATTTGAATCATGTACAAATCTTAAAGAATTTGAAATTCCTTCCACTGTTGAGCATATTGAAGCCTTTGCTGTTTTAGCAGGAATCGAAAAGATAGATGTGCCGTCATCTGTTACATTTGATAACGGTGCTTTTTCGAATATCCTTGTAGAAGAAATAGTGTTTGAGGATGGACGAACACACATCCCCGCAGTGATCGACTGTAATCCGAACTTAAAAAAGGTCGTTATTCCCAAAAGCGTAGAAACGATAGATAACGGATTCTTTGGAACGTATCCCAAATTAGACATACAAATATGCTACGAGGGAACAGCGGAGGAATTTGATTCGCTTTTGAAAAAAACAGATCCTTGGTTTCAGAATTTGATTAATGAATGTGAAATAGTCACCGATTATGCAGTTGAAAAAACTACAGCTACCGATGATGATATAAGTACAGAAGAAACAACAAATCCTATTACTACGACAAATACTGAAGATAGTACTTCGACACGTGAGTTCTCAGACGATACTGAAGAGAATAATGACAATGGAATCGCATTGGGTGATAAGAAATTTGTGTTTATATGTATAGGTGCCTGTGCAGTTCTTATTGTTTCCATTGTTGTAATTGCAGCTTTGAAAAATAGAAAGAATAAGTGATGTAATACCGTGTGTTTTGAGCAAATTAATGTGTGAACTTATCGATATGTGATTGGACTTTTGGCTTTTTATGCTTTAAGGAGGATAATTATGAAAATAAGATATATGATTATTGTTTCGATATTGCTTATTTGTTTTATCACTCAAAATTTGCTTGTTGTAAGTTCTGCAACATTTACAGAATTAGATACCACAAATTATAATGAAACTACAGGGGAGTTTTTTGAAGAGTTTACCGGAATCTAGTTCTGAATTTACGGAAGAGACAGAGCCTATTTTTGAGGTTACTTCAACTGCAGAAGAAACCGAATTTGACTCAACGTTAACTATTGACCCACCGGAGACATCATCAGATGATGTACTCCCAGAAGAATTAATACAGGGAAATATATTCCCAACTGACACGGAAGATTTAACGGACATAGATTCAATCATCGCTGATCAGGAAATATCAGATGATGAATTTAATATGGCATCATATGAAACTAACGCTACTGGAGTTCCAAATAATGTCACAAGAGATGACGGAGTGTGGTTTTTGCCGGCAGCTTCTTCAAGTATAGATTATTCTGACTATGCAGGATGTTTGGGAGACGAATACCACTATGATCAGACTCCTTATGGACACAATGGAGTTGATTTTTCTAACGGAACAAATGCAGTATATGCAACTAGAGACGGCATTTTATATTATACAAACCACAATTATTCAGGAAGAGGTATTATTGTAATTATTAAGCATAACAACTATGACTCTACTTATGCTTATTTCTCAGTCTATCAGCATTTAGGTAATCTTCCAAGTAGTATTACGGGTAATGCAAACATTGATCAAGAGACAGGTGTTTATTATAAAAATGTTTCGGCGGGTGAATTGATTGCTTATTCGAGTAATACAGGAGGAAATTATGGCACACATTTGCATTTTGCAATTTTATTGGCTCCAAAAGATTGGGGACCAGATCTTGCAAATAACAGTAAGCTTTGGGCTGTTGAACAGAACGGATGGATAGACAGTTCTTATATTCCTACTAATGGTGGAAGAATTATAAACAACCCTAAAGATTCTTCTGATCCTTCTTGGGGCAGAATACCGAGCAGTAAATTGGCAGGTTTTACAGCCAGCAAGGGTTCCGTAACATACACTTTTACCGCATCCGAAGCAGGCGGCTCCAGTACACCTTCAATCAGTTATAACCGTCTTGAATTTAATCTGAACGGCGGAGCATTTGAAGAAGACAACACTCTGTACAAGGGCACGGCGGCATCTTTCTCAGATTCTTACGTGTCCGGCAGCTCCATTATTTGTGCTACTCCGGGGAAAAATATTACGTTGACCTCATATGCTTCTGCAATTTCCGTTGATGTGACGGGTAAAGTCATAGGTGCACTGCAATGGCAGAATAACGGTACCCTGACTGTTCAGGAAGGCGGATTCGTTGTCGCAGTAGCGCAAGGCAGTAATACAGCTCTTTACGATAATATTTGGAATGCGGCATATAATTTTAACAACGGCAACCCTCGATATGTATGGTACGATTCTGCAACGAAGAAGATCTATGTTTCTGACAGATATATAGATCATGGTGCGTTCGCCGGTTATATGTGTACTCAAGGAACAAGCATCGGTATTACGGATATTGCGCCCACCCGAGATGGCTTTGTGTTTGGCGGTTGGCTTGCTGACAACGGAACGACCTATCCCGGCAACTGCGCGGTTGCGCTTAACTCTGCAACTACGACGTTGACTGCAATTTGGAACGAAGAGTGATTAATATCTAAATACAAAAAAGGACTGCCGAGGCAGTCCTTTTTATTGTCCTTATTCGTCAATACATGAATAAAGAATATTTCTCAGTCTGGGGGCAACGTAGCCCTCCTGATTGTTCAGCATATGATGTGCGTAGAACATGGCAAGGTCAAGATCGGGGTCGATAAGGGCAAAGCCGCCTGCCGCTCCCGTCCAGCCAAACTCACCGACAGAACCGTTGGAACCGCCCACGCCGGGGTTTTCCATGGTTCTCACTCCAAGGCCGTAGTTATAGCCGGGGAGATGGGACCAGTCTATAGTTCTTGCCTGCTCTGCGTTGAGCTGGGGAAGGCGCATCATATCAACGGTGCGGGAGGCAAGGATGCGGCCCCCGTCGGGAAGGGCGCCCTTTGCCGCAAGGGCTTTCATAATAAGAGCGATCTCGCTGACGGTGGATACAACGCCGGCGCCGCCGGAATGGTACTCATCGCCGAAAATAGCCCAGTTATCCTGATAATCGGGGCGCTCGATGCAGTCCTTTTCGTCATTGAACGCATACTGCACGGCCATCTCGCTTCTTACGCTTTCGTCAAGTCCGTAGGCAGTCTTTTTAAGTCCCAGGGGATCGAATATCCTCTCCTTTGCAACCTGGCCGAGAAGCTTTCCTTCAATAGCTTCAACAACGGCGCCGAGAACGTCGTGGGAAAGGCCATAGCACCACTTATCGCCGGGATGGAAAAGCTTTGGGTCATGGGCAAGGGCATTCATAAGAGGAACTGCGGGGCAATGGGGAGCATATTTCTCCCTTGCCGCCTTGAGATTTTGAGACTCGCAGTTATAGTCAAGGCCCGAGGTCATTGTGAAAAGGTCTCTTATAGTGATCTCGCGGTTCGCGGGAACGATTACTTCATTTCCGTTTTCATCGATAGCCTTGACCGTTGTTTCCTTCCAGTCGGGAAGGTACATTGAAACAGGGTCGGAAAGAAGGAATTTTCCTTCCTCGAAAAGGGTGAGGGCTGTTGCGCAGGTGATGATCTTCGAGATGGAATACATAAACATACGGTGGTTATCCGCATCAAGCTTCACTCCGTTTTCAATATCCGCATAGCCGGAGGAATACTTAAATACCTGCTTACCCTTATAATAAACCACACAGGCGCATCCGGGGATGCGCCATGAGGTAAGCTCGTCCATAAAATCAGAAAGCTTTTTAAAATTCATATTTACTCCAAAATCAGTCAAGGATATAAACTCTGACGCCTCTTCTGCCGTATGTGGCAGTAAGGGGGTTTGATCTGTCAAGGCATATGTCGATAATATTGCCCTTGATTGCTCCGCCTGTATCGGCGGCAACTCTCATGCCGATTCCCGATACGTAAAGCTTGGTGCCGAGAGGGATAACGCGGGGATCGACTGCAACCACGTTTTCGTCAGCAGGGAGACCGGATGCGGTAATTCCGCCGCTGTAATAGAAGGTAGAATCGCAGTCTATGTAGTAAGAATAGCTGACGCTCTTACCGCCTACATTTATGCTTCCGCCGACACCGCGGTAAACTATGGCGGAAACGGGATAGGATGTAGTATATTCCTTGGACTTTACTCTTTCGGATTCAACGCCGTTGATATAGGTTACTGTATACTCAACAGTTTCCTTGCCTGTAACGCCGCGGCGATGGGTCTTCTGAGTGCCCTTGGGAATAGTTTGCACATCGTAATACTCGGTCTTGTAGGCAACGGCAGTATGAACCTTATCGGTGCCGTAGCTTATTTCGTCAACCGCGATTACAGTATCCTCCGAGATCTTTGTATCCTCTTCTGCTCTGAGGATATCAGTATCGGAAAGGTCGATTTCGAGAAGCTCTATAAGCTCTCCCACTGTTCTTTTCCCTGATACACAGCTTACATCTTCCTTTGAGTAGAAATCAAAGGTAACGGTGTATCTTCCTTCAGGAAGAGAGTTTGCGGGGGTATTGCTGTCTGCTTCTTTTTTGTCGGAATTAAATTCCTCTGATGTTACTACGTGCTTTTTAGCACCTATGACGCAGTCGGAAAGGCTAATTTCGTCTGTTTCGCCGTGAACCAGCATAGTCAGCGCAACTACGAGTGAAACGCAGATGCAGGAAACCAGCACAGCGGCGCAGGTAACCTTGAAGCTGAGAGACGCTTCTTTCACTTTTTTGAATGCCTTCGCAAAGAAAACTGCGATTTCTTCAATAATGCAGAGAATTACTATAAGCACTGTTTTGAAAAGCTTTTTTATAGGAGATACCTTCTTTTTCAAAACGGGAGCTGCTTTGGAATTATTCACTGCTGAAGTGTTGTTGATGGTCTTGTTTTCGGTATTGTTTTTCAAATAGCTCACCACCCTGATCTTTCTAAGCTCGCGCTTTTGGGATATAGCAGAATCGCTGTTTGTTTTTTGCCAAAAAAATGTTTTTTGCCTATATACAAACGGTAAAAATTATTGTATAATTAGGCTGTGTGGGGGAGTATTCCCCACTACGAAAAATGGTCATACCATGGTATAGTAACACATCTGAATTAAAAAATCAAGTATTTATTGTGTATTGTACCATAATTGCACCAATGCATTATAAGGAGGTAAAAATGATCTCTCTCAAACCTTTGCATGAAAAGAAAGCTTTTATAATAGATATGGACGGTGTTATCTATCATGGAAACACTCTCCTGCCCGGTGTTCCCGAGTTTGTCAACTGGATGTATTCTACGGGAAAAGAGTTCCTTTTTCTTACAAACTCAAGCGAGAGAGCTCCCAGAGAGCTTTCCACAAAGCTTGCAAGAATGGGTCTTGAAGTGGATGAAAGCCATTTTTATACCAGCGCTCTTGCAACAGCTTCCTTCCTCAAGAGTCAGTGCCCCGGCGGCAGCGCTTATGTTATCGGCGAGCCCGGCCTTATGAATGCCATCTACGAGGCAGGCCTTACAATGAATGACTACAATCCCGATTACGTTGTTTTTGGAGAAACCCGTTCTATCAGCTATGAAAAAATAGAGAAGGCAGTTAAGCTTGTTCAGGGCGGCGCAAAGCTCATCGGAACAAACTCTGACCTCACAGGCCCCACAGATGCAGGTCGTATTATGCCTGCATGCCGAGCCCTCATTTCCCCCATCACGCTCACAACAGGCGTCAATGCATATTATATCGGTAAGCCCAATCCTCTCATTATGCGCCATGCGCTGAAAAAGCTTGGGGTTCACCGTGCAGAGGCGGCGATCGTAGGCGACAGAATGGATACCGATATCGTTGCAGGTATTGAAAGTGAGCTTGATACTGTTCTTGTCCTTTCCGGAGTTACGGATATCAAGACAATGAAGCTCTTCCCATACCGTCCTGCATATATTCTTAACGGTGTTGGCGATATTCCCAGGGATGAGATAGAAAAAATCGGCTGATTTTTCAAAAAAACGGGGCGATCTTTCGGGATTGCCCCATTATTTTTTGCGTTATTCATTATATGTTCATTTTTATGGTGTAATATATTATATTATTTGTTTTAAATAGAATTTGTTGAAAGGAGTCGATGCAGAATGTCAAATAACCCTTACTCTGTAATCACCCCCTATATAGAAACACTTGCGGCTAAAAGCTGCTGTGCAAACGGCATCAAGCCTGAAATGTATACCGAGCATAACGTAAAGCGCGGTCTGAGAGACGTTCACGGACGCGGCGTTCTCACAGGTCTCACTGAGGTGAGCGAGGTTATCTCCCATAAGATCATCGACGGTGTTGACACCCATATCCCCGGTGAGCTTTGCTACCGCGGTATTAATGTTAAGGACTTCACAAGCGGTATTATGGCAGAGGAACGCTATGGATTTGAGGAATGCGTTTATCTTCTTCTCTTTGGCACTCTTCCCACTGCAGATGAGCTTTCTGATTTTTGCGCGCTTCTCTCCAGATATCGTTCTTTGCCCACAAGCTTTCCCCGCGACGTTATTATGAAGGCTCCTTCCAAGGATATGATGAACACTCTGGCACGAAGCGTTCTCACTTTATATTCATATGACGATAACCCTGACGATATTTCCATCCCCAATGTTCTTCGTCAGTGCCTCCAGCTTATAGCTATGTTCCCCATGCTGGCGGTTTACGGCTATCATTCATATAAGTACTACCACGAGGGGCAGAGCCTTTATATCCATCCCCCTAAGGCAGAGCTTTCAACAGCTCAGAATCTCCTCCAGATGCTCCGCCCCGACGGTGCATTTACGGAGACCGAGGCAAGAACTCTTGACCTTGCTCTTATCCTTCACGCAGAGCACGGCGGCGGTAACAACTCCACCTTCACCACCCATGTTGTTTCCTCCTCCGGAACAGATACATATTCTTCCACAGCCGCTTCTCTCGGCTCCCTTAAGGGTCCCCGCCACGGCGGTGCCAACATCAAGGTGGTTCAGATGTTTGACGATATGAAGGCAAATATCTCTGACTGGTCTGACAGCTCTATCTCCGACTATATAACAAAGCTCCTTTCCAGAGAAGCTTTCGACCGTTCAGGCCTTGTTTACGGTATGGGCCATGCGATCTATTCCGTTTCCGACCCCAGAGCAGAGGTGCTCAAGAGCTTTGCAAAGAAGCTTTCCATAGAAAAGGGAATGGAAGAGGAGTACGATCTTTATAAGCGCACTGCCCGTATTGCAGGTGACCTTATCGCACAGAGACGCAAGATATATAAGGGAGTAAGCCCTAATGTTGACTTCTACAGCGGTATGATCTACCGTATGCTCAATCTGCCCGAGGAGCTTTATACTCCGATATTTGCAGTTGCACGTATCGCAGGCTGGAGTGCTCACCGTCTTGAGGAGCTTCAGAATGCAGGAAAGATCATCCGTCCTGCTTATATGTGTGTTAAGGATCGCGAGGGATATGTTCCTCTTTCCGAGCGCTGAGGAATAATTAAAACACGATCTCGGTATACTGATTAAAGTGATTTGAAGAATGGAAGGTATAGAAATGGTACTTGATAAAAAAGAGACCTCCGTGGCATACCGCTGTCCCCAGTGCGGAAGCTGGGTTGGCAGCATAGTCGGCATCTTTTCACTTTCTGCCGATATGCTGAAGCTGAAATGCCCCTGCGGCGAAAGCGAAATGACAATGGTTCATACCAATGATAAAAAGGTTCGCTTAACTGTTCCATGTTTTCTTTGCCCCAATCCCCATAACTATACGATTTCTTCCCAGACCTTTTTTGATAAGGATCTTCTTGCACTGCCCTGTGCTTATTCTGGCATAGATATATGCCTGATGGGCGACGGCGAGGCAGTTCTCAAGGCAGAGGAGGAGTCTGACCGCGAGCTTGGCCTTCTTATTGAAGAGGCAGGCGGGCAGAACCCCTTCGGAAGAAAAAGCGAGGAGGAATCCCCTGTTTTCTCCGATCCCCAGATCCTTGAGATCATCAATTTCGTTATCCGCGATCTTGATGAAGCGGGAGAGATATCCTGCCACTGTCCCGAATATGAGGGAAGTTATAAGGTTGATGTAATGTCGGACGGCGTTCTGGTAACATGTGAAAACTGCAAAGCAAAAAAGCATATTCCCGTAACCAGCACCATATCTGCTCAGGCATTTCTTAATTGTGATCACCTCGACCTTGAATGAGCTTTGCAACAGATAAAAAATAAATAACAACTCCCGCCAAAAGAAAATTGCTTTTGGCGGGAGTTGTTTTTTTG
This sequence comes from Candidatus Avispirillum sp., assembly GCA_045636685.1. Lineage (GTDB taxonomy): Bacteria > Bacillota > Clostridia > Oscillospirales > CAG-272 > Avispirillum. The sequence continues at coordinate 7,775 of JAZTXZ010000099.1, read as the reverse complement.
TACGCAAAATTCGGGTTAAGACAATTTCAGACAACACATCCCCCCAATTTATTCTTTTCCTTTTTGAAGTTTTTCGGGGGTCGTAGGGGGCCTTTTTTCAAAAAGGTTCCCTACATATACACCCCGATAACCCTGAATTTGAAAGCCAAAGCGATGATTGCGGGTCTTGCCTTTATTTGACGATTTTTATAGTATGTCCTGTTTTGTCCACGAAGATCTTCGTGCCCTTTTTAACGTGGGAATATAGCCATTTACCTTCAGTTCCGTGACCGGAAAGAACAAATCCGCCATTTGGAATAGGGGTCTTTCCTTTTCCGTAAAGGGGAGTAGTCAGGGCGATGCCGTTTTTGTCAACGGCAACCTCGAAGCCGTAGGGATTTGTGTTTGCATACTTTCCCGTGTTATAAACTACGAGGGTATCCTTTTTACGGATGCAGTTAAAGAGAACAGAGCGATGAATGCCTTTTGATATATTGGTGGCGTTATTCACAAACCAGACAAGGTCCCCTTCGCTTATATGCTCCAATATCCATTTGGATGCAAGACCATGGCCCGAAAGCACCTTGCCGTCCTCAGGGATATTCATATTTCCCACTCCGTATACGGGAGCTGAGAGAACGATCCCGCGCAGGTCTATGGGGACTTCAGTACCCCATTTATTTGTTTCTGTTGAATTTTTCTTGCGGTACAGCACCATCATATCCTGTCCTCTGTTTATGTTCACTCCCGTAAGCTTTCCTCCCTCAAATACTTGCTTTATCGGAAGAGCGGATTTTCCCGTAAGATAAGGCTCGGGATTTTGCCATTGTCCGTCAATGTTTATTCCAAAGTGAAGATGAGGCCCTGTTGAGTTTCCGCTTGATCCCATATATCCGAGGATATGTCCTGCTTTTATACTTTCCCCTGCTTTTACGCAGACAGAGCCCTTTTTCAAGTGATAGTATACAGTATAAATGTTGTCAGAATGCCTGAGCTTTACATAATTTCCCTGTGAGGGGGTATTTCCCGATACATTGTTCAGCACCTGTTCCACGATGCCGTCGGCAAAAGCAGTAACATGGTCGGCGGCGATGAATTTTGCTACGAGATCGATCCCGTCGTGGTGGTCGGATACTGCTTTTCCGTTAAGGTAATATGTTCGTTTTCCGAATCTGCTTGTTACGTAATGAATACCTTGTGAGAATACCGGTTGAACTGCAGTTATGGGTGTTGCCATTGTTTTTTCCTTTCCGTTGCGATCTGTATATACAATATATGTTTAAAACCCTCTTTTCTCCCTCACGGAAAAGGGATATGTTGCATATTATGGAATTGAGGGAAATATCCCTTTGAATTAAGCATCCCGAATATGAGCATAGAACAAAAACACAAAAGAAAGGAAGATAAAAATGCCAACATTTACAAACAGGGCGACTTTGACCTATAATAATGAAACTGTCAACTCCAATACGGTAGTAGGCGAGATAATAGAAGTTCTCTCAATTACAAAGACCGCCGTAGGCGATGAATATACTCCCGGCGGATCTGTTGTATATGTGATAAGTGCAGTCAATAGCGGAAATACACCCCTGAATGGGCTTGTCCTTACAGATGATCTGGGGGCATATAATTTCGGCACACGTATTCTTTATCCTCTGACCTATGATGAGGGCAGTATACTGTATTATATAAACGGTGTTCTTCAGCCGTCTCCCGCAATCGTTGCGGGTCCTCCCCTGACAGTCAGCGGGATCAATGTTCCTGCAGGCGGTAACGTAACTGTGATTTACAGCGCAACTGCAAACGAGTTTGCACCTCCCAATACGGCAGACATCATTACCAACACAGTAACCTTGTCCGGCGCGGGTGTTGGAGAAGATGTAAGCGCGGTAGAAACGGTAACGGCAGAGAACAGGGCGCGTCTTACCATAACGAAGGCTCTGGAGCCTGATACTGTAGCGCAGAGAGGTACTGTAACCTATACCTTTACTATAGAAAATACAGGAAATATTGCGGCGGAGGATACTGTAATCATTACGGATATCTTTGATCCCGTGCTTTCAAATATACAGGTCACCTATAACGGTGAAGTATGGACAGAAAATACAGATTACACCTACAGCGAGCAAACAGGCACTTTTGTATCCGTTGCAGGCGCAATAACAGTGCCTCCGGCAACCTATACGCAGGATATAACAACGGGTGTATGGTCTGTGACTCCCGGCATCACAGTAATTACCGTAACCGGTACGATATAGCATGCATATTATCTGAAAAGAGTGTAGGGAACTTTTTGAAAAAAGTTCCCTACGACCCTCAAAAACTTTATAAATGAATAAGATAAATTCGGGTTTGTCGGTATGTTGCAAACTAAAATTTGATAAGTGGGAGAGCAGTTAGCACCAAAGCCTCCCTCCGGGAGGGAGCCTATTTTGCAAACTCCCAGATAAACCCGAATTTGAAGAGTGGTTTGCGTACAGATGAGGGGCGGTTCATGAACCGCCCCTTGATAACGCATGTGTTCCTCCGCGTTTTGAAAATGACAGCAAAGAAAAATGGCTATTCGCGGGAATAGCCATTTTGAAATTATCAGATAAGAGACTTGAAGAGTTCTGTGATCTCCTCAACGCTTGTTTCTCTGGGGTTTCCGGGGCGGCAAGCATCGTCATATGCAGACTGTGCGAGGAAGGGGATATCCTCTGCCTTAACGATGTCCTTAAGGTCGGCGGGGATGCCAACGTCAGTGCTAAGAGCGCGAACTGCATCGATAGCTGCCTTTCTTGCATCCTCGATCGTCATATCTGCTGTGCCTTCAACGCCCATAGCAGCAGCGATATCGCGATACTTGTCTCCGGTAGCGGGAGCATTATACTCCATTACCGTGGGAAGGATGATAGCGTTAGCAACGCCGTGGGGGGTATCATAAAGAGCGCCGAGAGGATGAGCCATGGAATGAACGATGCCGAGACCTACGTTAGAGAAGCCCATGCCTGCGATATACTGACCGAGAGCCATACCCTCGCGTCCGCACTCGCATCCGTTTACTGCTGCGCGGAGACTCTTTGCTATGATCTCGATAGCCTTGAGGTGGAACATATCGCTCATTTCCCAGGCTCCCTTGGTGATATAGCCTTCAATTGCGTGAGTAAGAGCATCCATACCTGTAGCCGCACAAAGGCCCTTAGGCATAGTTGCCATCATATCGGGGTCAACTACTGCAACAACGGGGATATCATGAACATCAACGCAAACCATCTTGCGGTTGTTCTGAGCATCTGTGATAACGTAGTTGATAGTGACCTCAGCGGCAGTACCTGCTGTTGTGGGAACAGCGATAATGGGAACGCACTTTTCCTTAGTGGGAGCAACGCCCTCGAGGGAACGAACATCTGCAAACTCAGGGTTTGTGATAATAATGCCTACAGCCTTTGCTGTATCCATGGAGGAGCCGCCGCCTACTGCTACGATGCAGTCGCAGCCCTCAGCCTTGAATGCGCAGACACCGTTCTGAACATTTTCGATAGTGGGGTTAGCTTTGATATCGGAGAAGATAGCATAGGGGATCTCTGCTGCATCAAGAACGGAAGTAACCTTTGCGGTAACGCCGAACTTAATAAGATCGGGGTCAGAGCATACGAGAGCCTTTTTGAAGCCGCGAGCCTTGATCTCCTCTGCAACTGCAGAAACAGCGCCCTTGCCGTGATAAGAAGTTTCGTTAAGAACAAATCTGTTTGCCATTTGGTAAATCTCCTTTTGAATTAAATATTATATGTTCAATTATATCATAAACATCCTGTCATTTCAATGGGGATTTTGGCTTAAGGGGAGGGTGCATAAGTGTACATGTATAAAAAGTCAGGGTTTTCAGATCTGAACATCGGAAAACCCTGACTTTTTATTATTTACCTGAAACGGTGATGCCGTCGAATGCAGCGTAGGGAAGGAGAGAATAGCCGTCTGCCACTCTTTCCTTTGAAATTGCAACAAGATTATTAAGCATATCAGCAAGATTGCCGGAGATCATAGTCTCTGATGCAGCGCCCGTGATCTTTCCGTTTTCGATGAGGAAAGAGTTCTTTGCAACGCCGGAGAAGTCTCCGTTCTGAGCGGGGTCTCCACCGGAGAAGCGGCCAACGAGAATACCGCGCTCGATTCCTGCGATGATCTCGTCAAGAGACTTTTCGCCTGCCTTGATGACCATATTGCCGCCGTTGTTCTTAGCTCTCTGAACGCCTGTCTTATTTGCGATATAAAGGCTTGTTACGAAGCTTTCGAGCTTACCTTCCTTGATGAAATCGAAGTCCTCAGCGATAAAGCCCTCTGTTGTGTAGGACTGACCGCAAACAACGCCCTCTGCGTGAGGTGCGAAGGAAACTGTGATGCGCTCGTCAGCAATCTTCTCGCCGATGGAATCCTTCCAGATGCTTGTGCCCTCAAGGATAGTTGTATCGGATGCGAACTTGTCAACGATGCTGCCCATAAAGTCACAAAGACAGCCGGGAGAAAGAAGCATTGTTCCTGTGAACTTGCCCTCTGTGGGCTTTGTGTAGATCTGCTTTTGAACGTCCTCAAGGTCGCGCTTGATGCTTCCGAGCTCGATTGCGGGCTTATCAAGATTATCGCAGATAACGCCGCTTGAGAAGAAGGATGAGCCCTGCTCACCCTCGTGAGCGGAGAACATAAGGTCGAAATTATAATAGCCTGCGTCCTTTGTGTATACTGCGCCGTTTGTATTGCGGTATACGGAGTGCGCGTTTTCATGGGTAACTATCATCTGCTCGATAACGATGAGAGGATAATCGCGCTTGATAGTTTCGCAGAGCTCTGCGCTTCTGTCGAAAAGGCCGTTGAGATCGGGCTCTATTGCGCCCTTCTTAAAGTACTTTTCGCCGCTGTCGGGAGCGAGAGCCCATGCGGGATCGGGCTCGCTGGACTCTGCGGAAGCGATGCAGTTTTTGATAGCCTCGTCAACCTTATCCTCATCAAAGCTGTTGAGGCCGACAGTACCCTTCTTGCCGCCAATGAATGCGGTGATTGTAAGGGAGTTGTCAAAAAGTGTTCTGAAAAGGGAGAATTCGCCGCCGTCAACGTTGAATTCTCTTGTTTCCCCTGAGGAAGCTGTGCAGTATGCCATGTCTGCACCTGCCGCCTTCAGCTTTTCTATAATAGTTTCAGTAAGAATATAAAGCTTATCCATAGTTAATTTACCTCCTTATCAGCGGCCGCCGATGGTGATCTTGCAACGGACTGCAGGGCCGCCGATGCCTACGGGCATGGGCTGCTTTTTGCCGCAGTAGCCGCTGGAGGACCATGTCATTGTATCGGAAACCATATCAACAGTCTTGAGCATCTCGAATGCAACGCCGGAGATAGTTGTATCAAGAAGAGGTCTCGCGAGCTTTCCGTTCTTGATCTCGTATCCCATGCATGTGCCGAACATAAATTCGCCTGTTGTATCTGCCTGACCGTTGTTTGTGTCGAGGAAGTAGTAGCCGTCGTCAACTGATGCGATCATTTCCTCAATTGTGGAAGTGCCGGGGAGGATAGCTGTGTTTCTCATTCTGATAAGGGGCTCATCGGAGAAGGAGTATGCACGGGCATTTCCGCAGGGAGCCATACCGAAGCGGTCAGCTGTTTCGCGGTTGTTCATATAGCCTGTGAGAATACCGTCCTTGATGAGAACCTGGTCGATGCAGGGGGTGCCCTCATCGTCAACGTATACGGGAAGGGGAGCTTCCTTTCCAAGGCATGTGTGAGCGAAGTCTACCATTGTTACAAGCTCGCTTGCTACCTGCTTATTCAGAGTGTGAGCCGCAACGCTGCCTCCGAGAACGAGGTCAGCCTCAACAGTGTGGCCAACAGCCTCGTGAGCAAGCATACCTGAAAGCTCGCCGCTGAGGATACAGGTCTTGACGCCGGCTTCAGGATATACGCCCTCGCGCTTTGCCATAAGCTTTTCGTAAAGCTCATCGCACTTGTGGAAGATGGCATCAGGTGTTGTGAATACCTTATCGAAGGTGCCGAATCCGCCAACGGGAACGAAAAGCTCAACGGGTGTGCCGTCCTTTGCCTCTGCTGTCATACGGAGATAAAGGTATGCACGGGGGATAAGAGTGTGTCCGCAGGAGCCGTCGTTTGTAACGAGATATTTTTCCATAGAGTCAACGCGAACGGAAAGACCGCGGCCGGAAAGGCCCTTGCAGTTCTTTTCAATATAAGCGTCAACCTCTTTTGCAAAGTCGATGTAAACCTTCTGCTCGGGATCGGAGTCGAAGGAGGGGCAGTAGATCTCCTGAGGAGCGATAGCGGGGAACATCTTCTTTCCCTTGTTTATTCTTGTGTCCATGAAAACAGCATTCTCTGTAGCAGCACGAAGAACGTTTCTTGCCGCCTCCTCGCTCACCTCTGCAACGGAGGAGAAGCCGTAAACACCGTTTTTGTAAACTCTTGCACTTGTGCCGGAAATTTCGCTTCTTGCATTTCCGGTAAGGTTGCCGGAGATGATGGAAACGCTTCTTGTCTTGTTTTCCTGACAGCGTACTTCAGTGTGAACGCCGTCGGCAAAACAGCTTTTAATATTTGTAACGCAATCTTTAAGCATATTGCCTCCTGATTTTTTCGTATTTAGATTATTTTACCACTTTTGAAATGAAATTACAACAGATTATAATAGATATGCAGAGCACTTTTTTGTAAATAACCGCTTTCCGGATGATTATAATATTCATTGTCGTGTGTATTGTCCTTGGATACGTTTTTCTATTCGCAAGTTACCCTATTTAATTTGTAAAAACTGTGGAAAAACTGCAACGTATATGATATACTTATGGAAATAACTTAAAGACCGGGTGTGAAGATGAAAGAAATAACAAGAAGACTGAGGGATGCTGTTAAAAAATCAGGTATTCCTGCGGCTGAAATCGAAGAAAAACTTGAGCTTGAAGGCGGCACTGTGGCACGCTGGATGCAGGGCAAGGATATTCCGGATACAAGTACCGTTAAAAGACTTGCGGAGATTCTCGGCGTATCTGCAGACAGCATTCTTTTCGGAGTTGAAAAAATAGGCGAGATGAAGGCAATGTTTCCCAATGATGCAACGCCCTCTCATACTCCCGTGTCTGATTGGAGATTTCTTGCAGGCGCTATTATGCTTTTTACAGGCGTGGCAGGTCTTCTTCTTATGTTTATGCGCTATGCGGGCGAGGGGCTTGAGCTTTCTCTTTTGCTTGATGTGATGGGCGTGTCCGCATATATTTTTGCGGCAATAGCCATTATCGGCATTGTGGTTTGCATTGTTTCTACCGTTATGAGTCTGCGCATTCCCAAAAAGAAAAACAAAAAGGATGACGGTAAAAAGTGATATGAAGAAAAAATCCGTTTTAACAGAAAAAGGAAAAAAGGCTCTGTCTGTTCAGAATGAAGAGCTGAAAAGAAAAAAGAAAAGAAAGAACGCAATTGTTGCTATTGTCTGCATTGTAGCCGTTGCTCTTGTGGCAGTGGGTGCATACTTTGCGGTGGACCATTTCTTCTTTTCCGAAGATGCTGTTATCCGAAAGGATATCATAGAAAATACCATGAAGGAGAATCCTGAGGGGGCATCTCTTGAAAAAGCGGGACTGAGATCAGGGGATTATACCTATGCGATCTATAGCGACGGCACTGCCACTCTTTCCCGTTATTGGGGCAAGGATGTAAATGTAAATATTCCCGATGAGATAGAGGGATACCCTGTAATGACCGTAGGTCAAAGCTGTTTTTATAACAATAAAGATGTAAAAACAGTAAAATTCGGTGAT
>JAZTXZ010000098.1:0-15395 GCA_045636685.1 Candidatus Avispirillum sp. | reverse complement strand
AGGCGGTAAAAGCCTTTTTTGATGCAACAAAAGCCGACTGCGGCGCAAAGATCCATATAGAAAAGCATATCCCCGTTGCAAGCGGATTGGCAGGCGGGAGCACAGATGCCGCTGCAACTCTGAAAGCCCTTAATACTCTTACAGGGGAGCCTCTTTCAAACGACGAGCTCCTCAGGCTCGGTGCAACGCTCGGTGCAGATGTTCCCTTCTGTATTCTCGGCGGCTGTGCTGTCTGTGAGGGGCTCGGCGAGATCATGACGCCTATTCCTGCTCTTAAAGATAAGATCGTTCTTATAACCAGAGGCGGAGAGGGAGTTTCCACCCCCAAGGCTTACGGAATGATAGACGAATTGTACGGAGAAAAGGTCAACGGTCGCCATGCCGACTTTGAAAAGGTGGTAAACGCAATTAAGAACGACAGCTTCGGCACCCTCATATCAGGAGCCTACAATATATTTGAAGAGGTAATCCTTCCCGTCCATTCAACCGCGAAAAAGCAGAAGGATATTCTCATCGACCATGGAGCAGACCTTGCTATGATGAGCGGAAGCGGCCCTGCTGTTTTTGGATTCTTCAAGGACAGAGTATCTGCAAACGCCGCGGCAAGCGCCATAAGAAAATTCGGCGCTCGTGCATTTATCTGCGAAACTTTATAAAAAACAAGCAGAAGGTCTTTTGACCTTCTGCTTGTTTTTTATTCCTGTACTGTATCGACCTCTTTATAGTAAGGATCGATCATGATCTCTTTGATCTTCGGGAATGCCGCGTATATCGACATAAACTGAATAAGGCCAAAGAGTATAATAAAGGGGATAACAAGTCCTATAGGCATTACTACTCGAATGAGAATCAGAGTGAGGAAAACAAGGATCGCCGATCCCATAAGTGCGAGGAAGTTTCTCTTGATACCGAGAACAGCGAAAAACAGGCTGTTTTTAAGTATCTTGAGTATCTTCATATCAAATGTTACTATCATAAGATATGCATAAGTACGGACAAAGCTATAGATGATCGCCATGCCGTAACCGAGAACATACATTATAAGGAAAAGACTTCCCGCTGCAATATTGGCTCTGTAATAAACAATATCATAGATAAGAATTGCAATAAAGAGAATATCTATAATACCGAAAATAAGTCCTTGTTTCCAGTTGCGTTTGATACCGTACCAGAAATCGCTCATAACATAAACAGGTTCGCCTCGAACAACATTTCTGAGAACATAAGTGGTACCGACATTTACAAGTCCGAAAGTAAAGAGAACAAGCAACGCCAGTCCAAAAAGAACATATGTCGCAGTAGTAGGTATTGAGATCGTATCCTGCTTTCCAAAAACGCCAAGCAAAGACATTATTACAGGGGAATTATCAAAATATGACATTCCTCTGATAAGAGGATATATTTGCGAAGAAGGAGCAATAAGCTCATTTGTTGTATAAGCAAGAGCAAAAAGGGCAAAAAATATAGGAAAATTACCTACAATAAGAAGTATATTTGCCGAGAAAACATGATTAAGCTTTCTGCGAAGAAGCTTGAAGAAGTTAAAGAAGTTGGGCTTATCAATAATCTTGATCTCATCCTTCTCAACGCCCTTGCCGTCTTTATTGAACATATTCTCAAAGGGATTGAGAGTCATTCGTTTTTTCTTTTTAAGTTCGGGCTCTGCGTTATAGTCGCCCATATTCTGATATTTTTTTGCCATTTCGGTCTCCGTTTCTGCCTAAGGCAGTTTATTATTCTTGATTTTCACAATAAAAGCATCGGGATGATGCGGATAATTGCAGCAGCCCCCGTTGCCGTAAGATAGCAAAGAAATCTCACAGAGGTGCTTTTCCCATTATTTGTATTTAGATATGCATCATATACAAGAGCGAGTGCCGTTACGGAACAGTAAGATATAAGCACCGTCACAGCTAAAGCATGAACAGAATTTTCAAAAAAGATTTTGAAAGCGCTCCCCACAACAAGTCCTCTGAAAAAGAACATTGCCGATGAACACACAACTCTGAGAACATTTGAAAGTGACAGACTGAGCAGCATAAACAAGAAAATATCCGGAAAGCAAATGCCTACTGCAGCCCGAAAAAAGCTGTTCTCTTCAAATGGAGATTTTGCAATAATTATAAAATTTTCAACGGCTTCAAAATTATAGCCGAGAAAAACAGCGAGCATAAAAGCACAGATCACACAAGAGGCAAACACCGCAACGTAGCCCGCATATTTGTTTATTCTTTTATTTGAATTATTTATCATTGATCTCACTCCGTTTTTGTATACTCTATGCACGGAGTGAACGGTTTATCACTTAATATTTGCAAGCTCCTCTGCTCTTTTGAGGCAGGCGGTCATTGCTTCATCAAAAATGCCGTCAAGATCTCGCTTTTCAAAAACATCAAGTGCTCTTTCAGTTGCTCCTTTGGGGGATGCAACAGCTTTTATAAGTGCCTTGGGCGATGTTTTGTTTTCAAACATAAGTTTTGCCGCACCTATAGCTGTTTTCGAAACAAGGTCATAAAGAGTCTGTTCGTCATATCCGGAAAGTCCGTTATTTTCAGCCCATTTACACATTGCCGCTTCAACAGCGCCAAAGTAAGCAACTGCGCTTGAGGTGAGGGCAGTGAGGGCATTGATCTCTTCCTCTTTACATTCCAGAACATATCCCGAGCCTTCAAAAAGGCTTTTGGCAAAGCTGAAATCCTCAAAAGAAACACTTTCTCCGCAGCAAAGCTCAGTTACTCCCTCACCGACGGTAAGAGGCGTGTTGGGCATTGCACGGACAACAGATGAACCGGGAAGAGATTTTTCTATAGTTTCGATCTTTATTCCTGCGGCAATTGACACTGCAAGCTTTCCATGACACACGGGAGCGATCAGTGCAAAAAGTTCTGCCATCATCTGAGGCTTGAGAGCAAGAAGAAGCACATCTGCAGATCTTGCAGCCTCAAGAAGATCGGAAGATACTCTGCAGCCAAGCTCTTTATATGAATCAAGCTTTTCTGTATTCCTTCGTACAAGAATAATATCAGAAGGACAAAGCACACCTGATCTGATTATTCCGTCTGTAATTGCAAGGCCCATATTTCCCGCGCCAAGCACTGCAAGAGTTCTTTTCATTATTAAACACTTCCCTTTATATGACATAACTTTATTTATTTTAACATTAATTTATGAATACATCAACAGAATCTTGAAATTTTTTCATACTATTGCAAAAATTTAATTACAGTAGTATACTGTTTTCATAAATATAATTCAGTTTTAAATATAAAATGAAAGAATCGGGCATAATTATGCAAAAAAGTATTAAGCAAATATTCAGAGATCCACCCATTTTATACACAGAACGACTTACTCTTCGCAAAATGGACAAGAAAGACTATATTGATATGTTCGAATATTCTCAGAGTCCGGACATAACCCGATATCTGACATGGGAGCCTCACAGCGATAAAATGTATACATTGAAATATCTCACCTACGTTCAAAGCAAGTACCGTGCGGGTGAATTTTTTGACTGGGCTGTTGTTTATAACGGAAAAATGATCGGCACCTGCGGATTTACCACACTGAATGAACAGCATCGATGCGGAGAAATCGGATACGTTATTTCCGAAAGCTATCATAATCTGGGAATCGCAACAGAGGCTGTCATGCGCGTTATAAGATTTGGTTTTGAGGTACTGGGGCTTAACCGTATCGATGCGCATTATATGATAGGAAACGATGCATCGCGACGTGTTATGGAAAAGGCAGGTATGACATTTGAGGGAGTCCTTCGCCAGTCCATGTACATAAAAGGAAAATATATTGATGTCGGCATATGCTCGATACTCAGATCGGAGTATAAACAGTGATATATTTTATTATCGGCGCCATAGGTATTTTACTTTTCTTAGGATGGTTCTTCTTCAGCGCTCACTGGTGCTCAAGGCATATTTTCACAGCAAAGCGCAGTGGCAGACAAAGCTTTGGAAAATACACACAAACTGAAAGAAGCATTAAAGCTCGGGAAGATCATAAAAAAAAGATAGAAGAGTTTAATACTCTGCCCTACGAAAACATTGAAATACTTTCCCATGACGGTCTTAAACTGAGAGGACGTTTTTTCTCCCATGATGGATCAAAAAATGCTGTCATTATCTTTCACGGCTACAGAAGCCGACTTGAATCTGACAGCTCGCTTATTACAAAATACTGTCTTGAGAGCGGATTCAATGTTCTTGCGGTACATCAGCGCGCCCACGGTGAGAGTGAAGGAAAATTCATAACCTTCGGAGTAAAAGAACGCCTCGACTGCAAAAGCTGGGTGGATTACACTGTATCCCGTCTCGGCAATGATACCGGCATCATGCTTATGGGTGTTTCCATGGGAGGAGCCACTGTTATGATGGCAAGTGATCTGGATATACCGCAGGTCAAGGGTATATTCTCTGACTGCGGTTTTTCGTCACCTGAGGGGATTTTCAAGGTGATCGTTAAAGGCCTCGGGTACCCTGTCGGTATAGCTTATCTTATTTTAAAGACAGGGGCAAAGCTTTTCAGCGGATATGATCCTGAAAGTGCATGTGCCGTCAGCTCTCTGAAACGCAGTGATATTCCTATCACCATTATTCACAGTAGCACCGACGGATATGTTCCCTGCTATATGGCAAAGGAATGCTATGACGCAGCAAAGGCTGAAAGCAAAAAGCTTATTATCATTCCGGATGCAAATCATGCCTACAGCTATTTTTATGATACCGAGAAATATGAATCTGCTCTCAATGAAATGCTTACAACAGTTAAAAACAGCTGAAGCAAAATATTATCGCAATATAAAATGCACTTAACCGTTTTAGTTAAGTGCATTTTTTATAGCTATATCAATCTTCAAAGTCATCCGGCTCTATATCGTTATTATCCGATACACCTGAGAACAAAAACGGTTCCGTTTCGCCAAGGATCACCATATCGTTTGTTATCTGTTTCACACTGATACTGCTTCCCGTTTCGGGGATATCCCCTTCAAGGATAAGAACAGTGGGAGATACATAGAGAGTATCCTTTTCTTTTCCGTTTACACAGACAACGCTGCTTTGAGTAAAATTCTCTCCGAGGATATAATACTCATCTCCTACATAGCTGACGCCGGTTACCCTTATCTCACGAATACCAAGCTTCATATCAGGAGACACATATTCATGTCCCTCACCGTATGAAAGCATATCTCCGTAGAGCATGTCATATTCAAGGACCTCAAGTGCTCTTTCATAATCCTCGCTATCTGAATAGTTTTGATGAAGCTTTGTAATAAGACCGTTATTTATGCCTATCTGACTGAGAGTATATGCAGTCAGCTGATATGCCTCAATATCACAGTCATTTTCTTCGGATTTGAAACTTGACCATATAACATATTCCGAAGCATGCTTATCTTTATACAGAATATCTTCCTCATCATACTCAAGGCTTGGCTGATGATCCCCGTAAAGCACAAGAATACAATCTTCATCATACTTTGCAAGAGTTCTGACAAGACGACCGATGAAGTCGTCCATTTCCCACATCTGATATGCGTAATATTCAAGCTGGTGCTTGAATGCCTCGTCTTCAACACCGGTACAAGGAATGAGAGATTCCCCTTCCACAGGCTTTTCGGGATGCTTACCGTGTCCCTGAACGCTTACGGCAAAAATAAAATCTCTGCCTTTTGTAGATTTGAGTGCCATCATTATCTCATCCTCAAGTATATAATCCTTTGCCCATCCCAAGGGATTTGTGCTGTACGAATGCATATACTCAAGGGGAGTAAACGTATTAAATCCGAGATTTTTATATACTATATTTCTGTTATAAAACGTTCCTGTATGATTATGAAAAGCATGAGATGTATACCCAAGCTCCGCAAGATTATAGCAGATTGTTTCACAGTTTTTTGACTGAAGTATAGTCTTATAAGGATATTCTCCGGTGCCGAAATAATCAAGGCACATACCCGTCAGAACCTCGAACTCAGTATTAGCAGTGCCAGATCCTACTGAAGGAACATACAGAACACCGCTTGTGCAGTTTTCTTTCAGAACCTTAAAGTTAGGCATAGGGTCATACTCAAACTCAACGCCGTTCAGTATCTCGGGATCCATAAAGGATTCAAGCTGTATTATTATAACATTTGGAGTGCTGTCGGGATCTTTTGTCTTATCTCCGCCGATTAGCGAAAGTATTTCTTCAACAGATCCCTTGCCGTAATCATCCGGTACTTCTATTCCGCGGTCAAATATGCTTCTTGTGAAGCAATATACAAATCCGTATTTTTCATAAGCTTTATTCGTATCCTGAAAGGAGCGCGGAAGCACACCAAATCCGGAAAATAAAACAACAAAAACTACTGCTACAGATATAGCAGCCATGCTTTGAATCAATGCATCCTTAATATTAACCTCCGATTTCGGAGATTTTATAAAGATCAACACGATACCGAAAAGCGCGGCAAGTATTCCCACAACACAAAGGATTATCTGGAATGTATTGAGATAGACCTTTACAATGGAAATTCCTGTTCTGAGAATGGAAAAATCTACGGCCTCAAAGGGGGTTATTCTCGTAAAGAGCAATATGAAGTTTACAACAGCCATTGCGATTATCACAAAGCTGACAAAGAATATCGCAAATACTCTTTTCTTAAAAAAATATGTCAGTGTCAGTACACCGGTTATACAAACCGCAGTCATAATATAAAACAGAGGTTCCTCAAGGAGAAACTGTACTCCGCCGAAGAAACTATGTCTTGAAAACGCTTCAACTACACCGACTATTAAAAAAGCAAGTATAAATGAAAAAAGCACGGGAATATTCCATATTTTTTGAAATATTTCTTTTGCTTTTTTCAGAAATTCACTGTTTTTTATCATTTGATTTCTTACCTGATCTTGAAAGTAATACTACTCCTAAAAGCATACCAAGGGGAAATACGATTGCACCGAGAAAGCCTGCGCGAAGGCCCAGCTGCTCAAGATCAAGCTCCATGAAAGATGCAATTCTTGAAGCTATGGCAAATTTCTCGGCACTACTTATAACAGCATCTGAAACTGTACCCGTTACATACGGTCCGAGAGAGCAGCCTATATCACCTCCCAGTGCAAGAAGGGCAAACATTGCAGCACCCGCACTAGGATACTCTGATGAACAATAGGTGAGCATTCCCGGCCACATTACAGAAACACCGAAGCCGCAAATTCCGCATGCAATAAGAGAGATAAAAGGAACTGGAACAAACACCGTGACTATGTAACATCCGACAGTAAAAGCCGAAAGCCAAAAAAGCAGCCTTTTCATATTAAGCTTTCCGCCAAGAAGACCGTGGAGCGTTCTTCCGACGCCCATCATAACCGCAAACATACAAGGGCCAAGTATATCACCGATCACTTTAGTGACGCCAAGCCCCTTTTCGCAAAACATTGATGCCCACTGTGCCATAGCCTGCTCAGATGCGCCTGCGCAGATCATAAGCAAAAATGCAACAAGAAATTCAGGGCGGCACAGCATCCTTCCGATATCGCTCCCCTCCTCATGAACTGTCATATCAGCAAGAGGAACACGGAGAAATGCCACTGTATTGAAAAAGGGCACAACAGCCCAAACGAGGGGGATAAACCACCAAAGTCCGTCTCCCACAATTTTCAAGAGCAAAGTAGAAAGAAGGATCACCGCAGCCTGTCCCCATGCATAAAAAGAATGCATAAGGGTCATTGATGAACGGTACTCTCCTCCGCCTTTCGGTATTGCCTCAATAAGTGGGCTCAGGACTACCTCGCACAGACCGCTGCCTGTTGAATAAATAAACACTGCAATAAGAAGTCCTGCCTCGGGCATCATTATCCGCGGCAGAATTGCCATCAAAACCAGTCCGATTCCGGCCGTCAGCTGACTTGACACTGAAAGGAAACGGTAGCTGGTCTTTTCAACAAAATAAATTGCGGCAATATCTATACCCATCTGTATAAGAAAGGTTATAAGCGTTACTGCCGCAATAAATGCAAGGGAAAAATCATAAGCCTTTTGAAAGATTACAAAAAGCAAGGGGGCCAAATTAACAACGATTGCCTGCGTGACATACCCCGTATAGCAGGCAATTCTTGTTGCCTTATAATTCATTTAGATAAGTGTAAGCATACTTATAAGCGCAGTTGCACATCCGCCGATCATAAGAACGGCAAGAACAATCGCAACAGCTCTTACAAAGGTTTTTCTGTTCTTATCAGACATTTCTGTTTCCTTTCTTACTCTATACCAATCTGCATTTCCTGGATATCAGGAAACATCAAGGGAGAGCCTGTGGCAGGTATCTTTATTTTTCTGCACTTGGAGCTATCGGGATATTTACCGAGAGCCTCTCCTGCAACCGCGGCTACTACCTTCTGCTTTTTCTTAAGATTATAAAGAATAACACCAGATGCTGTTCTTGTTGTCTTCTCGGGAATAAGCGAAGACTTGATAAGTATTCCCTTACCCACATCGGATACTATGAGAACATCCATAGTCTTATCCTCATATATTGCCGCAACTATGGGAGATGCAGAGGAATATGCTCCCGTAAGTCTTCTTCTGTTGGACTTGGTTTCATAAGAAGAAAGAGGAACACGAACGCCCTTGCCGTTTTCGTACACAAAGATCATATGAGTATTCTGGTCAAATCCATCATTTATGACCTTCATCGTTATAGGACGCTCACCATCATCAAAACCAAGCTTTGAGGGAAGAAAATCGCCGAGGCTTGATGCCTTGACAGGCTCAAAGGCAGATATTTTTGCCTTATAGACCTGACATTTATCGGTAAATACGATAAATTCATCTCGATTTTCGCAGTCCTCACTGCAAATGATCTCGTCTCCATCTTTAAGGCGATGCTCGTCGTTACCTCTGAGAGACTGATGAGTTATCTTTTTGAAATATCCGTCACGGGTGAGAACTATACGGCATGAATAATTTTCAACCTCTGCCTCTACAGGAGCTTCGGGAACTTCATCCGCATACATTATTTCTGTTTTTCTCGGCTTTGAATATTTTTTCTTTATATCCTTGAGCTGTTCAGCAATACGTGCCTTCATCTTGATCTCATCGGCGAGAGTATCCTCGATGTCCTTGATCTCTGCGCGAAGTCCTTCTATTTCATGAACACGGTTGATAAGGTACTCATGGTTAAGATGACGGAGCTTTATTTCAGCAATATACTCTGCCTGAACTTTATCTATAGAGAAGCCCTCCATAAGTCTGGGAACTACCTCTACTTCCTTTTCCGTCTCTCTGATTATCTTAATTGCCTTATCGATATCAAGGA
Source organism: Candidatus Avispirillum sp. (assembly GCA_045636685.1). GTDB lineage: Bacteria > Bacillota > Clostridia > Oscillospirales > CAG-272 > Avispirillum. Next base: position 6,079 of record JAZTXZ010000098.1, on the reverse strand, counting down.
GAACCTTTGAAAGAGCTTTGAGCAAATGGAGCTTATCCTTTTTCTTCTGCAGATCAAATCTCATCTCCCTTGAAAGGCAGGAAAGACGGAATTTGATCCACTCCTCAAGAATACCGACAACACCAAGTTGCCTGGGAGAGGAATCTATAAGCACATTAAAGTTACAGGAAAACTCATCCTTCAGGGGAGTCATCTTATAGAGCTTGGCCATGAGCTTATCAGGATCTGTGCCACGGCGAAGGTCAAGAGTAAGCTTGAAGCCCTTGAGGTCGATCTCATCACGTATATCCGTAACCTCTTTGAGCTTTCCTTCCTTGATAAGGTCAACAAGCTTTTTCATTATTGCCTCAATTGAGGTTGAATAAGGAATCTCAAGAATATCTATACAGTTATTCTTTTTATCGTAAACATATTTGGAAAGGAGCTTTACACTGCCTGTTCCCTTTTCAAATATCTTTCTGATCTGTTCCTTATCGTACACAAGATATGCGCCGGTTGAAAAATCGGGAGCCTTTATAATATCCATCATTCTGTCTACGGATATGCGGGGATTTTTCAGAAGCGCTACCGTTCCGTCGCAAATTTCCGCAAGGTTAAATGAGCAGATATTGGAAGCCAGACCTACAGCAATACCCATATTGGGGGAAACAAGAATATTGGGGAATGTGGTAGGAAGGAGTGTGGGCTCCTTTGTAGTATTATCGTAGTTGGGAACAAGGTCAACTGCGTCCTTGTCGATTCCCGAAAAAATCTCATTACAGATAGGATCAAGCTTTGCCTCGGTATAACGGGATGCGGCATACGCCATGTCTCTTGAATAGTGTTTACCGAAGGAACCCTTTGAATCAACAAAGGGATAAAGAAGTGCTTCATGACCTCGGGTCAGTCGCACCATTGTTTCATATATAGAAGCATCGCCGTGAGGGTTGAGCTTCATTGTCTGACCTACGATATTTGCGCTCTTAGTCTTTTGCCCGTTTATCAGTCCCATGGTATACATAGTGTAGAGGAGCTTTCTGTGAGAAGGCTTGAATCCGTCTATCTGAGGGATGGCACGGGATATGATAACGCTCATAGCGTAGGGCATATAGTTTGTTTCGATAGTTTCCGTTATGGGCTGATCAACTATCTCCGCAGGGATTATCTCTTCTTTGATTTCTTCTTTCTTTTTGCGAGCCACTTTTATGCGGTCCTTTCAAAATTCTATTATTAACCGAGGCATACTACTTCACTTCCTGCAGCTCTGATGATTCTGTTATAAAGGGCCAGAAATTCATCAGATTTCGGAGGAAGGTGAGCAAATATTACCTCGCAATCGATCTCATCACAATTGCGAAGCAGGCTGAACAGATTATGCATCTGCTCCTTTGCGCTATGCTTTAAGCCTGCATCAAATACGGTTATTCCGCTATAATTACGTATATTTTCTGAATATTCGAGAACAGCGCATTTTCCTCTGTAAGCATTTACGTAATCACAAAAAGCGCTGTCATCCCCCTCAAGCAACACCAGTCTTGCTTTAGGGGCATAGTGTCTGTACTTCATTCCGGGGGACTCGGGAGCATCGCCCGCAGCAGACGGGTCTGTTACGGCAACTGCAACGTACACGTTACCGACTACAGCACTGAGCTCTCTTGCAATAATCTCACCGGGGCGAAGGATAGTGCAACCGTCCTCTTCAAGACGGATAACTGTAGACTCAACGCCGACTGCACAATCTCCGCCGTCAAGTATCATTGGTATTTTGCCCTCCATATCGCTGTAAACATGGTATCCGTTTGTAGGAGAGGGCTTACCGGAAATATTTGCACTGGGAGCTGCTATCGGCACTCCTGCGCACTCAATGAGCTTTCTTGCCGCAGGATGAGAAGGACATCTGACTGCAACTGTTGAAAGCCCGCCCGTTACCGAGCCCGGGATATTTTCCTTCTTTGGCAGAATGACCGTCAATGGTCCGGGCATAAAGTGCTCTGCCAGCTTATAGTATGTATCATTTGTATATGCAAAATTCTCCGCATCCTCAGGTCTGCTCACATGAACTATAAGAGGATTATCGGAGGGGCGTCCCTTGGCGGCAAAGATTCGCTCTGCCGCCGTAGGATCATATGCATCTCCGCCAAGGCCGTACACGGTTTCAGTAGGGAAAGCTACAAGGCCGCCCTCTCTGATTACCTTTCCTGCCCTCTCGAAAACTTCATCTGTGCTCTCTGAAAGGAGGATATATTCTGTTTTCAATTTACACTTCTCCCTTCAGTCTTTCTGCCGCATCTGCTGTTGCAAGAGCATCAATGACGCCATCGATCTCTCCGTTAACAAATGCATCCAGTGTATAAAGTGTTAGCTGTATTCTATGATCTGATATTCTTCCCTGGGGGAAATTGTAAGTACGGATACGCTCGCTTCGGTCTCCCGTACCTACCTGCATTTTTCTTTCGCCTGCAATCTTATCAGCCTGTTCGCGCATTTTCATATCGTAAAGCTTGGCGCGAAGGATCTTAAGTGCCTTATCCTTGTTCTTATGCTGGCTTCGCTCATCCTGGCACTCTACGATAATACCTGTAGGCTTATGGAGGATTCTGATAGCAGACTCGGTCTTATTGATATGCTGACCGCCTGCTCCGCTTGATTTACAGGTTTCGATCTCGCAGTCGCCCATATTAAGCTCAACCTCAACGTCCTCTGCCTCTGGAAGCACGGCAACAGTTGCAGTTGAGGTATGGATTCTGCCGGAGGATTCCGTTTCGGGAACTCTCTGAACTCTGTGAACTCCGGACTCATACTTAAGTCTGGAATATGCTCCTTCACCGGAAACGGTAAAGGTCACTTCCTTGAATCCACCAAGACCTGTTTCATTACAGGACATAAGCTCAGTTTTATAGCGATGGCTTTCAGCATACATGCAGTACATACGGTAAAGCACTCCCGCAAAGAGAGCTGCCTCATCACCGCCCGCACCTGCACGAATCTCAACAACTACGTTTTTATCGTCGTTAGGGTCCTTGGGAAGAAGAAGTATCTTGAGCTCCTCCTCAACAGCGGGGAGCGCGTCCTTTATAGAGTAATACTCCTCTGCTGCCATTTCCTTCATTTCGGGATCTGTTTCCATCTCCATAAGCTCTGCCGCCCCTTGGAGGTCGGAAAGCATTTTTTCATACTCTCCGTACTTCTCCATAACGGGTGTGAGATCCTTATAGTCCTTCATAAGCTTCTTATAAAGGGCGTTATCGGAAACTGTTTCGGGAAGAGAGATCTGTCTCTCTATCTCAAGATATCTTTCTTTAACTTCTTTAAGTTTGTTCAGCATTTATTTTCCTCTTTTTCAGAAATATCGCGCTAAGGCGTTATTTACAGAAAGCAAGGAACGCCTTATATGTTTCGTAAAGGTCGAGCTTGGAAATGATCTCGATGGGAGCGTGCATGGAAAGAACGGGAACACCGAGGTCTACTGTATCGATGTTGTGGTTTGCAACGTACTTTGCAACTGTTCCGCCGCCGCCGATGTCGATCTTACCCATCTCAGCTGTCTGCCAGAGAACGTTGTCTGCGTCGAAGATATCGCGCATCTTAGCGATGAACTCGCTGCCAGCGTCGTTTGTGGAATACTTTCCGCCGCCGCCTGTGTACTTAGTCATTACTACGCCGCAGTTAACGATAGCTGCATTTCTCTTCTCAAATACCTCAACGTAGCTGGGGTCAAAGCCTGCGTTAACGTCTGCAGAGAGGCACATGGAACGGCTGCGGCAAAGGTTGCCGTTACCGCCGAGAGCCTTTGCGATCTCATCAACAAGCTCTGCAAGAAGTGTGCACTGCATACCGGAAACGCCGTCGCTGCCTGTCTCTTCCTTATCAGCGAGAACGCAGATAACTGTGTTCTTGTCTGTGGGGTTATTGAGCATAGCTGTGAGTGCGGGATATGCACAAACCTTATCGTCGTGACCGTATGCGCCCATGAGGCATCTGTCAAGACCGATATCCATAGGCTTACCTGCGGGAACTGCGCAAAGCTCTGCTGTGAGGAAGTCAGCCTCTACGATTCCGTACTTCTCATTGAGCATTCTCATAAGGTTGAGCTTGATAGCCTCGCCCTCTGCTACCTTGCCGTCCTCCATATAAGGAACACAGCCGATAACCATATTGAGGATCTCGCCGCCGAATGCCTGACCGAGGGGAGTCTTGGACTGCTCGCGACCAAGGTGGGGGAGAAGGTCTGTGATCATGAATACGGGATCGCCCGCATCCTCACCGATGTTAACCTCGATTGTCTCGCCGCCCTTCTTTGTTACAACACCGTGAAGTGCAAGGGGGATTGTGGGCCACTGATACTTGCGGATACCGCCGTAGTAGTGAGTCTTGAGGTAGCCGAAGCCGTTGTCCTCATAAAGGGGATTGGGCTTGAGGTCAAGACGGGGAGAGTCGATATGTGCTGCACAGATGCGAACACCGTTATCGATGTTATCTGTACCTACTCTGAAAGCGAAAAGTGCCTTGTTGCGGCAGTTAAGGTAGTACTTACCGCCAACTGTGAGGGCGTCGCCAAGAGTGTACTCTACGTAGCCTGCATCCTTGAGGATATTGATGGATGTTGCTACTGCCTCGCGCTCGGTCTTGGAGTTATAGAGGTACTCGGAATATTCATCAGCATACTTGTATGCCGCTGCCTTATCCTCCTCGCTCATTGTTTCAAATGCAGACTTTTTCTTGTAAAAGAGCTCCTCTGCAAGAAGCTGTGCTTTTGTTTTCTCAGACATGACGTTTGTTTCCTTTCTTAGTCCTCATAATATAATTTTTTATAGATTTCATTTGCTTTGTTCAGTTTCTTGACGTATTTTTCTGTTTCCTTATAGGGGATTTTGTCAAGAGTTTTTCCGTTTTCGGAATACTTTTCATCAGAAAGCCATTCCTCAACCTTTGTGGGTCCTGCATTATAGGCTGCATACACCTCATCCCATGTGCCAAACTGGAGATACAGCTTTGAAAGATAGTATGTTCCGTATTTGATATTGGTTTCCGGGTCATACATCGTGGCACTGTTAAGATTTTCGCCGTTTTCACTGGTCAGCCAAACAAAGGTCTCCGGCATAAGCTGCATAAGTCCGATAGCACCGACTTCGGAAACTGCGCCTGATTTAAAATCGCTTTCAACCTTTATGACCGAATAAACAACATACTCGGGAACACCGTATTCATAAGCATATATATCAACGAAATCGCTGTACTCTTTAGGATAATTGACACGGTCTATTGCGTTCCATATTACCTGAAACAAAAGTCCGCAAAGTATTGACAAAAGGAGTATCGTAATTATTACAATACTTCGCATGATCGCTTTATTTCGTACCATAGCTATCTCCCGAAATATATTTTTCCATAAATCTCAAAACCTGATTTTCCACATCAGCTTCACCGTCATTAACGATACAGAAATCGCATATACTTTTGAGTTCGCTGTCTTTTTTCTGATTATTCAATCTGCTTTGCGCCTCTTTTTCACTCCTGTTATCACGGCTGCAGATGCGCTCAATGCAAACACTGTCCGGTGCTGATACACACAAAACCATATCGCAAAGCTTATCGAATCCGCTTTCAAAAAGAACCGGAGCATCTATTATGATCGCCTTTACGCCATCTTCTCCGGCTTTTTCCAAAAGAAGCTGTGTCTTCTCCAATATGTATTTATGGGTTATAGCATTCAATTCACTTAGAGCATTTACATTGTTTTCGTCAAATACTATTTTTGCAAGAGCGCGACGGTCAAGACTCTTATCATCATCAAGTACTTCTTCACCAAAACGCAGGACTATCTCAGCAAGGCAGCCACAGTTTTTATCATTCAAAAGATCTCTGTATACCTTATCAGTGTCAATGGAAGGAATACCAAAGCGCGAAAACACGCCGCAAACATATCCTTTACCGCTACCGCTCCTGCCGCAAAGACCGATGACTATTGTTTTTTTAATCATTTTATCTCGACTCGCATACCGCTTTCACAGGACAAGTATGCCGCCTCCATGATCCTCTGAACAGCGGCACCGTCTTCAAAAGAGGAAGTCGGAGGCCAAGCGGTCTTAGGAAGACAACA
>JAZTXZ010000097.1:0-25445 GCA_045636685.1 Candidatus Avispirillum sp. | reverse complement strand
TCGCCGAGGCGGCTGAGTTTACACATGCTCGTCTTGAAAACGAGCATTTTGTGGTGCTCGACAACTGCTACGGCGAATTTACAGAGAAGACTGAGCCTTGCGCCCACGGTGTTGATCTTATGATCGGCTCTCTTATCAAGAATCCCGGCGGCGGACTTGCTGACGTTGGCGGCTATCTTGTGGGTACACAGAAGGCTGTTGACCTTGCGGGCTACCGTCTCACCTGTCCCGGTGTAGGTCTTGAGGTTGGTGCATCTCTCGGTCAGAACAGAAATCTTCTCCGCGGACTTTTCTATGCTCCCCACACAACAGCAGAGGCACTTAAGACTGCTCATCTCGCGGCTTATATTTTCAACGAGCTCGGCTATGATGTTAATCCCGCTCCCTTTGAAGCGCGCCACGATATTATTCAGACAGTTAAGCTTGAAACTCCTGAAGGGCTTGTTGAGTTCTGCCGTGGAATCCAGTCTGCATCTCCTGTTGATGCATTCGTTTCTCCCGAGCCCTGGGAGATGCCCGGATATGATGATCAGGTTGTTATGGCGGCAGGAGCATTTGTTGGCGGCTCCACGATGGAGCATTCCGCAGACGGCCCCATGAGAGCGCCCTATATTGCATTCATGCAGGGCGGACTCACATATGAAAGTGCTCGCCTGGCTGTTATGGCGGCGGCGGAGCGTTGCGGCAGAAAGCCGCAGTGAAATCCATCGCAAGCGATGGGTGAAATCCGCTTCGCAGATGAAATATTTGCCAAAGGCAAATGTGATATATTTTGCGTTGCAAAATGTTTCGGTGGATTTTCTCCTTTGGGAGAAAATCATTTGAATAAAAAAGCTTTCCGCCTTCTGACAGCCCTAAGTCATCTTCGGGTGCTCGCATGCGAGCACTGAGCGAAGCAGTTAAACTTAGGTTGTTGCTGTCTTTATCTTCGCGGGCGGAAAGCTAACTAATTTTTTTTACTTTTTCCAACGGATGCCACGTTCACGCTTTTCACGAAAGAACTTTCGGAGTAGCTCTGAGCATTCCTCTTCCATAACTCCAAAGGTTATCTTGGGGTGATGGTTTACGGGGAGGGCGTTGAGGTCGGTGAGGCTTCCGAAGGCTCCTGCTTTCGGGTCTCGCGCGCCTATTATCACCTCAGGCACTCTTGCGTTGATTATCGCTCCTGCACACATAAGGCAGGGCTCAAGAGTGACAAAAAGCTCGCAGCCGACAAGTCTCCAGCCGCCGAGTGTGCGGCAGGCAAGGCGTATAGCTTCAGTTTCCGAGTGATAAGTTGCATCCTTGTGTGTTTCTCTGCCATTTCCTGCGGCTGAGATTATTTTATTATCCCGTACAACAACTGCACCTACGGGCACCTCATCAAGAAGAGCGCATTTTTTTGCTTCTTCAATGGCTGCCTGCATAAAGTATTTATCTCTTTCAATATCCCGCATAAGCACTCTCCTTTTTTTCTTAGTATAACCGAAGGTTGTGAGAGTGTCAAGAATTTTGGTAAGGAGTTTGTATGAAATACGATAGTGTGATATTCGATCTTGACGGAACCCTTCTTGATACATTGGAGGACCTTTGCGACAGTGTGAATTTTGCTCTTCGCCTCCATGATTTTCCTGAGAGAACTCTCGATGAGGTTCGCTCATTTGTGGGAACCGGAATAAAGAATCTTATAAAAAAATCCGTTGGAGAAGAGGCAGACGGTGAAACTGTCGATGCTGTTCTTGATACTTTCAAAAATCATTATAAGGATCACAGTGCAGATAAAACAGGCCCCTACGAGGGTATACCGGAGCTGCTTTCTATGCTCAAAGAAAAGGAGATTCCTGCGGCTGTTGTATCCAACAAAGTAGATATTGCGGTGCAGATGCTTGTAAAAGGATATTTTGAAGGCCTTATAGAAGTTGCTGTGGGTGAGCTTGAAGGGATCAACAGAAAGCCCTGTCCCGATACTGTTTTTCTTGCAATGGAAAAGCTTGGTTGTAAGCATCCCGTATACGTGGGAGACTCTGAAGTAGACGTTGAAACTGCAAAAAATGCAGGCCTTGACGGTGTTTTTGTCTCCTGGGGATTCCGTTCTGAAGAGCAGCTGAGAGCGGCAGGTGCTGAAGTGGTAGTAAACAGCGCAAAAGAGCTTTTGGAGGTGCTTTTGTAATGCATATTCCAAGTTCTGCAACTGTAGAAATTGAAGTGCTTTCCTTCGAGGATGCCCTCGTTCCCTCAGAGGAGGAAAAGTACGACAGAGCCCGCTGGCTCTACGTTCCTGACTTTTATTCCGAGTACCGTTACATTTTAGGCACTCGCGGAAAAAAGCCGCTTATCTGTATCGGGATCAATCCTTCAACGGCGGAGCCCGATAACTTAGACAACACATTAAAAAGCGCCGAAAGAATAGCTCTTGCCAACGGGTATGACAGTTTTATCATGTTTAATGTGTATGCTCAAAGGGCAACGGACCCGGATGACATGGAAAAAGAGTTCAATGTCCATATGCACCGTGAAAACATGAAGGCTTTTGAGTACATATTATCACTTTCTGAGGGTTCTCCTGCTGTATGGGCGGCGTGGGGAACAATAATTGAAAAGAGAGATTATCTTCGTGACTGCGTTCTCGATATGATCGAGATAGGAGAAAAATACGGTACGAAATGGTACACTGCAGGAAAAAGAAGTAAGGCAAAGGGTCATCCCCATCATCCCCTTTATCTGAAAAAGGATTCTGTCCTTGATCCCTTTGATGCAAAGGAATACTGTTTTTTGTTGAAATAAGATGAAAAAATTAATAGGGGCTGATGCGGTTGCGTCAGCCCCTTTGTGTTTCAGACATCGGCAGACTTTCTCCCAATTTAAAGGTGATATGCACCTTGGGGCCGGATTTTTAGTTTAACTCTATTTGCCAATATCATACACATATAAAGCCGGAGAACTGACTTGTTACAGTATCTTTTCTTTTGTTTGGTAATTATTATTGATTCTGTTGACAAGCAGTCGCGGATTTTATATAATTTAAACATAAAGATTATATTAAGGAGAGCCTTATGAAAAGAATTATTTCAATGGTAATTGCGCTGATAATGGTACTGTCATCAGTTGCTTTTTTCAGCGTTGATGCAACCGGCGCTGACCCTTCCGAAAGCTATACCCATGTTGATGCTGAATACGAGGACAGCGGTATATCTCTTTGGTTTGATTATGCCAGCGAAAAAATATCTCCCGATGATGTGGATAATACGGGAATGGAATCTTTTTCTGTGTACATGGCAAAGAACGAGATCGAAAATGCACAGTTTGTTCTGACGGCAGATGGCGTTCGTGAGAATCTTTCGGCTTCACTTTCAGGATTTGAAAACGAAAACGGAGATACTCTCGATGCAGAGATATTTATTGAGTATTATCATGACTGTGATAACTACGGTATGATCCCCGATGCTATCCCTCCTCTCAGTGCATACGGCGCTTTTTCTCTCAGCAAAGGTAAAAGTCAGGCTTTTATCGTTAAGATAACTTCCGAAGAGGATTCTGCCTCCGGATGGTATTCATCTGATCTTACAGTGACAGACGGTGAAGGCAGAGCAGTCAAGACCACAAAGATATTCGTATACGTTTGGGATTTTGCCCTCTCCGAGGAGACTGCCTGTGCAACAAGCATAAATCTTTCCCACCATTATCTTGATGCTGTTTGCAAAACGGACGGACTCACATCTCAGGAAAGATATAAGATTTATTATGATTACCTCCTTGAAAACAGAGTATCATCATATTTCCTGCCCTATGAGATACATGAAAGTGCGGCAGTAGGGTATATTGATAACCCCAGAGTGACTTCTTTCCAGATACAGACCTATAACAGTGATGTAAAGATCGACTATTCGCAGAGACTTCGTCTTTTGATGACTCTCTACGGAAAAGAGGAATATGCTCATCGCTTTGATAAAGCTTTGTATTTTGCAGGTGAAATAAAAGAATACAAGAAGGTTCTCGACCCCCTGACAACCTCCCAGCTTGAGCTTCTCAAGACTGCTTACGATAATGAAATGGCAATTTTTGAGAAGGTTAAACCTTCATATCGCAGCATTCCCATGAACTTCCTCTGCACATATTTTGCAGACATTGATTATACCCTTGAGGACGGCACCGTTATCGACCAGATCGACTATTACGATGACTTTGTAAACGTTCTTTGCTCAAAGCCTTTTGCTTATACCGAGGATTGGGAGCTTTCCACACCCGGCGCCAAGGCTATGCAGGATGAAAAGTGGAATGCGCAGTACGGCACCTTCAAGGAAAGAATGGCAGAATACAAGGAAGCAGGGAACAAGGTATGGTGGTTCATCTCCTGGGACGTTGAGGAGCCTTACATCAACTACTACATGCAGACAGACGGCGTTGCTCAGAGACTTCTTTTCTGGCAGCAGTATGACAATGGCGTTGATGGCTTCCTTTATAACTTTTCAAACTTCTGGATCGGCGACTGCTCTGATCCTTACAGCTATAACGTTACAGACGGCTCCTATCCTGACGGCCACGGCGAGTCCATTCTTATCTATCCCGGTGTGAAGTACGGTCTTACAACTCCCGTAGGAAGCCTTCGTCTTGAGGCTATGCGCGACGGTATCGAGGATTATCAGCTCTTCACAATGCTCGACTCTCGCAGAGAGAACGCATCTGCGGCAATTATCGATAAGATGACTCAGGGCGTTGCTACCTATTCCACAGATGATGCTTCTTATTACGAAACAAGAAAAGCTCTCGGTAATGCAGTAGAGGCTGCAGAAAAGGGCGAGTGCGTTCACGAGTATGTTCCCGCTCCCGAAAGCACAGAGCCCACATGCACAGAGGACGGCAAAATCGTTTACACCTGCATCTTCTGCTCCGATGAATATATCGAAGTTACAAAGGCTACAGGTCACAGCTTTGAAGAAGGCTATTGTACAGTCTGCGGAGCTGTTGATCCCGACCATGCACCCGAGCCTGACTATATAGTAGGCGATATCGACGGCGACGGAAAGATAAACGCAAAGGATACAAATATGCTCAAGCGCGTATTTGCAGGCGTTGTATCTCTCAATGATACACAGAAGAAGGCTGCAGACATTGACGGCGACGGAAAGGTCAACAGCTTTGATGCAAACCACCTTATCAGACTTGCAACAGGCGGCTGATATACATAATGAAAAAGTAAAACTAAAAGGGCTGTTGCATAAGCGCAACAGCCCTTTTGCTTTTTATTATTCGTTTTTAAAAAGCAATAATAGCTCCGATTTATCTGTACCCTTGGAAGATGAACATCTGGTTTTAATGTGTTTGATAATCAAAAATGTTGGATTGCATTCGGATGTGACAAAAATATTCGTATAATTACGTCTATATTTTGCATTTTTGAAGATATATATATAAATATATATTGAATTATTGTGTATTTACTATTGAAAAAAAGATGGGATGGGAGTATAATTACTTTAGATTATTATATGACGGAGGTACTGTGATGAGAGGTAACCAATATATAGAAACCTTTAATGAAGGATCGGAATATCGTGCATACCGTTATTTCGGTTGTCACAGTACTGTAGGCGGATATGTTTTCAGAACATGGGCGCCCGACGTTGACAGAGCATTTATCGTAGGATCTTTTAACGGATGGAGCGAGGAATCTCCCATGACCCGTATAAAGGGAACAGACCTTTGGGAGGGCTTTGTTGATGAGGACTCGCTGAAAGAAGGAGATCTTTATAAATTTAAGTTTATCAAAGAAGATAAGGAATTTTATAAGGCAGACCCTTTTGCGGTTTCGTCAGGCGTTTGGCCTGAAAGTGCTTCACGTGTTTTCCCTCTTTGCGGCTATGATTGGAGAGACGGAGCGTGGATGGAATCGCGTCTGAAGATTTCTGAAAAAGATTCTATTCGCAATCGTCCCGTCAGTATTTACGAAATACATCTGCCTTCATGGAAAAAAAGGAGCGATGGCGGAGTTCTTTCCTATTCGGAGCTTGCAGATAGTCTTGCGCCTTATCTCCTTCAGATGGGGTATACCCATATTGAGATAATAGAGCCTTTTGAGAAGGTTGAGGGAAAGAAGTCATGCTTCTATGCTATCTCGGGCCTGCACGGAACCCCGGGGGATTTCATGGAATTTGTTGATTCCATGCACAGAGCCGGTATAGGTGTTATCCTTGACTGGAATATTTATGAGTTTTCCCTTGCGGAACACGGCCTTTTCGGATTTGAAGGCTGTACTTTTGAGAATGATAAAGATGATGATAGGCCCACGGGCAGATTCGATCTTACTTCAAGAGTTGTTCAGTCATTTATCATTTCCAATGCCGTATTTCTTGCGGATGTTTTTCATATCGACGGAATCAGAGTTGAGTCTCTTGGCTCTGTTTTATATAATGAGCACGGTGTTGTAGACCGTGGGGCGCTTTCTCTTGTCCGCCGCATCAACGGCGTAATGCATGATTATTATCCCGATGTTATGATGATAACAGATGATCTTTCAGGCAGAGGCGCTGTTACATCAAATGCAATGGACGGACTTGGATTCACTTTCAAGTGGGACTCTGTTTGCACAAGAGACACTCTTGCTTATGCATCTATAGAGCTTAACAACAGAGCAAGACACACATCGGAGCTTTCCGCTCCCCTTAAGCATGCATTCGGAGAGGCATCGGTTCTGACCCTTTCTCAGGCTGATTTAACCGAAGGCAGACAGTCATTTATGGCGAAAATGCCGGGTAACTACGATGAAAAATTTGCGGGTAACCGTGTGTTCTTCACATATATGATGACCCGCCCGGGTAAGAAGATGCGCTTTATGGGAAGCGAAATAGGTCAGTTTGATGAGTGGGATCCCTTCGGCGAGGTTCAATGGTTCCTGCTTGACTATGATCAGCATGCTGCTCTCCAGCTGTATCTTGCAAAGCTTGGTCAGATATATATTGAAACTCCCGCACTTTGGGAGCTTGACTGTGTTCCGAAGGGATTTTTCCTTTCTTCAGCACAGGGCGGTGTTTTTGCCTACAGCCGCTTTGATTCAAAGGGCGGTGAGATTACCGTAGCGTTGAACTTTACTCCGTACAGGATATGCAAGTATCCTCTGGGAGTAACACACAGCGGTATATGGGAGGAGCTTATCTCCTCTGACTCTACTCAGTTTGGAGGAAGCGGAGTTGAAAACGGAACCGTTGAAGCTGTTCCTTCCAGATTCGCCAATACCCCTTATACATTGACAGTTGACCTCCCGCCTCTCGGCGCGGTGGTTCTGAAATATACTAAATAAATTATTTATATACAGGAGGATCTCATAGTGTTCAAGAAAAAAGAGTGTGTAGCTATGCTGCTCGCAGGCGGCCAGGGAAGCCGTCTTTATGCACTTACTCAGAAGGTTGCAAAGCCTGCAGTTCCCTTTGGCGGTAAATACCGCATCGTGGACTTTCCCTTGTCTAACTGCACCAATTCCGGCATCGATACCGTAGGTGTTCTCACCCAGTACGAGCCCCTTCTCCTCAACGAGTATATTGGTAACGGTCTCCCCTGGGACCTTGACCGTACATACGGCGGTGTAAAGATCCTGCCCCCCTATCAGGGAGCAAAAGCTGCTGACTGGTACAAGGGTACAGCAAATGCTATCTATCAGAACCTTAAGTTTATTGACAGATACGATGCAGAGTACGTTCTCATCCTTTCCGGCGACCATATCTACAAGATGGACTACGCTAAGATGCTTAAGTTCCATAAGAAGAGAAACGCTGACTGTACTATCGCAGTTCTTGATGTTCCGATCGAAGAGGCAAGCCGTTTCGGTATCATGTCTGTAGACGAAGACTCCAAGATCTATAAGTTCGAGGAGAAGCCCAAGAACCCCGAATCCACAATGGCTTCCATGGGTATCTACATCTTTACAAAGTCTAAGCTCAGCGAGTATCTTACAAACGATGCAGCTGACCCCAATTCCTCTAACGACTTCGGTAAGAACATTATTCCCGCAATGCTTGCAAACGGCGAGAATATGGTAGCTTATCCCTTTGAGGGCTATTGGAAGGACGTTGGAACTATTTCTTCTCTCTGGGAAGCAAATATGGACCTTCTCGGCGAAAAGCCCGAGTTCGATCTTGATGACGAAAAGTGGAGAATCTTCACCCGTCACGAAACTCTCGCTCCTCAGTATGTAGGCGAGAACGCAAAGGTTGTTAACTCTATCATTGCAGAGGGCTGCGAAATCTACGGTACAGTAGAAAACTCCGTTCTTTTCCCCGGTGTAACAGTTATGGAAGGCGCTACAGTTCGCGATAGCGTTGTTATGGGCGGATGTGTAGTTGCAGAGAATGCAACTGTAAGCTACTCTATCCTTGATACAAATGTTAAGGTAGGCGCAGGTGCCGTTATCGGTGGCGCAAAGGGCGACAGTGCAGGCGTTGCCGTTATCGGTGACTCCGAAGAGATCGCTGCCGGACAGACAGTAGGCGCGGGAGAAATGATTCCCGACGTAAGAAAGTGAGGGTAAGATAAATGACTGCAGCAGGATTGATTTTTTCCAATATTCACGATAGATGCATCCCCGAAATGACAGCTCGCCGCACAATGGCGTCTCTTCCTTTCGGCGGAAGATACAGACTTGTTGACTTCACCCTTTCCAATATGGTAAACTCCGGCATCAATAAGGTCGGCATCGTTACCCATAATAACTACCGTTCCCTTATCGACCATATCGGAACAGGTAAGGACTGGGACCTTGCAAGAAGAAGCGGCGGCGTAATGATTCTTCCTCCCTTCATCACAGCATATGACAATCCCCGTGCAAACCAGCTCTACACAACTCGCCTTGAGGCTCTCATGGGCGTAACCGAGTATATCTCTCATTGCGATGAGGATCTTATCGTTCTTTCCGATAGCGACGTTGTTTGCAATATCGATCTTTCTGCTGTTATCGAGCAGCATGAAAGAAGCGGAGCTGACCTTACACTCGTAACAAAGAAGATCACTCTTTGCGGCGGCGATAAGGAAAATATCGGTAAGGTTATCGTTGGTACTGATGCTGAAGGCACTATTAATGATTTCTCTGAGTATACTCAGCTTATGTGCGGCGAGTACGACGTAAGCACCAATATCATGGTGTTCACAAGAACATTCCTTATCTCCCTTATTGACAACGCTATTTCTCACGGTTATACAGAATTCTACCGTCAGGCGCTCCCCTTCGCTATGCCTTCCGCTAAGTTCTGCACTTACGATTATCAGGGCTACTATGCAACAATCGACAGCCTTCCCAGCTACTTTGCTAGAAGCATGGAGCTTCTCGAGACAGGCACACGTGTTGCTCTCTTCGGTGAAAAGGACAGACCTGTTTATACAAAGGTTCGTAATACTCCTCCCACCAAGTATGCAGAAGGTGCTACAGTTAAGAACTCCCTTATTGCAGACGGCTGCGTAATCGAGGGTACTGTTGAAAACTCCATTCTCTTCCGTGGCGTTCACGTTAAGAAGGGTACTGTAGTAAAGAATTCCATTATGCTCCAGAATTCCTGCACAGGTGAAAACGTAACTCTTAACTGCGTGATCGCAGATAAGAATGTTGTTATCCGCGATGACAGAGTTCTTTCCGGTAGCGAAACACTTCCTTACTACATCGCTAAAGGAAAGATGATCTGATGAAGAAGCTTCTTTACGTAGGCAGCGAATGTATGCCTTTCGCCGCTACAGGCGGCCTTGGAGATGTTATGGGAAGCCTTCCCGCAGCTCTCAAGGAAAAGTTCCCCGAGGATTATGATGTCCGCGTAGTTATTCCGCTTTATGATGCGGTTAACGATGACTGGAGAAGCCAGATGAAGCTTGAGGCGACCTTCTCGGTTCACCTTGGCTGGCGTGAACAGTATTGCGGCGTTTTTTCCCTTGTTAAGGATAACGTAACTTATTACTTCATCGATAACGAATTTTATTTCAAGCGCGGATGTCTCTACGGTCAGTATGATGACGGCGAGAGATTTGCATTCTTCAGCCTTGCTGTTCTTGAGATGTTCCCCCATGTAGGTTTCTATCCTGATGTTATCCATGCAAACGACTGGCAGAGCGCGCTTACTGTCGTTTATCTTAACACCAAGTTCAGAAATGTTTGGGGCTATACTTACATTAAAACTATTTTCACTATCCATAATATAGAGTATCAGGGTCAGTACGATATGTATATCCTCGGAGATGTTTTCGGTATCGATGATTCCCATGTTTCTCTTATGGAGTGGAAGGGCTGTATGAACCTTATGAAGGGTGCTATCGAGGGTGCTGACAGAGTTACTACAGTAAGCCCCAGATACGCTCAGGAGATCCAGTGTGCAGAATATGCACACGGACTCGAGGCTCTTCTTTCCGGTGTTTCTTTCAAGCTTTCCGGTATTCTGAACGGTATTGATTATAACTACTATAATCCCCATGAGGATAAGGAGCTTGCAAAGAACTATATGTGGAGAAGCCTCAAAGGAAAGACAGTTTGTAAAACTGCTCTTCAGGAGGAGCTTGGTCTTCCCGTTTCTGAGAGCATTCCCATGTTTTCCATAATTTCCCGTCTTGTTGCTCACAAGGGAACAGATCTTGTTCGTGATATCGGCTTCAAGCTTATGGCAGAGCACGATTGTCAGCTTGTTGTTCTTGGTACGGGAGATTGCCAGTATGAGGAATTCTTCCGCGCACTTGAGCGCGAATATCCCGATAAGGTACGCGCCCTTATCAAGTATGACCGCGCACTTTCCAAGAGAATCTACGCGGCAAGTGATTTCTTCATCATGCCCTCCAAGAGTGAGCCCTGCGGCCTCTCTCAGATGATCTGTTCCCGCTACGGCGCAGTTCCGATCACCCGTGAGACAGGCGGCCTTTATGACTCCGTTAAGGGCTACTGGATCTGCGACGGCGAGATCCGCGGAAACGGATTCACCTTCGCAAACTATAATGCTGATGAGCTCTATGACAGAATCGAAGCAGCTCTCGCAGTTTATGCTGACAGCACTGCTATGAAGAAGCTTCAGCAGAAAGTAATGAAAACAGATTTCTCATGGAGCGCATCTGCTGACCAGTATGCAGAGCTCTATGATAATCTGTAATATAGTAAGAATTTAAACCAAAGTAAAGGAATAACCACCCATGAATTACAAACCCGGCGCAAAAGAAGTTAAAGCAAACATTGAAACAAAGCTCACCCGTTATTTCGGTTGCTCTCCCGAAGAGGCTACCAAGGAACAGATTTATAAGGCTTGTGCAATGACAGTCAGAGATATTCTGACAGAGAAGAGACAGGCATTTAAGCATGAAGTAAACCGCAAAGGTGCAAAAAGAGTTTACTATATGTGTATGGAGTTCCTTGTAGGACGCTCTCTTAAAACAAATATCCATAATCTTTGTCTGGTAGGCGAGTATACCGACGCACTTAAGGAACTTGGCATAGATCTTACAGATCTTTACGAGTGTGAGCCTGACGCCGGCCTCGGCAACGGCGGTCTTGGAAGACTCGCTGCTTGTTATATGGATTCTCTCTCATCTCTTGATTATCCCGCAACCGGCTTCTCCATCTGTTATGAGTACGGTCTTTTTAAGCAGAAGATCATTGAAGGTACTCAGGTGGAAATGCCCGATAACTGGCTTCCCGGCGGTGAGGTATGGCTCGTTCCCAGAACGGACCGTACCTTCCGCGTACGCTTCGGCGGTCATATCCGCGAAAAATGGAATAACGGCAGACTTGAGATCATCTATGATAACTGTGAAGAGATCGAGGCTGTTCCCTATGATATGATGATGAGCGGCGGAGACAGTGATGCTGTATCACTTCTCAGACTGTGGAAGGCAAAGGATATCGATAACTTTAATATGAACCTTTTTGCAGAAGGCGAATATTCAAGAGCGCTTCAGTCAAGCGTAAATGCAGATATTATCTGTAAGGTTCTTTATCCTGCAGATAACCATTATGATGGAAAGATCCTCCGTCTTACCCAGCAGTATTTTATGGTATCCGCATCCTGCCAGAGCATCATCCGCGATCATATGGCAGTATACGGAACTGTTGATAATCTGCCCGATAAGGTATGCGTTCATATCAACGATACTCATCCCGCACTTTGTGTTCCCGAGTTCATGCGTATTCTTCTTGATGAATACTGCCTCACATGGGATAAGGCATGGGATATCGTTTCCAGAATGACATCCTATACAAACCATACTGTCCTTCCTGAGGCTCTCGAGACTTGGAATGAGGACCTCTTCCGTCTCAGACTTCCCAGAATCCACCAGATCGTTAAGGAAATTAACGAGAGATTCTGTAAGCAGGTTTGGGAAGCATATCCCGGTAACTGGAACAGAATCTCCGAGATGGCGATCCTCGCAGGCGGCGTTGTAAGAATGGCAAACCTCGCAATCGTTGGATCTCACCACATTAACGGTGTATCTGAGATCCACTCCGGAATCCTCAAGGACATCACATTCCGTAACTTCTACCGTATGTGGCCCGATAAGTTCGATAACGTAACAAACGGTATCGCTCACCGTCGCTGGCTCACATATTCTAACCCCGGCCTTGCAGACCTTCTTTCTGAGTGCATCGGTGACGGCTATAAGAAGAATCCTACAGAGCTTGCAAACTTCCGCAAGTTCAAGGATGATAAGGCTGTTCTTGATCGCCTTGCTGAGATCAAGAAGGAGAACAAGGAAAACTTTGCAAAGCATTATTATGAGAAGACAGGTATTCTTCTTAATACAGAAACTGTTTTCGATGTTCAGATCAAGAGACTTCATGAGTATAAGCGTCAGCTTCTCAATGCCATGAATATAATCGATCTTTATCTCCAGCTTAAGGATAACCCCGATGCAGACGTTCTTCCTCAGACATTCATCTTCGGTGCAAAGGCTGCTCCCGGATATAGAATGGCAAAGGAGATCATCCGTCTTATCTGGAATATCGGAGAGGATATTGCAAAGAACCCCAAGATCGCAGAAAAGCTTCGCGTTGTATTCCTTGAGGATTATAACGTAACAACAGCAGAAAAGCTCGTTCCCGCAGCAGAGCTCTCTCAGCAGATCTCTCTTGCAGGTAAGGAGGCAAGCGGTACAGGCTGTATGAAGCTTATGATAAACGGTGCTCTTACCATCGGCACAGCAGACGGTGCTAATATCGAGATGTCAGAGGAAGCTCTCGACGGCAACCTCTTCATGTTCGGTCTCACAGCTCCCGAGGTTGAGAATATCCGTTCCATGGGATACCATAGCGCAGACTACTATAACAGAAATGAAAGACTTCAGAGAGTTGTCAATAGCTTCTCTCAGGGATTTAACGGTCAGTCCTTCTCTCATATCTCTGAATATCTCCTTGTTCATGACCCCTTTATGTGCATGGCAGATTTCGAGTCTTATAGAAAGATGCACAAGGAAGTAAACGACCTGTATGCAGCTGATCCCACAGAATGGAACAGAAAGTCTCTTATGAATATTGCAGGAGCGGGCAAGTTCGCAGCAGACAGAGCAGTAAGCGAATATGCAGACCGTATCTGGAATATCAAGAGAATGACAGGTAAGAAATAATTATTACGGGGAAGACAGATGCTTGTAAAGCTCGCAAATGAACTTACGGCAAATGCCGAAATTACACTTGAAAAATTTTGCAGAAAGGAAAACGCTTCGCTTCGCGGAGCGTTTTCCCGGTGCGAAAAATTAACATTTAAGGCCACTGCACCGAGAGTTTTCGGTGTTCGTGACGTTGTTCTTCGCATTGCAAAGGACGGCGAGAGGGACTGTGATCTCCCCTTCGAAGCAAAGGGGGACGGAGTTTTCACTCTCGAGGTAGACCTTTCGCTTTTTGGCGAGGGCTTATATTGGTATACAGTTCTTTTCCTCAGAGGAAAGGAAACACTTTTTGCATCCTCTACAAATAATGTAGACTATAAACTGCTTCCCAGAGAGGGCAGCAGATTCCGCCTTCTCGTATATGAGGAGGATTTTACCACGCCTGAATGGTTTAAGGGCGGAACTATGTATCAGATCTTTCCTGATAGATTTTTCTCATCGGGAAGATCCCAAAGAAGAGAAGATGCAGAATATGAGGATGACTGGTATGCCCCTATTTCGCAGTACGCGCACGTACCGGGAGCTGATTTAAAGAACGATCTGTTTTACGGCGGAGACCTCTTTGGTATCTGCGAAAAACTTGATCATCTTGCAGACCTTGGCGTGACCGTGCTTTATCTCAATCCCATATTCAAAGCATATTCTAACCATAAATATGATACCGGCGATTATCAGTCGGTCGATCCTTCTTTCGGCGGAGAAGAGGCTCTCGATAAGCTTATTTCCGAAGCGAAGAAGAGAAACATGCGCGTTATCCTTGACGGTGTATTTAACCATACAGGAGATGACAGCATTTACTTTGATAAATACCGCCGCTATGATAGCGACGGAGCATATAAAAATCCCCTTTCTCCCTATAGAAGCTGGTACCATTTCGGTAAGGGAGAGGATGAATATCTTTCCTGGTGGGGAATAAAGATCCTTCCTAAACTGAACCACAGGGAAGAAAGTTGCAGACGGTATTTTACAGGAAAAGACGGTATCGGCGCAAAATATGTAAAGAGGGGGACGGGTGGCTGGCGTCTTGACGTTGCCGATGAGTTGTCCGATAGCTTTCTTGATGAGTTTCGCGCATCTGTAAAGGCGTCTGATCCTGAGGCTGTAATTATCGGTGAGGTATGGGAAAATGCTGCCGAAAAGATCGCCTACGGAAAGAGAAGAAGATATTTCAGAGGACGCCAGCTTGACAGCGTTATGAACTATCCCTTCAGAACTGCCTGCATCAGCTTCATGAAAACCAAAAACGGTAAAATGTTTGCCGACGTGCTGACAGATATTTACAGTTCTTATCCCAAGTGCTGCAGCGACAGCCTTATGAACATACTTGGCACCCACGATACAGACAGAATACTCACCGTCCTCGGAGACGGAAGCTATCAGATGATGTCCAATGCATCACTTGCAACCCATCAGATGATGGATAATGAGAGATATAGAGGCATCAGATTCCTGAAAGCGGCGTCTACAATACAGTATACGATCTACGGTGTTCCCAGCCTTTATTACGGAGATGAGGCAGGTGTTGAGGGCGGAAGAGATCCCTTCTGCCGTAGGACATATCCTTGGGGACGTGAGAATAAGGAGCTTCTTAGTCATTATAAAAAGCTCGGTCTTCTCCGCCGCGATCCAATATTTAAGGATGGCACCTTTAGAGTTGTAGACAGCGGTGTTGGCTATATAATTTATGAAAGAACCAAAGGCGAAAGAAAGGTAACTGTTATTTCAAATGTTTCAGGCATGGATATCAAAACAGATATCCGCGGATGTGATATGATGACCGGCGAGATATTTGAAGGTACAGTTGCTGCGCTGACCACTGTAGTTGTGGAACAGTAATTGAAATGATCTAAAGGTATTGAAAAAAACAGATACCTTTGTTATAATTATTTGAATAAACAGGAAGTGATATTTTGCTGAAAAAATTCAGTCTTGCAATATTTGATATGGACGGAGTTCTGGTAGATTCCGAGAAAGCGTTCAAACATGCCTGTCAGGAAGCTCTTTTGCAGTGGGGCGTCAAGGCTGAAAGGGAAGAATTCGTCCCCTATACGGGAATGGGTGATATCCTTTACATAGGCGGCGTTTCAGAGGCTCATGGAGTACCATATTGCCTTGAAATGACTGATGTTTCTTATAAGCTGTACGCTGAGTATGCAAAGACAGAGCTTTGTGTCCTTCCATGGAGCCGAAAGATCATTGAGTCTCTCAAACAAGCAGGCTACGATATTGCCGTAGCATCAAGCGCAGGTCTTTTCAAGGTTGAAACAAACCTAAACTGCGTTGGGGTTGATACTGCAGTTTTCAAAGCAATAATCACGGGAAGCGACGTTGAAAAGAAAAAGCCTGCTCCCGATATATTCCTGGCGGCCGCAGAAAAATGCGGAGCTGATCCGTCAACCTGCCTTGTTTTCGAGGATGCTATTTCCGGAGTGAAGGCGGCAAAGGCGGCGGGAATGTTTGCAGTTGCTGTAACTACTTCTTTTAGCGAAAAGGAGCTTTACGAGGTAGGAGCAGATTTTGTCTGCGATGATCTTATGGTTGCCTTTGAAAAATTCTTTGTTTAATTACATAAAGAATAAAAAATATAACCAACGTATAAATTAAAGTTTATATAAAAGGAAAAAAACATGGAAATTTTTGAAAGAAATGATAAGCGCACTCATTATTGCGCAACTCTTTCCGCTGAAAATATCGGCGAGAGAGTAACGGTTCTCGGTTGGTGCCAGCGCCAGAGAGACCTTGGAAGCCTTATCTTTATTGACCTTCGCGACAGAACCGGTATCGTTCAGCTTGCATTTGACGATAACACCGATCGCGAGATCTTCCAGAAGGCATTCACAACAAGAAGTGAGTATGTTCTTTGTGCTAAGGGTACAGTTCGTGCCCGCGGTGAGGGTGCAGTAAACCCCAATCTCCCCACAGGTGAGATCGAGATCGCAATAGACGAGTTTAAGGTCCTTTCCCAGGCCCTCACTCCTCCTTTCCCCATTGTTGAGAACTCCGAGACAAACAGCGAAACAAGACTTACACACCGTTATCTTGACCTTCGCCGTCCCGATATGCAGAGAAACATCTTTGCAAGAAGTGAGATCACAAATATCGCAAGAAACTATTACCGTGATAACGGCTTTATCGATATCGAAACTCCTATCCTCATCAAGCCCTCTCCCGAAGGTGCTCGTGACTATATCGTTCCCAGCCGTGTTCATCCCGGATGCTTCTATGCGCTTCCTCAGTCTCCTCAGCTTTATAAGCAGCTTCTTATGTATTCCGGCTTCGACCGTTATATCCAGATAGCAAAGTGCTTCCGCGATGAGGACCTTCGTGCTGACCGTCAGCCTGAGTTCACTCAGATCGACCTTGAAATGTCCTTCGCAGATGAAGAGGATATCATCGCTGTAAACGAGGGCTTCATCAAGAAGATCTTTGATGACTTTATGAAGCTTCCTCTTGAGACTCCTTTCAAGAGAATGACATATGCTGAGGCTATGGAGCGCTTCGGCTCCGATAAGCCCGATACAAGATTCGGTCTTGAGCTTTGCAATATTTCCGATGTAGTTGCAAACTGTGGCTTCGGCGTATTCGCAAACTGCGTTGCAAACGGCGGCAGTGTTCGCGCTATCAATGTTCCCGGCGGTGCTAAGATGGCAAGAAAAGAGATCGATGCTCTCGTAGAGTTTGTTAAGACTTACGGTGCAAAGGGTCTTGCTTGGTATAAGAATGCTGAGGGCGGCGCATCTTCTTCCTTTGCAAAGTTCCTCACAGAGGACGAGGTAGCAGCAATCCTTGCAAAAACTGAATGCAACGTTGGCGACCTCCTTCTCGTTGTTGCTGATAAGAACTCCGTAGTATTCGATTCTCTCGGAGCTCTTCGTTGCCATGTTGCAAAGAAGATGGAACTTATAGATAAGTCTAAGTTCAATTTCCTCTGGGTAACAGAATTCCCCCTCTTTGAGTATGACGAGGAGGACGGCCGCTTCTATGCAAAGCACCATCCCTTCACAATGCCTATGGAAGAGGATATGGATAAGATCGACACCGATCCCGGTTCCGTTCGTGCACGTGCATACGATATCGTTCTTAACGGTACAGAGCTTGGTGGCGGTTCTATCAGAATCCATACAACAGAGCGCCAGACAAAGATGTTTGAGACTCTCGGCATCGATGCTGAAACTGCAAACGAGAAGTTCGGATATCTCCTTGAGGCATTCAAGTACGGTGTACCTCCTCACGGCGGTCTTGCATTCGGTCTTGACAGACTTGTAACTCTCCTTCTCGGTCTTGAGGATATCCGCGAGGTTATCGCATTCCCCAAGGTTCAGAATGCATCCGAGCTTATGTCCAAGTGTCCCGCTCCCGGAGACCCCAAGGCCCTCGAAGAGCTTTGCATCTCCGTAAACATTCCTGAGAAGGAATAAGGGAGAGGACGGGCGCTTTTTTGTGAAAAAGCTCCGCAAAAAACTTTAAAAAGAATGGCTATGGGTTTTCCTGTAGCCATTTTGTTTAGCAATAGTTTTAGATTTTTTTGGGGGGAGTTACGCTACTTTCTTTTCAAAGAAAGTAGCAAAGAAACTTCAAAAAGACAAAGAAACAAAAAGGCAAAAGCCAATAAAATAAAAGGCACTAAAAATGAACTTGCTCATTTTTAGTGCCTTTTATTTTATTGGTAAGCGATATATCGCTTACGGTGCAATGCACCGCTTTTTGCCTTGTACAATTCAGGCATACTCATTTTCAAAGTTCTTTGCATAACTCTTATATTCCAAGAATTCTCTTTGCATTACCTGCGAGGATCATTTCGCGTTCGGAGTCTGTGATGGAGGGATCGAGAGTAACCGCACCGATATACATTGCAGGATTGCAGGTGGGGTAATCTGATCCGAAAATGAATTTCTCGACACCGCATTTGTCGATGCCCGATCTCAGCATTCCGTGACGGAAAATGCCGTATCCGGAGATATCAAGAAAGAAGTTATCGCATTTGTTCATCCATTCCACGTGGCGCATGAAATCGTGGTATTCACCGGGATGGGCGGACACTACCTTCAATCGGGGGAATGCCTCTGCGATCATACCCTGTTCGGGAACGTCGCCGCTGTGGAGGCTGAGTGTCATCTCATACTCCTCTGCAAGCTTAAGAATTTCATAAAAATTCTTATTTGTAAAGCTGCCCCAGCCGTCAAGATAGGGAACGAGCTCGCCGATGAGATCGATACCCATGGCGTGCATTCGCTCAATTTCTTCCATAGATTCGCGAATGTAATCGGGGTGAACGTGAAAACCGGGGATATAAAAATCGCCGTATATCTCCTTGAGCTTCAAGGCCTCGTCGTTGTTGTGCTTTATCTTGTCCCACCAGGAGTTGCCGTACTCTCCCACAAATGCAACGCTTCCGCAGATTCGGGAAACTCCAAGCTCCTTCATAAGGCTTAGCGTATAATCCGCATCCATATTGAAAACATCGGGGTGGTTGCATATGTTGGTAAGAGAGCTGAGAAAAGGGTGGGTATGAAAATCAATTATTTCAAATCCCATAATATTTGACCTCATTTTACTATAAGCTGGGCACAGGCTTTCTCAATGATTTCTCGTTCGCAAAAGGGGACCTTCTGACCGCAAACGAGCTGATAATCTTCGTGTCCCTTGCCTGCAAAGAGGATGATGTCTCCTGCTTTTGCCATTCTCACAGCTTTTTCAATAGCCTCTGCACGGTCTGTTATACACTCATAATCAGTGTTTCCCATGGCGTAAGCAATGTCGTCAATTATTTTATCGGGATCCTCGAAATCCGGGTTGTCCGATGTGATTATAGAGTAATCAGCAAATTTAGATGCCGCTTCTGCAAGCTCTTCTCTGCGGCACTCCGATTTTCCGCCAACACTTCCGAAAACGCAGATAATGCGCTCCGGTTCGTATTCACGAAGTGTCTGAAGGGCCTTAGTGAGGCTGACGCCGTTGTGAGAGTAATCGATAACGAAGGTAATACCGGGGGTTCCCTCAACGATCTCGAATCTGCCTTGGACGGGAGTGCGTTCCAGAACTCTTGCAGCGAAATCTCGGCTGATACCGAACTGTTCACAGATAGCAATAGCGCAAAGTCCGTTATAAACGCTGAAAGTTCCGGGGGTCATAAGATAAACGGGGAGAGTCACTCCGTTCTGAGTGCAGTCAAAAGATATACCGAGAGAGGTATCGTTTCTGTAAAGTTTAGGTTCGCTTGCAACAAGATCTGCCCCTTCAAAAAGTGAGAAGGAGAAGGTTTTTCCACTGTGTCCGCTTACCATATATTCTGAAACTGGATCGTCTGCATTATATACCACGCATTTTGCATCGGAACGGTCAAAGAGAAGCTTTTTGGCATCTCTGTATTCATCCATATTTGCGTGTTCAACATCGCTGATGTGGTCGGGATAAAGGTTTGTAAAGGCAGTTACCTCAAAAGGAACACCGTCAACTCTGTTATGAACAAGTGCCTGAGAGGATACCTCGAGAACCGCATATTGCACTCCCTCGTTTACCATCATTGAAAAAAAGTGGTGAAGCTGAAGACTTTCAGGAGTAGTGTTAACAGTTTCAAGGTGCTTTCCGTTGATGATAACACCGTTTGAGCCGATATATGCGCAGTTTTTTCCTGCGGCATTGAGGATCGCGGCAACAAGGAGGGAAGTGGTTGTCTTTCCCTTAGTTCCGGTGATTCCTATAATATGCAGCTTGTCAGCAGGTCGTCCGTAAAAGTCTGCGGCGATAACTGCAAGGGCAGCTCGTGTGTCGGGAGCTATGATCTGTACGCAGTTGTCGGGGAGATCCAACTTTCTTTCAACAAGGAAAGCTCTTGTGCCGTTTTCATAAGCGCGGGGAGCAAAATCGTGTCCGTCTCGCTTGGCACCGGGCAGACATACGAAAAGATCACCTGATCTTGATTTAAGAGAATTATATTCAATTTTCTCTATCTCAATATCGCTGCTTCCCTCGTGGGGGATATTCTTAATAATGTCATTAAGTTTCATAATTTGTCCGTTATTCAAAGTCTTTAGAAAAGCCGCAGGTCTCGCTGCCGCATGCTTTTATTGCAGTATGTGCAAGTACTTCAAGAGAATCGGTGAATATGGGGTCGCCACCGACTGCTCGGTTTATAAGCGAAAGCTCGGTGCAACCGAGAATAAGCTTATCGCAGCCCTTGTCAGTCAGATGTTTTACTATTTTATAGAATTTTTCGATATCAGGTTCTCTGCCGCTTTTAACGTCATCATAGATAAGCTGGTGGAGATACTGCTGATGAATATTATCAGGAATTTCCCAAAGAAGGCCTCGCTTTTCGAGCTGCTCCTGATAAGAACCGCTTTTAACAGTTCCCGCCGTAGCCATAATTCCTGCTTTTTTATATCCTGCACGTCTTATATGCTCGCTTGTTTCTTCAATGATACTGGGCACAGGAACTTTAACATGAGCTCTTACCTCTTCAACGAAGTAATGAGCAGTATTGCAGGGAATAACGATAACGCTGGCGCCGTATACTTCAAGGCGCTCAGCATCTTCAACCATATATGGCAGAGGGCTGTCATCGCTCTTTCCCGTGATAAACGCGGTACGGTCAGGGGTAGATGCGCGGGAGGAGAGGATAATGTCAATATGATCCTGGTCGCGTTCTGCTTTGGTATGAGCAGTTATAAGCTCATAAAAATATGCACTTGCCATAGGTCCGAGACCTCCGAGAATACCAAGAAGCGGTCTTCTTTCGGTGTTCATATTGGACACTTCCTTTCAAAATAAAAGATTAGTTATTCTTAGGATAGTAGATCTTAAACTTCTTCTTTTGTCTGTTATTCATAACGAATACGCAGGCACTGCGGAGGGGATTGAAGCTGAGATCATGCTTATATGAGAGGGAAGATGTACTCTTTCCTGCTTTTTTCAACTTCTTTGCAGTTTCAACAAGCTCCTTGTCCTCTGTATATTCAAAGGCAACGCTTGCAGGAACGAAGTGCCAGAAGTGGGTGTTTTCATTGAGAACGCAGTCGTTACCGCCGTCATTCCATTTTTCAACGGCAAGACGGGCAATATTCATACCGCAGGACGTTACGTAGAAATTGCTTCGGCCCTGTCTCAGGTTGATCTCAAATACTCTGAAGTCATCTCCCTCACCGGTATACTTGATATCAAAGTTTGAAAAACCTGTGTAGTGGAGGGCTTCAAGCATATTCTTTATATTCTCGGCGAAAGCATAATTTTTAACAGGCTCTGTAACGATTGCCGCGTGGTTACCAAGCCCCTTGGGTGTATGCTCCTCGATCATTGTATGTCCGAGACACATAGCGCGGACCTTACCGTTTTCATCGGAGAAAGCTGTGAGAACTCTCATATGAGAGTCGCCTCCGGGAACTACCTTCTGAAGAATAAGTTTGTCGGGATATCCTGCTGCGTAGATCTCCTTTGCGATACGAACAGTATCGGCAGGGTCCTTTGCGAAATACACCTTTTTCATTCCGTCGAAGGGGAATTTCCAATAGTCTACGCTTGAGGAGGGCTTGAGAACGATGGGATACTCAAAGCCGAGAGCTTCGGCAGTTACAGAAGATTCGTCGGGAACACTTGTGAGAACAACGGTATCGGGATAGGGAATACCGAACTTTTCGCAAACCTCGTAGAACTCAGCCTTCTTCTGAATAGATGTGTAAAGATCGGCAGAAGGAGAGGGAGCGATATACTGAGGAAGATCTGCCTTTTTACGGATGATCATTGCCGCATAGTCGTCAGTACAGCCGAAAAGGTAGAGACGAGCTCCTTTGTGTTCTTCTGCAAATGCAGAAAGTTCCTTCAGCATAGTGTCCTCGTTATCGATATCGGGAACTATTTTAAAGTTGATTATCTTGGAATATTTAGTTGCGGAGATCTCATATCTGCCAAATGCGTAGGACTTTACTCCGTAAGCTTCATGAAAAGCGCGGGCAAAGTTGTAGCAGTTAAGGTCAGCGCCCAGAAATACGGGAATTATTTCATTAGCCATAATAACACCTTTTTATACAATTGCAGAAATTAACCGATAAACTGACTGTGCCATACAAGGAATGTGTAGGCTGTCCAGATCTTGCGGCGGTGGTGGGGAACATCATTCAGAAGACCGATAAGTTTTTCCTGATCGAAATATTCAGCCGCAACATCAGACTCGAAAGCTGCTCTTACCTTAGCGGCAAAGGAGGGATCCTGGAGCCACTGAACGATAGGCACGGGGAAGCCCTTCTTTTTTCTGTTTGCCCATTCATTGGGAAGGGTCTTGTTTGAGGCATGACGAAGCACAGCCTTAGTGTCATTTGCGATCTTGTAGGATGCGGGGTATGTGGCAGCCTCTTCCATTACGAAACGGTCGAGATAAGGAACTCGAAGCTCAAGGGAGTGCGCCATACTCATCTTATCTGCTTTCAGGAGAATATCTCCGGGGAGCCAGAGGTTAAGGTCGAGATACTGCTTTTTCTCAAGCTCGGAAAGGTCTTTAGCTCTGTCGTAAATAGGAGCTGCAACCTCACGTGCTGTGGGACCAACTCTGTATTTGGGGTTAAGAATATCGTAAGCTTCTTTTTCATCAAATACAAGGGCCTGACCGATGAACCAATCCTCGGGACGGCCGCTTCCCTTGATAATAAAGTCATGGCCCTTGAAGTAAGGAAGGTGCTGGGCCATATTTGAAGCGCCGCGGCGGATAAATCCGGGGAGCTTCTTGTATTTTCTCATGGAGGAGGTCTCGTCATACCACTCGTATCCGCCGTAGATCTCGTCTGCACCCTCGCCGGAAAGAACAACAGTAACGTGCTCCTTTGCAAGACGTGCGAGGAAGTAGAGAGGAACGGAGGAGGGGTTGGACTGAGGCTCATCCATATGATACTGGATATCTGCAAATGCCTCAAGGCAACGCTCCTTAGTCAGCATATCGCAGTAGTTGTTGATGCCAAGCTTTTTTGAAAGCTCTGCGGCTTCTGTGGTCTCGTCAAAGCGAGCTGTGCCGTCTGTACTTTCAAAGCCAACAGAGAAGGTGTCATCAGGCATAAGACAAGCTGTGATATAGCTGGAGTCAACACCGCCGGAAAGGAAAGCGCCAACTTCAACGTCGCTGATACGGTGAGCCGCAACAGACTCGCGAACTCTGCGGTCGATCTCCTCAGCGCTTTCATCAAAGGAGAGAGTAGTTTTCTTTGTAAAGTCAACGTCCCAGTAACGCTCAACGTGCATCTCTCCGTTACAGTATGTAAACCAGTGAGCGGCGGGCAGCTTGAAGGTGCCCTTGAAGAAGGTCTCTTCCATTGCGCTGTACTGGAATGTGAGATAAGGACGAAGGGCCTCGGGATTTACCTCGCGCTTGAAATCGGGATGCTCAAGAAAGCTCTTGATCTCAGAACCGAAAACAAGACCGGAGGGAGTTTTTGTATAGTAATAGGGCTTGATACCGAAGTAGTCGCGTGCACCGTAAAGGGAATTTGTCTTTGTATCCCATACGGCAAAGGCAAACATACCGCGAAGCTTTGAAGCGAGGGCTGTGCCATATTCCTCATAGCCGTGAATGATGACCTCAGAGTCGCAACGGGTCTTGAAAACGTGGCCTTTTGCGATAAGCTCGTGGCGGATCTCCATAAAGTTGTAGATCTCACCGTTGAAAACGGAAACAACAGTACCATCCTCATTGTACATAGGCTGAGCGCCGTCTGCAAGGTCGATTATGGAAAGACGGCGGAAACCGAGAGCAATGGAGTCGCTCTCACCCTCGCCTGAAATGTGGTAACCCTCCATATCGGGGCCACGGTGTATGATCCTGTCAGCCATCTTGCGGAGAACTTCCGCACGGTTGACGATATTACCTGTAAATCCAACAAATCCGCACATAACGATACCTCTTTGTCAAAATAATTATTCATATTATTATAGCATACAGAATGTAAAAAATAAAGAGGGAAAAGAAAAATAGTGAATAATTACGGAATCCTTTCAGCCTTGGCTGAAGTGTAACATTCAACATTAAATTCGGGGTTATCGGAGAGTTGAAGGTGAACTTAGTAAGCCTCCCTCCGAGAGGGAGGTGGCATTTGTAACGGGATTTGAAAGCGAGCTTGCGAGTTTTTGTAAAATCCCGATGCAAATGACGGAAGGAGTATTCGGCACGTACAGTACTTTCTCGCATTATTGCAACTGCGCTCTGTTCGTTCACGCATACTCCTTCCACCACTACGCGAGGCTCCCAAAAAGTTCGCAAGCTCACTTTAGGGGAACTCCGCTGTGGTCCCCCTCCCTCTTGGAGGGAGGCTTTGGTGCAGATTGCCGCTTTCGCCTATCAAATTTTAGTTTGATACATCCCCCATAAATCCGAATTAAAAAACCACACCACCCTCTTGACAAATCGGTCTACACGGTGTAGAATAAAGATGGTCTACAAGGTGTAGAACAAAGGAGGCGCGATATGAAGGATATACAGATGGGAGCAGTTGAGTCCCGTTTTGCAGAAATTATCTGGGAGAATGAACCCGTTTCCACAACAGAATTGGTAAAAGCAAGCGATTCAGCGCTGCAATGGAAAAAAACAACTACTTATACAGTTCTTAAACGCCTTTGTGAAAAGGGCATTTTCAAAAACGAGGGCGGCACTGTAACGAGCCTTATTTCAAGGGAGGAATTTTATTCCTTGAGAAGCGAAAGGTTTGTTGAGGAAGAGTTTCAGGGATCCCTTCCTGCTTTCCTTGCCGCGTTTACAAAAAGAAAGTCCCTTTCAGCCGATGAGATCGAAGCCCTTCGCCGCATGGTGGAGGAGTATGAGGGTGAGAGAAAATGAGTGAGATATTCATAAAGCTATTAAATATGAGCATTTCCGCAGGATGGCT
>JAZTXZ010000096.1:0-10095 GCA_045636685.1 Candidatus Avispirillum sp. | reverse complement strand
CGAGAAGGGGAGGCTCGGAGTCTGATCTTTTGCCCTTCAAACTCTAGTTTGTAACTCCCCCGTTAAACCCGAATTTGAAATGAAATTTATATTCCGGCATCGTTTTTATCGGAAAGAGTAGAATTGTTTCAGAAAAAAGCGGGTCATACAAGTGTGAAAACAAAAAGAGGCTGTTTTCGGCAGCCTCTTTTTGCTTTATTCAGCTTTAACCTCAGCGTCGGCTTGGCTTTCTTCTTTTATGGCTTCTTCCTCTTTTATTTCGATGTCCTCTTTTTCGGGGGACTCTTCAGCGACGGGGATGGCCATGCTTTCATCCTTTTTACTCTTCTTTATAATAAGAATAAGTATCAGCGCAAAGGCTGCGGAGATGATAATAGCCGAAACGGCAAGGGCAATTATTTCAGCTTTCCTTGTGAGAGTTTTCGGAATGCTTTCTGTAAACACTTTGTTGCAGTTGTTTTTACAGGGATATTCTGCAATACCGTCTTTAAAAAGTGTGGCTTCTTCTTTTACGGTAGCATTTTTGCTTTTTTCATGTCCTGTTTTTTCTGTTTTTTCTTCTTTTGTATAGGAACAGACGGAGCATGTAAGGATAGCTTTGCCTGCTTTTTCGCAGGTCGCTTTTTCGATGATTTCTTCAGTGAAGCTGTGGCCTGCAGGTTCGGTTATCTCTTTTTCTGTGTAATCACATTTGGAACAAGCGAATTCCTTTATGCCCTTTTTCTCGCAGGTTGCAATCTCTTCCTTTGTGACAGTCAGTGTATGACCGTTTTTGGGGAGAACATTGTCTATTTTTTCACTGCATCTGATGCAGTTTCCTTTTTCATATCCGTCATCAGTGCAGGTGGGCTCGAGTATTCCGCCTTCGGGCAAGGAGTGGCCGAGAGGATCGGTATAATCTGTTTCTTCGTGAGAGCAGACGGAGCATCGTTTTAGAGTTGAGCCTTTTTGGATACACGTGGGCTCTTTTTTGTCGATAACGGAAAAGCTGTGTCCCAAGGCAGGCTCTTTGTCTGTATAGCTTGAGGAACAGACTGTGCATTTGTAAGTATTACCGCCGCTCTTTTCACAGCTGGGCGCCGTATAGCCTACAAATTCATAGGTATGTCCTTCAGCCTTCAGAATGTCCTTGAAGGAGTATGAGCAGGTCTTGCATTTCCATGTCTTGTATCCGTCCACTGTGTGTGTGGCGGGAACTTCCTTTGCAAGAGCCATGGTGTGGTCTGTGGGGGCAGGGGTAATAGTGGTTTGTGTATGTATTTCACCGGTCCAGCCTTTATCAACGAGGTTTTGAGTGATACGGCATTCGCGGACTACCTTACCGTCGGTGCCGCAGGAGGCAGGGGTAGATGATTTTGTTATCCAGTAGTGGTTATCTGTTGCGGGTGCAAGATTTGTAATATTTTTTCTGTGGCCGCAGGTGAGACAGCGGGTGCTCTGCTTGCCTGTATAAACGCAGTTTGAAGGGAAATCTCTTGAGATAACTGTGGAGTAGTTGTGGGTGTGATTTGTGTAGTATGAGATGATTGCATCAGCCTCGGCCTGAGCCATTTTTTCGAGAGTACCGTCGGCGAAGAGGATATTAACATCGTGGGCGTTTGAGAAAAATCCGTGCTCAACGATGATGGATTTCATGCCGAATTTTGCCGCCCAGGTGGGGATGCCGTAGTAATCGGAAAGGACTCCGAGAGAGGGATCCTGGCAGTCCCATTGCTTGTCAGAGTTCCAGTAATAGCCTTGATTGTCTGAACGGCGCTTGACACCGTTGTTTTTGAGTCCCGTTGCGGAAGCGATCTTCTGGGCTATGGACTGAGAAAGGGAGACGGAGGCATATTCATCAAAAACAGATGTGTATGTGGTAACACCGTTCATACTTGAAACGGGGTTTCCGTCAAAATGGATGCTGATAAGAAGGTCGGCATTATAGCTGTTGGCAACTTCAGCACGCTGGTACAGCTCAAGGTCGTAGTCGCCGTTTCTCGTCATATAAACGTTGAAACTTCCGTTGGCCATAAGCTTATTGTAAATAAGGGTGGCAAGCTTCATAGTGTAAGTCTTTTCGCCAACGCCTCTTGCGCTTGTGCCCACGTTTGCACCGCCGTGTCCGGGGTCGAGAACTATGGTTACTTTATCTTCCCCCGTAAAAGCGGCATCGGTTTTTGTTGCCAGCATGGGGAAGGAAAGGAAAATTGTTATAAGAACAAGTATTAGGGATGTAAAACGCTTCATTCCATACCTCAAAATACACACAAAATCATATAATTATATCATTTTTGGCAATTTTCGTCAATAAAAATAAATAAATATGAATAAAAAACTGACAAAGCCAAGTTTTTTGACTTTGTCAGTAATTTATAATATCATAAGTTCAGTCTTTTTTCTTGCCTGTTTCAAAATGAACGCGTTCCACATATATGGGGCGGTTTTTCAGCTGAACATACATCTTTGCAAGATACTCTCCGATGATGCCGAGGCAGAAAAGGATAAGTCCTCCCATAAGAAGGAGAAGGACGATGATTGTTGCATATCCGGGCACATCAATACCGAAGCAGAGCTTCTGGAATATGACGAATATCATATATGCCACAGAAAGGAAAGCGGAAAGAAAGCCAACAAAAGTAACGAATTTAAGAGGAGCAGTAGAGAAAGCGATTATGCCGCCCATGGCATATTTAAAGAGCTTACGGAGACTCCATTTGGTTTCGCCGTGCTTTCTGGCATATACCTCGTAGGGGATATACTTGGTATTGAAACCGATCCAGCTGAAGATGCCCTTGGAAAAGCGGTGATATTCAGTCATGGAGAGGATCGCGTTGACCATAGTGCGCTTCATAAGGCGGAAATCGGAAGCGCCGTTGACAAAGTCCACATCGGAGACCTTGTTTATGATCTTATAGAACATGGATTTGATAAAGGAGATAAACTTGTTTTCCTTTCTCTTTTCCTGAAAAGCGCAAACGCAGTCGAGCTCGCAATCGGCCTCAAGTATTTCCATCATGCGGAGAACCTCTTCAGGGCGCTGCTGCAGGTCTGCGTCAATGATACAAACAGTGTCGCCTTTGGAATGGGCAAGACCCGCGTAGATAGCGGATTCCTTTCCGAAGTTACGGCTGAAGGAAACTATCTGAATAGGGGGCTCGTCATACTCGAGAAGGGTTTTCAGCTTTTCGAGGGTCTTATCGGAGCTTCCGTCGTTAACAAATATTATTTCGTAATCTGTAAGCTTTCCTTTAAAGCAAGCTTTTGTGCAATGATAAAATTCCTGAACGTTATCTTGCTCATTGTAGCAGGGAACAACAAGTGAGAGCTTCAAGCCTTTGCCCTTCCTTTCTTGATTTTTTAAAACAGTAACCCCTATTATATATCACAAGGAAATTATTGTCAATAAATATATTTCAATATTCACAAATGATAAAACATAAAATTCAAATTCGGGTTTATCGGTGCGCTTATGTCGACCCCTACAACATCGTGTAATGCAATCGTTCGTCTGTGCATCAAATTTCGTTTGGGTTCGTGTGCAGATATGTGGGATGTCGAGGGCGCCATCCCCTACCCATTAAACTTACCGATAAACCCGAATTTATATTGATCCCTTTTTGAAGTTTTTGAGGGTTGTAGGGAGCTTTTTTCAAAAAGTTCCCTACATACAGTTGCACCGATGAACCCGAGCATATCCGCCTTCTTTTCAGATGAAGCGGCGTTTAAATAAAACCAAAAGCACCTGCGCTTTTATTAGCGCAGGTGCTTTTGGTTTTATTTAGCTGCTGTTTCGCAGTAGATGCAGCGGTATACGCCCTTTTCAACGTCGGTGAGCTTGAAGATATGGTCAAGCTCCTGCTCAACTGTTGTAATGCAACGGGGATTCTTGCACTTGATAACGTTCTTGAGTGTTTCGGGGAGAGAAACGCTCTTTTTCTCGCAGATTGCGCCGTCCTTGATAATGTTGATGGTTACGGAGGGGGCAACATAGCCTACGATATCGAAGCTTACGGGGATATCCGCGTCGATCTTGATAATATCCTTTTTGCCCATCTTTGCGCTGGGAGCGTTTTTGATAAGAGCTATAGGGCAGTCAAGATCGCAAAGGCCGAGAAGATCATAAAGAGTCATGCCGCGGCCTGCGGGGATATGGTCAATAACGATACCATTCTTGATCTCATCTATTTTCATTTTCGCGTCCTCCTTAAATCTTTCCCGCTTCGCTGAGAAGCTTGAGAATAAGTGCCATACGCATAAACTTACCGTTTGCAACCTGCTCGAAGTATGCCGCTCTGGGGTCTGCGTCGATGGCAACGCTGATCTCGTTTACGCGGGGCAGGGGATGAAGAACTGCCATATCGCTCTTTGCAAGCTCCATCTTATCGGGAGAGAGGATATAGCTGTCCTTGAGACGGAGGTAGTCTTCTTCGTTGAAGAAGCGCTCCTTCTGAACTCTTGTCATGTAGAGAATATCGAGCTTAGGCATAGCATCATCAAGGCTCTCTGTCTGTTCGTAGGACATATTGTTCTTTTCGAGAACGTCCTTCTTGATGTAGGAGGGGAGCTTGAGCTCATCGGGAGAGATGAGAACAACGTGGATGCCTGTCTGACGGGAGAGAGCATTGATAAGAGAATGTACTGTTCTGCCGAACTTAAGGTCGCCGCAGAAGCCGATTGTGAAGTTATCAAGTCTGCCGAGACGGCGGCTGATAGTAAGAAGGTCAGCAAGTGTCTGTGTGGGGTGGCAGTGTCCGCCGTCACCTGCGTTGATAACAGGGATGGAAGCGTTCATAGCCGCAACAAGGGGAGCGCCCTCCTTGGGATGGCGCATTGCGATGATATCTGCATAGCAGCTTACAACCTTTGCGGTATCTGCAACGCTCTCGCCCTTTGATGATGATGAGGAGTTTGCATCGGAGAATCCGATAACGCTTCCGCCAAGCTCAAGCATAGCCGCCTCAAAGGAAAGGCGGGTACGGGTGGAGGGCTCGAAGAAGAGTGTCGCAAGCTTTTTTCTCTTGCACTTTTCGCAGTACTTGTCGGGGTTTGCGATAATATCTTTTGCAACCTCGATAAGCTCGTTTACTTCCTCGGTTGTAAAATCGAGGATATCAATAAGGCTTCTCATAATGATACTTCCTTTGCTTTAATTTATGCCTTTGCGCCGTTTACAGCGAGATAGTTCTTGATGCGCTCAACGTTTTCGCGGTTAGCTTCGTCCTCTTCGAGGTACTCGATGATGTCGTAAACGTCAACAACGGAGTATACGGGGAAGCCGAACTGATCTGTGATCTCAGCCATAGCGCTCTTCTCTGTCTGGCCCTTTTCCTTACGGTCAACCATTACGAATGTAGCTGCTACCTTAACACCCTCGAGAACGGAGAGGATCTCCATAGACTCGCGGATAGCTGTTCCTGCAGTGATAACGTCCTCTGTGATAACGATCTCTTCGCCGGCTGTGGGCTTATAGCCTACGAATACGCCGCCCTCACCGTGGTCCTTAACTTCCTTACGGTTGAAGAAGAAGGGAACGTCAAGACCCTGCTTTGCAAGACCTACGCTTGTTGCAACTGCAATGGAAATGCCCTTGTAAGCAGGTCCGTAAAGAACGCACTTCTTGTTGCCTACCTTGTCGAGGTAAGCCTTTGCGTAGAACTCGCCGAGCTTGGAGATCTGATCGCCTGTCTTGATCTCACCTGCATTGATGAAGTAGGGGATCTTTCTGCCGCTCTTAGCAGTAAAGTCACCAAACTTCAGAACCTTTGCGCTCTGAAAAAACTGTATAAATTCTCTCTTGTAAGATTCCATTTTAAACACTCCTTATATTTCGATCAAAATCCATTTCCGCCAAAAGCGGAAATGTACCTTCACATTCCCGAAGGGAATATTTCACATTTGCGAAGCAAATATTTCATCCGCTCTGCGGATATCACCCACGCGAAGCGTGGATATCATTGCAGAATTATGCGACTCAGTCGCAGAATTCTGCCACGCAGCGCTCGTAAGCTGCTACGGGGTCCTCAGCTGCTGTGATGGGACGGCCTACTACGATGTAGTCGGAACCGATCTTCTTAGCCTCAGCGGGAGTCATAACTCTCTTCTGGTCGCCGATGTCGCCGTCAGCAAAGCGAACGCCGGGAGTTACTGTGAGGAAGTCCTTGCCGCATGTGTCGTGAACCTTGCCAGCCTCAAGGGGAGAGCAAACAACGCCGTCAAGACCTGCATCCTTTGCGTTGGAAGCGTAGTGCATAACTACCTTGTCGATGGGCCCCTTAATGAGAAGGTCAGCCTCCATTGTCTCCTGGTCTGTGGATGTGAGCTGAGTTACAGCGATGAGAAGGGGACGTGTGCCGTCGGGACGTGTAAGACCCTCGAGAGCGCCCTCCATCATTCTCTTTGTACCTGCAGCGTGGAGGTTTGTCATATCAACGTCAAGGCCGGAAAGAACAGCCATGGACTTCTTAACTGTGTTGGGGATATCGTGAAGCTTGAGATCGAGGAAGATCTTGTTGCCGCGTGCCTTGATCTCCTTAACGATTGCGGGGCCTTCTGCATAGAAGAGCTCCATACCGATCTTTACGAAGGGCTTTCTGCCTGTGAATTTATCGAGAAAATTAAATGTCTGCTCTGCGCTTGCGAAGTCACAAGCGATAATAACGTCTCTACCCATTATTTGCACACTCCTATAATGTCTGTAAGATTTTCAATTCTGTATTTTTCCATAACGCGGGGAAGATCGAGAACGATGTCGCGGGATGCAAAGGGGTCAACAAGATTTGCCGCACCCACTTCAACTGCTGTTGCACCTGCCATCATAAGCT
Organism: Candidatus Avispirillum sp.; assembly: GCA_045636685.1. Taxonomy (GTDB): domain Bacteria; phylum Bacillota; class Clostridia; order Oscillospirales; family CAG-272; genus Avispirillum. The sequence goes on along the minus strand of JAZTXZ010000096.1, from coordinate 3,292 downwards.
CGAGAACGTCCTCCGCTGTTGTAACGCCGCCCATACCGATAACGGGAATGGAAACTGCGTTTGCAACCTGATATACCATTCTTACCGCAACGGGAAGGATAGCGCTTCCGGAGAAGCCGCCCATCTTGTTTGCGATAATAGGCTTGCGGTTGTTAAGGTTTATTCTCATACCGAGAAGAGTATTGATAAGGCTGATACCGTCAGCGCCTGCTGCCTCAACTGCCTTTGCAATTGCAACGATGTCTGTAACGTTGGGAGAAAGCTTTGCGATAACGGGCTTTGTTGTTTCCTTCTTTACTGCTGCGATGATCTCAGCAGCGCTCTCGGGGTAAGAGCCGAAGTTAACGCCACCGCCGTGAACGTTGGGACAGCTGATGTTTACTTCAAGCCAGCCTACCTGCTCGCAAGCATCAAGCTTCTTTGCGGTATAAACGTATTCCTCAACGGAGAAGCCGCCAACGTTTGCCATAACCTTTTTGTTAAAGCACTTTGCGAGGCGGGGAAGCTCCTCTGTAACAACCTTTTCAACACCAGGGTTTTGGAGACCTACTGCATTGATCATGCCTGCAGGGCACTCAGCGATTCTGGGTGTGGGGTTGCCGAAGCGGGGATCCTTTGTTGTTCCCTTGAAGGAGAACGTGCCGAGAATATTGATATCGTAAAGCTCTGCAAACTCATAGCCGTAGCCAAAGGTTCCGCTTGCGGGGATAATGGGGTTATCAAGCTCGATACCGAGAAGATTTACCTTAGTGTTTACTTTTCCCATATGATCTCCTCCTTCTCAAGGACAGGACCTTCCTTGCAGATACGCTTGTTGCCGTAAAGAGTCTTGCAGGAGCAGCCCATGCAAGCGCCGAAGCCGCAGCCCATGCGCTCCTCGAAGCTGAACTGACCTGAAACCTCTGTTGCATTGTAAACTGCCTTGAGCATAGGCTCGGGACCGCAGGTGTAGAAGTAGTCATAGGAAAGACCCTTCATAGCATCTGTAACGAATCCCTTTGTGCCGTAAGAGCCGTCAGCTGTGCAAACGAGAGTTTCGCAGCCGAGAGCCTTGAATTCTTCCTCGTAGAAGATCTCAGACTTTGTGTTAAAGCCGAGGATAGCTGTTACCTTCTTACCCTGCTCTCTGAGGAGACGGGCAAGCATATACATGGGGGGGACGCCAACACCGCCACCGATAACGAGAACGGAGTCGCCGGATTTTGTCATATCGTAGCCATTGCCGAGACCTGTGAGAATATCAAGACTTCCGCCTGTCATTCCCTTCATAACCTCGGTGCCCTTGCCTACTACCTTGTAGATAAGGGTGAGGATATCGCCCTGACAGTCGCAAACGGAGATAGGGCGTCTCAGGAACAGTCCGTCAAGCTTGACGTTGACGAACTGTCCGGGGCCGGTAATATCGGATGTGTCACCCTTGAGACGCATAAGCATTACGCTGTCTGTAAGGGGACGGTTTTCTATAATTTCAAAAAAGCTCTGTTTCATTTAGAATTTTCATCTTTCTTCGGCATTGTGCCGTGGCACAATGCGAGCGCGAAAAGTGTTTTTACGATATGGTGTCTCGTATTTTCGCGCGGTGCAATTATGCATCGATGGTGGAGATTGTAAGTGTTGTTTCCTCAAGAACGTCAAGGAGAACCTTAACTGTATCAAGAGAGGTGAACATTGTCACGTTGTTCTCAATAGCGTAGCGGCGGATCTCGTAGCCGTCGTTTGCGCTGCCCTGAGAGCCGATGTCACGGGTGTTGATAACGTATGCGATATGACCCTGACGAATTGCCTCGGGGATCTCCTCGCTGCCGTCGCTGATCTTTGCGAGAGCATGAGTACGGATACCGTTTTCCTTGAGGAACTTTGCAGTACCCTCAGTAGCCTCGATATTGAAGCCGAGCTTGTAGAATCTTCTGATAAGGGGAAGAGCCTCTTCCTTGTCCTTGTCAGCGATTGTTGCAAATACGGTACCGTAGTTCTGGAGATGCATACCAGCAGCCTGAAGAGCCTTATAGAGTGCACGGTTGAGCTTATCGTCGTAGCCGATAGCCTCACCTGTGGACTTCATTTCGGGAGAGAGGTAAGCGTCAAGTCCGCGGATCTTATTGAAGGAGAATACGGGAACCTTAACGTACCAGCGGTCCTTTTCCTTGGGGTAGATATCGAAGATGCCCTGCTCCTTAAGGCTCTTGCCCATGATAACCTCGGTTGCGATGTCTGCAAGGGAGTAGCCTGTTGCCTTGGAAAGGAAGGGAACTGTTCTTGAGGAACGGGGGTTAACCTCGATGATATAAACGTCGTCGTTGTCATCAACGATGAACTGAATGTTGAAGAGGCCTACGATGCCGATGCCCATACCGAGCTTCTTAGCATACTGAAGGATGATGCCCTTAACCTTATCGGAGATGGAGAAGGGAGGATATACGGAGATGGAGTCACCGGAGTGTACGCCTGTACGCTCAACAAGCTCCATGATACCGGGGATAAATACGTCGCGTCCGTCGCAGATAGCGTCGATCTCAACCTCACGGCCCTGAATGTACTTGTCAACGAGAACGGGCTTGTCCTCATCGATCTCAACGGCTGTTCTGAGGTAGTGGCGGAGCTGCTCCTCGTTTGCAACGATCTGCATTGCACGACCGCCCAATACGAAGGAAGGACGAACCAGAACAGGATAGCCGATCTCAGCAGCAGCAGCGATACCGTCTTCCATCTTGGTAACAGCTTTGCCCTTTGCACGGGGGATATTCAGCTCATTCAGCAGATTTTCAAAGGCATTACGATCCTCAGCGCGATCAATAGCAGCACAGTCGGTACCGATGATCTTCACACCGCGATCGTGCAAGGGCTGAGCCAGATTAATAGCAGTCTGGCCACCCAGAGAAGCGATAACACCCTCGGGTTTCTCGAACTCTACGATGTTCATAACATCTTCGGGAGTCAAAGGCTCAAAGTACAGCTTATCAGCAGTGGTATAGTCGGTGGAAACGGTCTCGGGGTTATTGTTAATGATAATAGCCTCGTAACCGGCATTCTTAATGGTCATAACCGCATGAACGGTGGAGTAGTCAAACTCAACACCCTGACCGATACGGATGGGACCTGCACCCAGAACGATGATCTTCTTTCTGTCAGTCAAACGAGAAGTATTCTCGCCGGTGTAAGAAGAATAGAAGTAAGGAATATAGGCATTGGTATGGCAGGTATCCACCATCTTGAACACAGGGTAGATGTTGTTTTCCTTACGCAGGTAGTAAACATCAATTTCCTTCATGTTCCAAAGCTTGCCGATGAACTT
>JAZTXZ010000095.1:0-4992 GCA_045636685.1 Candidatus Avispirillum sp. | reverse complement strand
TCGCACTCTGCGGAGTGCGAGAGGGGGTTACACCCCCTTCACCCCTGTTGTGCGGCAAAAGGTGTTTCGTCCTCTGCGGAGGTCGATTTAGGGCGCTGCCCTAAAAACCTGCGATTTTTTGAAAAAAATCGAGTAAAACTTTAAACTTGTTTATCCTTTTTTGAAGTGCAGGGGGCTTTTTTACAAAAAAGCCCCTTGCAAATTATCAAAGCTTAATTGTAATTCCTTCGCCAACGGAGCAGAGGTTGCCCTTATGGAGGAACTGAACGTCTGCTGTGCCTGTTACGTTCACAACGGAGAACTCCTCGTGATCTGCGTAGATCTCGAGGCGCTGGCCGTGCCACTTGATTGCGAAGGAAACAGAGTTCCATGCATCGGGAAGGTTAGGATCGATACGAAGCTCTGAACCGTAGCGGCGAACGCCACCGAATCCGAGAACTGCGCACTGCCAGATACCGCCGAGAGATGCTGCGTGCATACCCTCGTTAGAGGACCACATTACGTTACCCATATCGATCATGGTTGCTCTCTCGAAGAGATCGTATGCCATCTTCTTTTCGCCGAGGTCAGAAGCCAGTGCGGAGAAGGTGGAGAGAGAAAGGCTGGAATCGTGGATGCAGCACTCCTCATAGAAATAGAAGTTCTTAACCTTTGTTTCAGGCTTGAAGAGGTCCTCCATCATATAAAGAAGAGCAACAACGTCTGCCTGCTTGCCGATCATTACCTTAAGGAAGCCGCCAAGCTCGTTGATTCTCTCGCGGATAGTGGGATCAAGAGATGCGGAGATTCCGTCACGGGTTACCTTGGGGAGAGAAAGGAATGTCTCGTCCTCGGGAATGATGCCGTCCTCGTTCTCTGTGGGGAGGTAGAGCTTCTCAAGAATGAGAGTCCACTTATCGTATGCGCCGTCAATATCACAGATCTCGTTAAGGCGCTTGTATGTTTCGGGCTTGTCCTTTCTGAGCATATCCGCATACTCTACTGCAAGGCGGATATTCTGATGAACCATATAGTTTGTGAAGGCGTTGTTATCAACGTTTTCCTTATACTCGTTAGCGCCGATTACGTTGAGGATATCATACTGATCCTTCTCAGCATTATAGGAAACTCTGGAGGGCCAGAAGCTTGCGCACTCGAAGAGAAGCTCGTAGCCGCACTTTTCCATGAAGTCCTCATCGCCTGTTACCATATTATAATAATGTACGCCAAATGCTACGTCTGCTGTAATATGGATCTCGTAGTCACCTGTGTTATAGATAACGGGAGTAGCCTCTCCGTCTGTGATCCATGCAGCCTCCCAGGGGAAGCGGGCGCCTGTGAAGCCTGTGTTGTGAGCGTGGTCACGGCAGGCATCGAGGCAGTTGTAGCGGTACTCAAGAAGGCTTCTTGCTTCCTTGGGTGCAGCAAAGATGAAGTAGGGGAGCATATAAATTTCTGTATCCCAGAAGGTATGTCCGTAGTATCCGGGGCCGGAGAGACCCTTTGCTGCGATGTTCATTCTGTTATCGTGAACGGGGGACATTGCTGTGAGGTGATAGATAGCAAAGCGAAGTGCAAGCTGGTCGCAGTCAGCGCCCTCGATAATAACGTCGCGGTTATTCCAGATGCGCTCGATCCACTCCTCTTCACTTTCCTTAACGATAGTGCAGATGCAGCGCTCTCTCTCGCTTCTTACCTTTTCATATGCAAGGCTGAAGAGTGCGTCGGATGTAAGAGAATCTCTGCCCTGATCGCGGCTTGTAAACAAAGCGATCTTCTTACTAACGGTAATGCTCTCGCCCTTCTTGAGGTTAACTGTTACAGAGCCGTATGCACAAAGGTCGTCCTTTGTATATGTAATATCGGAGAGCTCTGTCTTTTCCTCTCCGGAGCACTTTGAAAACTTAAGGCTTGCAACTGTTGCAATACGGATATTGGACTGGCTTGTACGTGTGTTAACGGCAACGATACCGCCAAAGGCCTCGCTTGTTACGGGAACGAGGTGCTGATTGATACGGATAAGCTCGTCCTTTCCGTTAATACCTGCGGAAAGTGTGATCTCGCAATCGTCGCTCATAGCTGTGATCGTTACCTTCTGAGCTGCAAGATGACGGTCCTTGAGGGAAACGATGCGCTTTTCTGTACAGAGATACTTTGCTCCGTCCTTACCTGTCCACTCAGTCTTTCTTTCAAGAAGACCGTTACGGAGATTGAAATTACGGGTGTGGGTTGTGTAGTCGATGTTATCGTAGCCAATCTTCTCACCGTTAATAACAGCCTTAACGGAGAGAGGGTTTGCAGAATTGATAAGCATCATACATTCGTCGCCCTCGTGATGGTTGAAGGTACCTGCGATCATAGTAACGGGGCCAACGTCCTCGGAGGGAGCCTCGAAAAGACCGCCTCTCATACAGAAGTAGCCGTTACCCTGGCACATGATGGATTCGCACTTTGCAAGGCGCTGAACGGAAAGCTGGTCCTCACCGAGTATCCAGTTCTTGTCTTCGCCCTGTCCGCGGTCGTACACGATCTTGTGGTTGTCGTTGGTGAACATAATTTATCTCCTATAAAATTAATTTTCAAATAAAACTTTTTCTCTGAGTGTATTGTATGCCTTTTCGGGTTCGCCGATGGGGGCAACCAGTCTTTCCATTGGGCAGATCCCGTCGCCGCGGCGGTTGGAGATGGCGATTGCGGTCATGGAATAGGAAACTGCAATTCCCGCATCTCTGAGAACTTCAATAGCTCCGTTTGATATAACGGAGGCATATACTTCCCTTACTCCCGCATATACCATTATCATAGCGGCGGCACGGCCAACTACCTTGTCGGCAACGGATGCACCTCTGAGAAATTCGCAGTCCTCCTCAAGCCAGAGGATCATGGGGCGTATGCCCCTTTCTTCCGATGTAAAAAGCCCTTTATCGTTATAAACTACGCACCTTGCCGAGCCTTTAAGGGCAAGGCGTGCTTCCTTAAGCCTCATTATTTCTGTACTCATATCTGAACTCGCTGTCAAACTGTCTTACCGTAACAGAATATCGGCTTTCCCATGCTTTTTCTATAAGAGCTTCTCTGTCGAACTTTTCTTCCTCTGCAATGACCTTTTCGATCTCAGGTCTTGTTTTAGGGTGTCTGGGGGTGAATACGGTACAGCAGTCCTCATAGGGGAGAACCGATGTATCAAATGTTCCGATCTCGCGGGAACGAACAACGATCTCTTCCTTATCAAGACCGATGCAGGGACGAAGAACAGGTATGTCTGCAACACAGTCAGTTACTGCCAGGGCTCCCATAGTCTGGCTTGCCACCTGACCGAGACTTTCTCCGGTAATGAGGCACTGATACTGTCCTTCAGCGGCAACGCGGTTTGAAAGCTCCATCATGCAACGGCGGAGAAGGAGAGTGAAATATTCCTCGTTACAGTTATCGCGGAGAGCTTCCTGGATTTCTGTCAGAGAAATAATGTTTACTCTGATATGTCCGCAGTATTCGCAAAGCTCTTTTGCGAGAGTGAGCACTTTTTCACGGGCGCGCTCACTTGTATAGGGGAAGGACTCAAAATGGAGAGCATCGATGAAAAGACCGCGCTTTGCCATCATATATCCTGCAACGGGGCTGTCGATACCGCCGGAAAGGAGGAGAAGACCGCGGCCTCCGCATCCGAGGGGAATACCGCCGGCGCCTGCTTCCTGACCTGCATGAACGTAAGCTGCCTTATCGCGGACCTCGATACGAACTGTGATGTCTGCATTCTTAAGCTTTACCTTGATGCTGCCGCCCATAGCCTCAAGGATAACGCCGCCCACCTGGGCTGCGATCTCGGGGCTTTCGAGAGGGAATTTTTTGTCGCTTCTCTTAGCTTCACAGCGGAATGTCTTATAGCCCTGAAGCTTTTCGGGAAGATATTCTCTTGCTGTTTCGCAGATAGCCTCCATAGTCTTTTCGCAAACTGCGGCTCTGGTGATAGAGGCAAATCCGAACACCTTTTTTGCCTGCTCATACATCTCGTCTATATCGGCAAACTCATCACGAGGCTCAATATAAACTGTAGACTGAGCATAGCGGATATCAAATCCGCCAACATATTTTGCGCGTCTTTTCAGCTCTTTCAAAAGCATTGCCTCAAAGGAGCCCTTGTTTGAGCCCTTGAGGATTATCTCTCCGTATTTACATAAAATAACTTCTCTCATATATTTTCCCTTTTCAATAGATTACGGTTTTTTCAGCATATAACCCTGTCCCCTGACGGAAATCAGCACTCCGGGAGACGAGATACTTTCAAGCTTTTTTCTGAGATAACAGATATATACGTCACAGCAGTTTCCCTCGCATTTCCCATGCCAGAGAGAATTCTCTATCTCTTCTCTGCTGACGCATTCGTCAATATGGGAAAGAAGAAAAAGATAAAGCTCGAATTCTCTTTTCGTCAGAATGATCTCTTTTTCTCCAAGTGTTGCCGCTCTGCGGACAGAGTCCGCGCCCCAGGCGCTTTCCTCAAAGGTCATTTGATTTTCAAGCATCTCGCGAAGAGTTGAGATAAATTCCCGAATGTCGAGAGGGCGACTAAGAAAGACCTGGCGGTCTGTCAGGCTGCGAGGTTTTTCACCTATAAAAATACAGCATCCGTCTGTTTCTTTCGGCACATTTTCCGTGTATACCACCGTCAGATCGGGATTTTTGTCCGAAACTGTGGCAAAGGGCGATACTAATGCCATGATAAGCTCCTTCATTACAGGGCTTTCTGCAATAACGGATACCGTATAGCTGTTGTTTTTTCTATCATCAAATATATTTATATCCATAAAAATATAATAACTTAATACTGAGGTTTTGTCAATCGAAAAGGGGGATTTTGAAAGATATGTTTCTTTGATTCTGAAAACTCGCCCGTCTGCACGCGAACTCCCCTTCAAATTCGGGTTTATCGGTGCGCTTATGTGTACACCGTAGGGGTCGACGTCCTCGGCGACCCGCGAACTGAAACGATATTTACAGCAAAATGTTGCGTCT
>JAZTXZ010000094.1:0-16723 GCA_045636685.1 Candidatus Avispirillum sp. | reverse complement strand
TCAAGAAGGGTAAGAAGACCTTCCACAGATTTATCAAGGGTTAATGTATAAGTATCTTTTATTTGATGCAGATAATACACTGCTTGATTTTGATAAAGCAGAGGAAGAGGCGCTGAGAGAGACTCTCAGCCTCTCCCCTCTGGGCTTTACGGAGGAGATACATCGCCGTTATCATATTATCAACGATATTGAATGGAAAAAGCTTGAGCGTGGCGAAACAACAAGAGACAGGCTTCGTGTTGAACGTTTTTCGAAGCTTTATTCTGAGTTTGGCATAGACGGTGAAAAATATGGGAACCGTACTGCCGATATTTATACAGATAAGCTTTCCTGCCAGGGACAGCTTATTGATCACGCTACAGAAGTCATCAAGACTTTGTCCGAAAAGTATGACTGCTATATCGTGACTAACGGTATCACAGATGTGCAGAGATCAAGACTTTCCAGAACAGATCTTTTGCCTTATATCAGATACACATTTATTTCCCAGGAAATGGGATGTGAAAAGCCGTCACCTGTGGTTTTTGAAAAGATTTTAAAATATATTGGTGATAGCGATAAATCAAAATATCTCGTTATAGGAGATTCTCTTTCTTCCGATATTACAGGAGCTGTTGCCGCGGGAATCGATTCTGTATGGATTTCTGACGGTGAGAGCGATCTTCCTACATACCGTATAGGTAAATTAACAGAGCTTTATTCTATTCTCGGATAAGGCAGAAAGGTCGGCAATATGTATAAGAATTATATAAAGTTCCTGACAGATGCAGATATCCCTTTTCATAGGGATGAGCCTATGAGCCGTCATACGTCTTTCCGAATCGGAGGACCTGCTGATATCTTTGTAACTCCCGAAAGCGCTGACAGCTTGAAGGAAGTATATTCCTTTGCACATGAACTGGGTCTTTCTACTTATATCATAGGCAGAGGCAGTAATGTTCTTTTTGCCGATGAGGGTTTCAGGGGCGTTATCATATCTACTGAAAAACTTACTGAGGTAAAGATCGAGGGAAATATTCTCAGCGCTCAGTGCGGTGCTTCCTTTACTCATATTGCGGCACTTGCACGGGATGCGGGACTTTCCGGACTTGAGTTTGCATACGGTATTCCCGGTGCTGTGGGCGGTGCTGTATTTATGAATGCAGGCGCGTACGGCGGTCAGGTTTCCGATTGCCTTCTCGGCAGCTCTGCCTTTGATCCTGAAAGCGGTCACATAGTTTATACCGACGGTGCAGACCACGAGTTTGGCTACAGAACAAGTATATATAAGAAGAATCCCGAAAGAGTTATCCTTTCTGCTGATTTTCAGCTTATCCCCGGTGAAGTAGAAGAGATCCGTGCAAAAATGGATGACTATATGGGAAGAAGAAGAGATAAGCAGCCCTTGGAATATCCTTCTGCCGGAAGCGTTTTTAAGCGTCCCGAGGGATACTTTGCGGGACAGCTTATAGAGGAGCAGGGGCTCAAGGGATATACTATCGGCGGAGCTCAGGTCTCCGAAAAGCATGCAGGCTTTATAATCAATCGCGGCGGGGCAACTGCAGATGATGTTCTCAGCCTTATTGAGCATATACAGAAAACAGTATACAGCGCCCGCGGGGTTATGCTTGAGTGTGAAGTTATCAGAGTGAAATGACAGAATCATATTCCAAAACAGCAAAGGCTGCTCTTCTTGAGAGCACTGAAAAAAGAAAAAAATGCTGTGCGAGAATGTTTTCCGATATGCTTTTGCTCTGCGAAAACGATAGTTTCGAGGAAAGATTGCATATAATCACATCATCGCCAAACCATTTTAAATGTGCTTCTTGCTTTTCGCAGTTTTTGAAGGGATTGTTTATAAGCTTCGGAAGCGTGACTAATCCCGAAAAGTCTTATCACCTTGAGTTTTCTTTGAAAACCGAAGAGGAAAGAGATGCAATAGCCGATATCCTTTCGGATAACGGTATAGTTATGAAAAGTGCTAAGAGAAAGAATCGTTTTCTGCTCTACAGTAAGGACAGCGAACAGATAGAGGATTTTTTTGCGGTAATCGGTGCAAACCGCCTTGCATTTGATCTTATGAACTCAAAGATCGTAAGAGAGGTGAGGGGGAATGCAAACAGACAAATGAACTGCGATATGGCAAATATTAAAAAGACTCTGACTGCTGCGGGAAAGCATATTGAGATCATCGGAGAAATGATCGAAAGCGGGGCTATCATCCGTCTTCCTGCCGATCTGCGGGAAACTGCTATGCTTAGATATGAGAATACTCAGGCTTCTATGGCGGATCTTGGACTTTTACATAATCCTCCCATTTCAAAATCGGGAGTAAAACACAGACTTGATAAGATCGTAGATTTCTACGAAGATATAAAAATCAAAGAATAATTGAAAGGAGTGCGGCGATGGCAGACTTTGTACATCTTCATCTTCACAGTGAATACAGTCTTCTTGACGGCGCCTGCCGCATTTCCGATATACCGAAGGCGGTGAAGGAGGCGGGCCATACAGCCTGCGCTCTCACCGATCACGGTGTTATGTATGGCGCCGTTGCCTTTTACAAGGCGTGTATAAAAGAGGGAATAAAGCCGATTATCGGTTGCGAGGTTTATGTTGCCAATGGGTCCCGATTTGATAAGAGCCAGACTCAGGACGGACATTCCTGCCATTTGGTTCTTCTTTGTAAAAACGATACAGGCTACAGAAATCTCATTTATATGGTTTCTGAGGCATTTTCCAATGGCTTTTATGTAAAGCCAAGGATCGATATGGATCTTCTCAGAAAGCATTCCGAAGGTCTTGTTGCCCTTTCTGCATGCCTTGGAGGATATATTCCGAAAAGGATAGTTGCGGGAGATTATGAGGGCGCTGCAAATTATGCCCTTGAAATGAAGGAGATATTCGGAGAGGATTTTTATCTTGAGGTGCAGGACCACGGACTTGAGGATCAAGGACTGGTCAATGAGGCTCTTTATAAAATGTCTGAGGAATTTGATATTCCCCTTGTTGCCACAAATGATGTTCACTATCTGAAGCGCGAGGACAGTGAAGCTCAGGCGATTCTTATGTGCATACAAACAGGAAACGTTATAAGCGACGGTAAGCCCATAGGATTTGAGACGGATGAGTTTTACTATAAGTCCACCGATGAAATGTCAAAGCTTTTTAAATCTCATCCCGAAGCAATTCAGAATTCTGTAATAATTGCAGAAAAATGTAACTTTGATTTCAAATTCGGTCATACCTATCTTCCCTCATATAAATGTCCCGACGGACAGTCTCCTGAGGAGTATCTCAAAAGTATTACCTATAAGGGACTTGAAAGTAAGATAAATAGCGCTTTGATTAACTACACCCGCCATTCGGAAGATGAATATAGGGAAAGAATTGAATATGAGTTGTCTGTCATTGCAAAAATGGGTTACAGCCAGTATTTCCTTATAGTGTGGGACTTCGTTCACTATTCAAAGTCAAAGGGCATACCCGTCGGTCCCGGCAGAGGAAGCGGCGCGGGAAGCCTTGTTGCCTATCTTATCGGTATTACAGATATAGATCCCCTTAGTTTTGATCTTCTTTTTGAAAGATTTCTGAATCCCGAGCGTGTCAGCATGCCTGACTTTGATATTGACTTTTGTTATGACAGACGTGATGAGGCTATTGAATATGTTCGCCGGAAATATGGCGAGGAGCATACTGCACAGATCATAACGTTCGGAACGATGGCGGCGAGAGCGGTTGTTAGGGATGTTGGCAGAGCTCTCGGAATGCCCTATAACGATGTTGATGCGGTAGCAAAACTGATTCCGAGAGAGCTTAATATCACTCTTAATGATGCTTTGAAGACTAAGGAGCTCCATGAGCTTTATATTTCTTCTTATGATACAAGGAAGCTTATTGATGTCAGCCGAGCTCTTGAGGGGATGCCGAGACATGCTTCTACTCATGCGGCAGGCGTTGTAATAACAGAGCGGCCGCTGACAGATCACGTTCCTCTCGCAAAAAATAACGGTATTTCCGTTACTCAATTTGATATGAACACGGTAGCAGAGCTGGGACTTTTGAAGTTCGATTTTCTTGCTCTTCGTTACCTGACTATTATAGATTCCTGCGAAAAGCAAATTAAAGAAAAGAACCCGGATTTTTCTCTTGCAAATATAGGATTTGATGATAAGGCAACTTATCAGCTCATCTCAAAGGGAGCAACAGACGGAGTTTTCCAGCTTGAGTCAGGGGGAATGAAGCAGATGCTTCAGCAGCTCAGACCCGAGTCGATTGACGATATTATTGCGGCAATAGCACTTTACCGTCCGGGTCCCATGAGCTCGATACCAAAGTATATAGAGGCTCGTCATTCGGGAAACAGGGGAGAGTATTCATCGCCTCTGCTTGGTCCTATTCTTGATTCAACATACGGGTGTATTGTGTATCAGGAGCAGGTAATGCAGATATTTTGTAGCGTTGCCGGATATTCCCTCGGCCATGCGGATATCGTTCGCCGTGCTATTTCCAAGAAGCACGCAGATGAGCTTATGCGCGAAAAAGATGCATTTATCAAGGGTGCTGTAGAACGAGGGCTTACAAGCGGTGATGCGCAAAAGCTGTTTGATGATATTGCAGATTTTGCAAACTATGCTTTTAATAAAAGCCATGCTGCGGCATATGCCGTTACCTCATACAGAACTGCGTATCTAAAAGCTCATTACAATCTTGAATACAACTGCGCTCTCATAACATCTGTTCTTTCAAGCCCTGATAAGATATCTGAGTACCTTACTGAGTGTCAAAAAAGGGGAATAAAGGTCTTTCCGCCTGATGTTAATGCAAGCCGTGCAGATTTCAGAGCAGAGGGAAATGCTATCAGATTTGGACTGGCTGCGCTTAAGAACATAGGTGTTTCTTTTATAAATCAGCTTGTTTATGAAAGGGAAACAAACGGAAAATTCTCAGATTTTGATGATTTTCTTTCCCGAATGGAAAAGCATGGTATTAATAAAAGACAGATGGAGGCGCTTATAAAATCAGGCTCTCTTGACTCTCTGGGTGTTTACAGAAGCAAGATGCTTGCGGTATATGAATCACTTCTTGAAAAAACAGGGCCTTCTCAGCTTGACGGACAGCTGGACTTTTTCTCTATAGTGCCTGAGGAAGAGCTTAAGATGCCGAAAACAGAATTTCCCGATATTCAGGAGTTTTCAACTGCAGAAAAGCTCAGAATGGAAAAAGAGGCATCGGGAATGTTTCTTTCGGGTCATCTGCTTGATGATTACAGGAAGAATATTGATCTTATCAGACCTGACAGCATCGGAGACATCGTTCGCTCCTTCCAGGAGGATGGACCGGCGAAGTATCGCGAAAACCAGAATGTGTGTGTTTGCGCCACAGTTGTTGCGAGAATAAACAAGAACACCCGAAACGGTGAAAATATGGCATTTGTTACCTTAGAGGACGGATCAGCATCCATAGAAGTTATCGTATTTCCGAAGATTCTTACAGAATACGGTCATATCCTTACTGTTGACAGTGCTGTTACCGTAACAGGAAGGCTTTCTCATAAAGAAGATGATGAGCCTAAGATACTGATGGCAGACGGTGAATTCTTATCTGTCGACGGTAAGACCCCGCAGTTTCCCGTGTCACGCAAGCCCGCAGTGAAAAAGGATATTAAGGATCTTAAGCTGTATCTTAAGGTACCTTCCTTCGATTCTGAGGAGTTTCGCCGTGTCAATGCCTTTTTATCAATATTCAAAGGTAGTGTTCCTGTTGTTCTTTACAATGCCTCAACAAAAAAGGCATCTGCGCTTCAGTGTGGGGGAGCCACAGTGAATGAGTTTACTGTAGAGGAGCTTCGGGAAATCCTTGGAGCCGATAATGTTGTTATAAAGTAATATAAATGTAAATTTTAACCGTTTTCATATTGTATTCATATTTTGCGGTTAAAATTAAATCAGATCAGTTAATAGGAGGAAGATATGTCTGACATCAGAAAAAGCAGACCCGACGATGCAGAAGATACGAAAAAGTCTGATACCCGTGATAAGGTTTTATCAGTGCTTAAGCGTGTTGGAAAAATAACTCTTCGCGTGTTGTCTTATGTAATGAATGTCTTGCTGACAGTGATGCTCATAGGTACTACCTGTGCTATCATAATAGGTACTGTTTTCTGTATCTATATCAAAAACTATGTTGACCCCAAGATCGATTCATCGTTGTTTGCGGCAGCAAGCTCTGATACTACAACACGAATTTATTATATGGATTATGAGGACAGCGATGCCCGTATCAATGAGGAGGGAACTCCCGTTGAGATCGAGGACCAGCGTCTTTACAGTACCGATAACAGTATATGGGTATCCTACGAGCAGATCCCTCAGGATCTGATTGATGCGTTTACATCAGTTGAAGACCACCGTTTCTTCTCACATAACGGTGTAGACTGGCTGAGAACCGGTAAAGCTGTAGTCACTTATTTCTTCGGTGCCGGAGATTTTGGTGGATCTACAATAACACAGCAGTTGGTTAAAAACCTTACCGGTGATAACGAGAACAGTATTCAGAGAAAGGTTCAGGAAATTTTCCGTGCTCTTCATCTTGAAGAGGAGATGAGCAAAGAGGATATTCTTGAAATGTATATGAATATCGTATTTCTCGGTAATAACTGTTACGGAGTACAGGCAGCAGCGAATACTTATTTCGATAAAGACGTAAGTGATCTATCTCTTGTTGAATGCGCATCTCTTGCTGCTATTGTTAAGAACCCATCTCAGTATGAGCCTGTTTACCATGATATTGTGTACCGTGAAAACGAGGAAGGCGAAAAGGAAGAGGCGGGAAACCGCGCAAGACGCAGAACTGTTCTTTTCACCATGAATCAGTACGGCAAGATCTCGGATAAGGAATTTGACGAGGCATGGGATACAGAGCTTGTTATTTCCGGAATCAATAAAGAGGATGAGGATAAGCCTACAACAAAAGCTGAAAATGTAAACTCCTGGTATACCGATGCGGTTATTGAGGATGTTCAGAAGGCGCTTATGGAGCGTTACAATTACAGTGAGTATGTTGCCAGCCTCATGATCTATACCGGCGGTCTTCAGATCTACACATGCATGGATCCCGAGGTGCAGGGTGTCATAGACGAGGTATACAAAAATGATAAGAAGGAGGACGGCTATTTCCCCTATGCAACAGACGGACTTCAGCCTGAATCCTCAATCATTATTATAGATCCCTATACGGGAGATGTTCTTGGTCTTGCGGGCGGCAGAGGAGAGAAGAGCCAGTCAAGAATCCTTAACCGAGCAACTCAGGCAAAGCGCCCTGTAGGATCAAGTATCAAGCCCGTTTCCGTTTACGGTCCTGCTATTGATACAGGCGTTGCAACGATGGGCAGTGTGTACGATGACTGTCCTGTTACTACCTCCGCTGACGGTACAATGTGGCCTCATAACCTTCCCGATGTTTATAACGGATATACCACAGTTCAGGATGCTTTGAGAAGATCTGTCAATACAGTTGCAGTTAAGATTCTCAAGGATGTGGGTATTGATTATTCCTTCGATTTTATGAGGGATACACTCAATATGAACAGCCTTATTGAATCTTATACAACAGCAAGCGGATATATTGTCAGCGATAAGGCAGAAGCGCCTCTTGCTCTTGGTCAGTTCTCCTACGGTATCACTCTTTGGGAGCTCACTGCCGCATACGGCATGTTCCAGAATGACGGAATTTACTGTAAGTCAAGACTTTGGTATGAGGTTTGCGACAGCGAAGGAAACGTTATTCTTTCCAATGAGCCTGAGTATGAAATGGCGATCAGTGAGGAAGCAGCTGATATTATGACCCTTATGATGGAAAATGTTATTGCATCAGGTACTGCTACTGCTCTTACTCTTGACAGCCGAGTTGACGTTGCGGCAAAAACAGGTACAACAACTGCTGACTTTGACCGTACTTTTATAGGATATACACCTTATTATGTTTGCGGATGCTGGTTTGGCTATGATATGAACCAGGCGCTTTCCGATTTCGGAACCAGCCCCTCTCTTATCGTATGGGATAAGGTAATGAACCTGCTTCAGGATAAGATCGAGGCAAAGGCTGCGGCAAACGGAGAGGCTATCAAGACATTTGATGTTTCAAAGAATCTTGTTGAGGTAACATATTGTAAGGATTCCGGTATGCTTGTTGGAGATGCGTGCGCCCATGACCCCAGAGGCAGCCGCACTGAAAAGGGATACTTTACTATTGATACCGCGCCTACCGCTACCTGCGATGTTCATGTTCTTGTTAACTATGATAAGGTAACGGGAGCTGTTGCAACAGATAAGTGTCCTGAAAAAAATCTCAAGAAGGTGGCTCTTGTCAGAAATGACAGCAGAGTATTTGATTGCTGGGTTACAATTACTGATGCTCAGTACACATACCGTGATGTCAGCGCTTTGGGCAGATATCCTACCTATAACGGATATCCCTTCTTCTACTATCTGATTCCCGAGGGAAAAACTGCAGGAAGAAGTAATGCTACAAAGCAATATAATTGTGCATGTGCCGATCACAGATAAGTGAATAATTATAAAAATCACCTCATAGTTTTACTGTGAGGTGATTTTTTATGTCAGAAAAAATAAGAACGAGGATTTACTCCGCAGCGGCAAAAATTAAGTTTATGCCGAAATGTTATGTGATCATTCCTTTGCTGATAATAGTGTCTGCAATAATTATCAGACTTGCAACGGGTGGGACGCACGTTATTTACAGCGCGCTTGGAGGGAGAGGCTTTTTCCCGGGTCCTTTTTTGTACTGGATTTTTTATTTGTTAAGACTAACACTTTGCAGTATAATACTGACTTTTATGCTTTTCACGCCGCATATTTACAATGAAAGACTGAGATGTGTGCTTTTTTCCATCGCTGTGGTAATACTTCTTCTTTTTGAATATAGACTGATATTCGGCGGTGTCAGTCTTATTCTTGCAATCGCATTTGCGGTATTTGCTGCTGTTTTGTGTTTTTTCTCCGTTGCTATGGCAAGATTCAAGAATAGATATATATCAATATCATTAATTGTCTTTATAGTGTTGCAGGCAATACATTTTGCTGAGCTAATATCTCTTTTGACATGCATATGAGTCATGATACATCTGTTTATTTTGAAAGTAATCCTTGACAAAAAGTGAAAGGTGCTGTATACTTGATGTAGTAATTTATGGAGGTATTGACCAATGAACAAAATCAAAATTCTTTGCCTTGTACTTGCAGTTATCCTCGTTCTTCCTTTTGCAGCTGCTTGTGGCTCCAATAAGGTAACTTCTGCTGTTACAGTTACTTTCCGTGTTCCTCTTACTGACGGTGTTGATGAAAACGGCGAGATCATTTACCAGACAGATGCTGACGGCAACATCAAGTACGAAGAGAAGTTTAAGTACGATCTTACAGTTGAAGGTACCACCGAGAATAAGCCTACAGTTCTTCAGGCTGTTCAGGAAGCTTTCCTTGAGTTCGAGCTTGACTACGAGCTTTCCGCTGACGGTACTTACATCGCATCCGCTTTCGGTCTCGCAGAGAAGGAGCGTACTGACTCTGAGAAGGGTTACTACGACTACTGGGAGTGCAAGATCAACGGCGAGCTTTCCGCTGAGGGTCGTCAGAGCGTAACTGAGATCTATGAGGGTGACGATATCGTCTTCACATGGACATCCGGCTTCAGAAACAGACAGGACACTGCAGCAGTTGTAACAACTGACCCCAATGCTGAGACAACAGGTGTTATCCACAGCGATGATACAACTATCCCCGTTGACTCCGCTGACGAGGTTGCATAATTAAAAACAACATTAAAGAGATAGGCGTAAGCCTATCTCTTTTTCTATAGTTTGTCTGCATATTATTTTCCTTTGTGAATATAAATGTTATGACCATTTATAACGGAGGAATTGTATGGAGGCAAGAAAAATATATAAGGATATTGCCAAGAGAACAGGCGGTGATATCTATATCGGAGTTGTTGGACCTGTTCGCAGCGGTAAATCCACCTTTATCAATAAGTTTATGGAAACGGCGGTTATTCCCAATATTTCCGGAGAATATGATAAGAAAAGAGCTCGTGATGAGCTTCCTCAAAGTGCCGAGGGAAAAACTGTAATGACGGCTGAACCTAAGTTTATACCTGATGAAGCAGTTGATGTTTTCTTTGGTGACGGAGTAAGCGTTCGGATGCGCATGATCGACTGCGTTGGATATCTTATTCCGGGAGCGCTCGGGATGACAGAGGACGGAGATGTGAGAATGGTAAAGACGCCCTGGTCTGAGGAGGCAATTCCTTTTGAGCAGGCTGCAGAAGAAGGAACGGCAAGGGTGATGAAAGAGCATTCAACAGTGGGAATGCTTGTTACATGTGACGGTTCATTCGGCGATATTCCGAGAGAAAGCTATGTGGAGGCTGAGGCGAGGATCGCAAAAGAGATGAAGGAAATAGGTAAGCCTTTTGCTCTTATTCTGAATTCAAAGTATCCGAATTCTCCAGAGGCTGAGGATCTTGCCATGACTCTTGAAGAAAAGTATGGCTGTCCCGTTGCCCTTGTTAATTGTCTTGAGCTTGAAGGGGAGGATATAGAGGGAATACTTGAAATGCTTCTTTATGAGTTTCCCGTAACCGAGATAAAAGTTCGCCTTCCCGGATGGATATCAGCAATTCCGTCAAATCATTCCCTGAACGATGCAGTTCTCGGCGCGATCAAAGAGTCTGCAGGTAAAGTAAGCACGATCAGCGATATGAGAGCCTTTTGTGAAAGCTTGCAGAATCAGCTGATCGAAAAGCTTCCGAAAAAAACAGAAAATAATGAGTGCTGTGTAAAGATCGCCTCATCGGAGCTTTCCTCGGGCAGAATAGAGGTTTCGGTGGAACTTCCCGATGAATTATATTACAGTATTATATGTGATCTTACGGGAATTGAAGTATCAAGCCAGATGGAGTTGATAGCGGTTCTTCTAGAGCTTTCAAAAACCAGGGAAGAGTATGAAAAATATAAGGATGCAATAGAACAGCTTGAGGGAGGCGGATACGGCATAGTCATGCCCAAGCTAAATGATCTTACTCTCCTTGAGCCGGAGGTCATAAAGAATTCCGGATCCTTCGGAGTGCGACTTCAGGCTAAAGCCCAAAGCATCCATATGATAAAGGCAGATATCGAAACGGAGATCAATCCAATCGTCGGAACACAGGATCAGGCTGAGGAGATAATCCAAAGACTGATAGAAGAATATGAAGAGGATCCTGCAAAGCTTTGGGAGTCCAATATTTTCGGAAAGAGTCTCTACGAGCTTGTCAACGACGGACTTAATAAAAAAATCGATCATCTATCTGCTGAGTCGAGAGAAAAACTTTCGGAAACTCTGTCAAGGATCGTAAATGAAAGCTCAAACGGTCTGATATGTATTCTTGTATAAAAAAATCCCCCGATATCGGGGGATTTTTATCAGTTGATTTTTATATAGTTCTCAATAGCCGCAATAGATTCATCGCTTATAATATGCTCCATTTTGCAAGCATCTTCGGATGCTGTCTCTGCGCTGACACCGAGCTTCATGAGAAATTCTGTCAGGATGTTATGGCGGTTATATATCTTTTCAGCAAGCTCGCGGCCTTCTTCTGTAAGAAAGAGATATCCGTCCTCATCGGAAAAAACATATCCTCCATTTTTCAAAAGACCAATAGCGCGGCTGACGCTGGGCTTGGAATAGCCCATATATTCACCCACGTCAATTGATCTTACGTGGGAACTATCTCTTGAGAGAATGAGTATAGTCTCAAGATACATTTCTCCGGATTCCTGAATATGCATGTGTTCCTCTGTGATAAATGATTTTTGACATTATAACATATTTATCAATTCAATTCAAGTCTTAAATATTAATAATTATATAAAGAGAGGACGAGGCTGAACACTTCTGAGGGCGGCCTTATATGACTCTTCAAGAAGGGAAAAATCTGCAACGAGGGAGTGGGGCTTTTTCTTAACATCGTCCTGCTTCATTGGAACAAAATATATATTTTTGCGGTTGAGAAGTGTGCCGATATTTCTGAGATTTGCAGACATAGCATCGTTTGATGCAAGTGCAATCAGCAGGTTTCTGTTTTGCCTGAGGTGTGCTTTGGCACTCATGCATACTGCCGTATCTGTGATGCCAAGGGCAAGCTTTGCAAGAGTGTTTCCCGTGCATGGAGCAATTATCAGAAGATCAAGAGGGAAGGAGGGGCCGAAGGGTTCTGCATCTTTTATTGTATGAACTACTTTTCTGTTGCAGATGCTCTCGACCTTATTTACAAGATCTGCGGCGCTTCCGAAGCGGGTATCTGTATGGTACACGTTTTCGCTCATAATGGGTACTATATCAGCACCAAGGGCTGCAAGGCGCTCAAGTGCGCTTACAGACAATGAGTGAGTACAAAAAGAGCCTGTCAGAGCATATCCAATCATATTTTTTCTCCTGCTTTTATAATAGTTAAAACTGTTTTGTAAATTATCTCTCCCGCGGTAACGGGGAAATACCTGCCGGGAAGAGAAAGTGCGCTGATATATTTGTTGGAAAGGAATGTACGACCCTCATCAGTAAATCCTCCGGGTAGTGATGCAAGTTCTATGAATAATGGGCAATTCCATTTTTTAAGGACAGGTGTGTCTATGATAGGAACAGGGACTGTATTAAAGCAGACATCGGATGCGGGAGGAGAATCAGTAAGGTAGGAAATGCGTACAGGTGTATGGCCGTCACATTCTGCTGCGGCAAGAGCCGAGTCGCTTCTTGCCGCAACATATACTTTTCCGCCAAGTGCCGAGAGCCTTGCACTGAGGGTCTTTCCTATTCTTCCGTAGCCTATAACGGTAAAGCAACCACCGTGTATAGTCGTTGTTGAATGCTCCATTGTAATAAGTAGTGCGGCTTCTGACGTAGGGACAGCGTTTAACAGGTTGAAATCGTCCCTTTCTCCGTAATCTGTAAAAATATGTCCGTGTTCTTCTGCAAGTCTCATGGTTACCGGCGATATCTTTCCGCCGAAAATATGAGTGTTGCAGGGAAGTGTGCGAAAAAGCTCTTCTGCATTTATATGGCCTGCGCCGTTGATCATTCCATTTTTATCAAATGATGGTATTGGGAGGATAACATATGCATCCTTTGCGGCTTCTCTGAGATTGTCTGTACGTTCTGTGTTTTTGATTTCTCCGGAGGCGCATCTCCAAAGATAGCATTTGCCAAGATCTGAAAACAGTGATGCTGCACTGAGCATTCTTCTGTCGCCGCCGCATATAACTGTATTTATATTTTTCATGTTTTTCATATTTCCTTTATATGGGTTCGTTATATTATATGCTGAAAAAAGGAGTTTGGCAGTACGGACTCATAACTTGTATCTGCTCTTCATATATTTTACCATACCAAAGCTACGGGGTAAGCCATGTCACAGATGAATAAGCATTTACAAACGTTCATATGGGAAAAGGAAAGATGTGTGATACTCGGTGAGTATATAAAAGAAACCGGTGCTACAGTGCGTGAAACGGCAAAAAAATACGGAATAAGCAAATCAACAGTACATAAGGATGTGACAGAGAAGCTGTTATATGAAAATAGATCACTTTTTGAGGAAGTACAGCTTGTACTTATGAAAAACAAAGCGGAAAGACACTTGCGGGGCGGAAACGCAACAAAAGAAAAATACACGCAAAAAAGGCTGTCTCTTAAATGAGACAGCCTTTAGCATTGACTGTTAAATATTTGAGAGCGCCTTGTACTGCTCTTTAAGAGCAGGATAGAGCTCCTTATAAATACCGTAGTATTTCTTATATTCTGCAGTTGCATCTACGTCGGGAGCAAGACTCTGACCGTCGCGGACTGCAATCTTGCATCCTTCCTCAACGGAGGAATATACTCCTGCTGCGCATCCTGCAAGGATAGCCGCGCCAAGAGCGGGACCTTCATCGGATTCCATAGTCTTTACGGAAACACCGAAGGCATCGCAAAGGATCTTTCTCCAGAGGGGGCTCTTCGCACCGCCGCCGCAGAGCGCCATATCGGATGTGGTTACGCCCATTTCGGAAAGAACGTCAAGGCAGGAGCAGAGAGAATATGCAACGCCTTCGAGTACAGCTCTTCCCATATGAGCCTTTGTATGCATAGCGGAAAGTCCAAAGAAGACACCGCGAGCATCAGTATCGAGAAGAGGAGGTCTCTCGCCCATAAGATAGGGGAGATAGAGAAGACGGTCTGCACCGATGGCGATCTTTTCAGCCTCGCAGTCGATTTCCTTATAGGAAAGGTTTTCAGCAATATTATGCTTGAACCAATTGAGAGAAAGGCCTGCAGCCTGAGTTACACCCATAACGTGCCACTGACCGGGTACTGCTGTACAGAAGGTATGAACTCTGCCGCCCTTATCGATAACGGGAGATTCCATATGAGCGAATACTACGCCGCTTGTACCAACTGTTGTGAATGCCTTGCCGCACTCAACAACGCCTGTACCGACAGCCGCTGCAGCATTATCACCTGCACCTCCCGCAACGGGAATACCCTGGGGAAGTCCTGTAAGAGAGGCAGCATCAGCGGTGATATGACCTGTAACGTCAGGGCTTTCGTAAACCTTAGCAAGAAGCTTTTTATCAATACCAAGCTTTTCGAGAACCTCATCACTCCAGCATCTGCCGGGGATGTCGAGAAGCTGCATGCCTGAAGCATCGGATACCTCAGTTGCAAACTCGCCTGTAAGCTTGTAGCGGATATAGTCCTTGGGAAGAAGGATATGAGCGCATTTTGCGTAATTTTCGGGCTCATGGTTCTTGACCCACATGATCTTGGATGCAGTAAATCCTGCAAGGGCAGGGTTTGCTGTGATCTCAATAAGTCTGTCGTGACCAACAAGCTCTTCTATCTGCTTGCACTCCTCGCCTGTTCTGCCGTCGCACCAGATGATGGACTTTCTGATAACGTTGCAAGCCTCGTCAAGCATTACAAGACCGTGCATCTGACCGGAAAGTCCAACGCCTGCGATCTCGCCGTCAACAGCCTTCGGGCATATCTCGGAAAGAGTTTTGCAAACAGCCTGCCACCAATCCTCGGGCTCCTGCTCAGCCCAGCCGTTTTTAGGCTGATAGAGAGGATACTCCGCAGTGCTGGAGGCAATAACGTGACCCTCTGTATCAAAAAGCGCGCTCTTTGTACCGGAGGTGCCAACGTCGATACCGATTAAATATTTCTTTTCTGCCATCGTCTTACTTTGAAAAGATTACAGAGTTTACGATGCTCTCGAGATATTCCTGTCTGCCGCTTTCGGGCTTAACGTCATCGGAAAGGGAAAGAGCATAGTCGGAAAGGGATTCGAGAGTTGCTGTTCCGTTAACGATATCAAGACCGATACCGGAATTGTAGGAAGCATATCTGTTCTCAACGAACTCGTCGATTCTGCCGTCCTCGATAAGCTTATATGCATTGATAAGACCGAGAGCGAATGCATCCATACCAGCGATGTGAGCGAGGAAGATGTCCTCGATTGTGTTGGAGCCGCGGCGTGTCTTTGCATCGAAGTTAAGACCGCCTGTAACGAAGCCGCCTGCCTTTACGATCTCATACATAGCGTATGTTGTGTCGTAAATGTTGGTGGGGAACTGGTCTGTATCCCAGCCGAGGTGGTTATCGCCCTGGTTTGCGTCAACAGAACCGAGAATGCCGTTGTCGCGGCAGATTCTGAGCTCATGCTCGAATGTATGTCCTGCGAGAGTTGCGTGGTTTGCCTCGATGTTAAGCTTGAAATCCTTGAGGAGATCGTACTTGTGGAGGAAGCCGAGAACTGTTGCTGCGTCAAAGTCGTACTGATGCTTTGTAGGCTCCTTGGGCTTGGGCTCGATGAAGAAGTCGCCTGTAAAGCCCTTGGAACGAGCATATGCTACAGCCATCTTGAGAAGACGTGCATAGTTATCGATCTCAAAGCCCATCTTAGTGTTGAGAAGGGTCTCATAGCCCTCACGGCCGCCCCAGAATACGTAGCCTGTACCGCCAAGCTCGATTGTAATGTCGATAGCCTTCTTTACCTGAGCTGCCGCATATGCGAAAGCATCAGCATAGGGGCTTGTTGCAGCACCGTGCATGTATCTTGCTCTTGAGAAGCAGTTTGCAGTACCCCAGAGAAGCTTGATATTGTACTTTGCCATCTGCTCCTTGATGATGGGAACGATGATGTCAAGATTCTTCTGGAAATCGGAAAGTGACTCGCCCTCGGGAGCGATATCTCTGTCATGGAAGCAGAAATACTCGATGCCAAGCTTGTGCATCATTTCAAAGCCTGCATAAACCTTCTGCTTGTAGATCTCAAGGGGATCAGCGCCGCCGAAGGACTTATCGATTGTGCCGATACCGAACATATCAGTACCGTCAGCGCAGAGAGTATGCCAGTAGCACATGGAGAATCGGAGATGCTCTGCCATTGTCTTGCCGCCGATAACTCTGTCTTTATCGTAATACTTGAAGCTAAGGGGATTCTTGGATTCGGGACCCTCGTAATTGATAACGGGAATGTTAAAAAGCTCGTTCATTGGTTTTCTTACCTTTCTCATATATTTTATTACTTTTACTTTACCATATTTAAATAGGAATTTCAACGGGATATAAAAAAACAGCGATTAAAATCGCTGTTTTTTTATTGAATTATTCCCAACCGCCGGTATATCCGGAGTTGCGGAGTTCTGCCA
>JAZTXZ010000093.1:0-2926 GCA_045636685.1 Candidatus Avispirillum sp. | reverse complement strand
CTTGCGGTAGCCTGCGTTGTAAAGGTGTTCGGCTTCACGAAATGCCCAACAGTCAAAGTCACACTTGCACCCGTCTCCGCACTTTTCGCCTTCGCCGTCATAATTGGCGCACATCAATCTCGCCATCTCCTCAATCTGCTTGTTCATCGTAAGTCCTCCTCTCCTTCTTCTCTGCTTCTTTCGCTTCTTTGTAGGTTTTCGCAGTAAAGTGTTTCCATAATAATCTGCTTTGGCAGAAAATTATAACAAAAGTAACTACTGCTGAAAGTGATCTTGTCCTGTATCACACCGTTGTTCAAAAAACGCATCCTCTTGTCGAACATCAACAACTGCAAGTCTCTCTGTGCAAATAACTGCTTAGGCGCAGAGTCGTTCAACCAAGTGTTTGACATTATCAAAGCAAACGGCTTCCCGAAAGACAATGCCCTTTCAAAAATACATCTCTTGTTTGTGAAAGGTGGATTGCTGATTATACAATCCCAATGTTCGCCCGGCTCATAAGTGTAAAAATCCTTTCCCTCTGAAATGTGAGAGTGAATGACCTTGTTTCCGTTTGCCGTGATGAGCCTCACAAAATTACTGTCAGATTTGTCGAAAGGACACCAAACGACCGCATTTTTCGGAATGTACTTCAAAACAGGTCTGACTGCATATTCCAAAGTCAAGCATTCATCGTTTGCTCCTGCGCTGTATAAAATATCTTTGCTCGTTCCCATATCGTTTCCCCTTATTTCCTCCTGTCCTTGTCGCACATCTTTATGTCCTACCTTTCTCTTCAATCCTTGCAATCCATAAATCAGCCGTTGCCTTCCAATCAGGTAAGCAAGACCAACCTTTGTTTGCGTTATATGCGTGGAATTTCTCTGCTTCTTTTGGTGCATCCTCTACTGACATCGACTTGAAATAAACATACACCTCTGTCATCGTGGGTGCGCCTGTTGTCGTAGTAGTAAATAAATCTTTTTCTTTATCTTTATCTTTTTCTATATGCGGACAGTCCGTGGAATGTCCGCGGACATCCGTGGACTTTCCAAGGAGAGCCTTCGCTTGCGCCCTCTTGAGTCGCTTTCGCTCCCTGTCCTTCTCTCTGATCTCTGCGAGCTTGTCCTCGTTCTGATGCTCCTCCCATCCAATGACGGATATAAACCCATCATTGGACGTGACAATCATGTCAAGATCCTCAAAGGCCTTCATCGCAAGCCTTATAGTGTTGACCTCAAAGTCAAGTTCATCGGCAAGGTCTTCCTCCGTGTAAGGGATGCTCTCGGTGATATATATCATCCCTCCTGCGTTGCACTTACCTGCCATAGCAAGAAGCATAACCCATATGAGGAGAAGGTCATTCCCTGCCGGGAGTCTGCGGAGTTTCTTAATCTTCCGCTTATCGAACATATCTATGTAGATTTTTATCCATTGGACTTCAGCCATTATGTATCACCTCCTATACCTCATTTCCCCAACAGTCCCAACCATCCGCGTGCTGCCTTGCAAAAAGTTCAACCCTTGGAACATCACCGCAAAGTTGAACAATGCGGTTGCGAATTTCAGCAGGTTTCCTGCTATGCTCCATAATTCTTGCATCACACACTTGGCGAACGGAAGCGGAAACTCTCTTTGGGTCGCCTTTTGTAGCGAGAAGGCAAAGTTCTGCGTTGGCGCGTGTCCAATGTCCGCATCCGAAAAACCATCCGTCAGACTTTTTGCATTTCTTGACCCAAGTAAAACCGCAAGTCTTGTATTCAAAGCCCCACGATTTAATGACCTCGAAACACTTTTCCAAGAAGGGCATTGTGACCCACATAAAGAGAACACAATTTTTATCGCAAAGCTGGCTTATTGGCAACGCTTTAATCTCTTCCAGTTTCATGCAATCGTAATGAGCCTGAGCGGATTTCTCTTTCTCACCTTTCTTAGAAAAATACTTAAATTCCCACGGTGGGTCTGCATAAATGATGCTGTACTTTTTATCCGTGTTGAATATATCTACCTTCATAGTCTTTCTATGCCTCTTTCGGATGCTATGTATAACTGCGGCCGTGCAACGATAAGCGCGGTAAAAAGGGTGTAGGTGCGCTCATCCACGAGAGGAACGGCTGCGTACTGTATCTCGCAATCAAAGCCTTCCTTCGCAAATTCTTCAATAGCCGCGTTTACCTGATCCTGAAAGTCAGTGCCGTTAGCAGTTCTGATAAGCTTTACTTTAGGTGTCATTTGCTTTTCTCCATTTCTGCCCGGAGGCTATCTTTGATGTAATACTCGATGCCGAGCTTTTTGCACTCAGCTTCAATATCTCTACCAAAATTGCCCCATTTCACGTCTGAAGGGTGATAGTTCAGCTTGCCGATCTTCACCTTATCTACGAAGGGAGCAACACGGTGCAGGAGCGTAAGCACTCTGATAGGTCTTACAACAGGCTCAAACGATACCCAGGTCTTAATGCCCCTCTCGTGAGCTTCCTTGAGCGCCGCTATGCGCGTTTCCTCTCCAGGTACGCAAGGCGTTTCAGCATCTCTCAAACCGTCAAGAGTAACGCCAAACCAATCCTCGCCTCCGAGAAGGTCAAACACCGCAGGAGCATCAATTCCGTTCTTGGTGAGAATCTGCACGTTATTGCCGAATTGCTTAATAGCGAGTATAATATCTCGCGTGTAAGAAAGGTTTTGAGCCTGATACGGAAAAGGATCACAGGTAAAGCAAAGGTGGATAAGCTTGCCCGTGATATTCTCCCTGCGAAGCTGAGCAACGGTTTCCTCAACGATCTTTTCCCTCGGCTCTATGTTGCTATGGAATATCTCTTTTTCTCGGCGTAGCACACCGGGAGCGAAGCAATAATAGCATCTGTGCGGGCATCCCTTATAGATATTTATTGCTAAATCTCCGTACTCTTTTGCCGCGCCTCGCGGCTCGTATATAGGTTTCATTTCTT
>JAZTXZ010000092.1:0-29530 GCA_045636685.1 Candidatus Avispirillum sp. | reverse complement strand
ACTCCTTGGCTCACAGAACGACATGGCTACGACCCGACTTCCTTGATCTTTGCAAGAAGCTCGAAGTTGAGCTTGGGCTCACCCTTGTAGAAGCCGTGAGCAGTACCGATAGCAACTGCGAAAATGTCAACGCCTGTTCTGGAGAAGAAATCAAGAGCCTCAGCGGGATCAGTGTAAGCGATCTCAGCAGAGTGGCCGTCTTCCTTACCGCCAACAGTACCAAGCTCAGCCTCAACTGTTACGCCCTTAGCGTGAGCATCCTCAACTACCTTCTTTGTAACTGCGATGTTCTCCTCAAAGGGAAGCTTGGAAGCATCGATCATAACGGATGTATAGCCTGCATCAACTGCAGCCATAACGTCCTCATAGCTCTCGCAGTGGTCAAGGTGAAGTGCTACGGGAACACTTGCAGCCTCGCCCTCAGCCTTAACCATAGCAACTGCCTGGCGAAGTGTGAGGTACTTAACTGTGGAGGGAGTTGTCTGGATCATAACGGGGGACTTCATCTTTTCAGCCGCCGCAACGATAGCCTGTACCATCTCAAGGTTCTCTGCGTTGAAGGCAGGAACTGCGTAGCCGCCCTTGCGAGCAGCGTAGATCATTTCTTTACTTGTTACAAACATTGGTTTATACCTCGTGTTTCTTTAATTATTCCATTATATTGTCATCAATGAGCTTCTGACAATTTTCGGGAGAAATCTTACCCTCCATAGGTCCGAATGCACCTGTGTTGAGAGAAGCTGCTGCTGTTGCAAGCTTTGCAGCGTCGAGAAGGCTCTTGCCCTCGAGAAGACCGCAAAGGAATGCGCCGTCAAAGCTGTCGCCTGCACCTGTTGCGTCAACAGGCTCGATTGCGTATACACCGAACTCGATTCTCTCATCTCTGGAGTAGATGATGCAGCCCTTCTTACCGTTCTTGAGAACGATAAGCTCGAGAAGAGGCTTTGTAGCGAAGAGCTCCTGAACTGCCTCCTCGATGTCCTCCTTACCGGAGAGCATGCGAAGCTCGCTCTTACCGGGCATGAACACGGATGTGTTATCGAGAACGTCGTTAACGAGGTCGAGACACTCGGGGTCCTTCATAAGCTCGGGACGGATGTTGGGGTCAAAGGAGACCTTAGCGCCCTTAGCCTTAGCAGCCTTCATTGTTTCAACGATTCTGCGACCGAAGGAAAGCTCTGCCATCATGGAGCAGCCCATGATGTGGAAGAACTTGAGGCCCTCAAGCTTGTCCTCGGAGGGGGAGGGAGCAAGAACTGCAGGAGTATTTCCGATGTGGAAGATAAACTTGCGGTCGCCGTTTGCAAAGTATGTAACGAATGCACAGCCTGTGGAGATACGGTCGTTCTTGATGATGGAGGAGCAGTCAACTCCGTCACCCTCAAGACGGTCGATGAGGCACTTACCGAAGTCGTCGTCACCAACGCCGCCAACGATAGCAGCCTTGTGACCGAGACGTGCAACAGTGTCAATAAAGATTGCAGGAGCACCGGAGGGGTAAGGACCCTTGAAGATGCCTGCCTTATCCAGGGGGCTGTCAACCTCGCCGCGCATGATCTCGACGATGATCTCGCCCATGGTCATAATTTCAGCCATTGGTTTGTTCTCCTTTTCGTTTCGTTCTTAGCCGTTAAGGTTAGATCTAAGGAATGTAACTGCCTGAGCCATCATCTCATCCATCTTCTCAGCGTCAGCATTGCCGGAAAGATCGCGCCATACCTTGATAGCGGGACCAACCTCACCGCCTGTGAGAAGGAAGGGCTCCATAACTACCTTTGCATCGTATCCGATGTCGCGGAGAGCCTTACCGATCTCAGCCCAGTCAAGGTGACCTGTGCCGGGGAGCATACGGTTAGCTTCGCCAACGTGAACGTGAGCAACCCAGTCGCCGCCGCGGCGGAGAACTGTGGGGATGTCCTCAACCTCTTCGATATTCATGTGGAATGTATCGAGAAGGAGCTTAACAGACTTCTTGCCAACTCTTTCGCAGAATGCGATACCCTCATCGAGAGTATTGATCATGCAGGACTCGAATCTGTTGAGGATCTCAAGAGCGATTGTGAGGCCGAGCTTGTCAGCGTGGTCGCCAACTCTCTTCATACCTGCAACTGCGCGGTCGAGGAGAGCTTCCTTGTCTGTATCTGCAAAGTCATAGGGCCAGTGGTTGTAGCAAGCACCGATGAGGATCTTACAGTCGATCTTAACCATCTGGTCAAGAATATCGCAAAGGAACTTAACGCCTGCTTCGTGGATTGCGGGATCTGCTGAGCAGATATCCTTATCCTTGGGAGGTCCGAGGTTTGCAGAAATCTCAAGGCCGAGATCCTTTGCAGTTGTGCGGAGCTCTTCAAGCTGTGCGTCGCTCATGGTAACGAGGTCGCCTGCGCCTACCTCGAGAACGTCGAGGCCGCACTTCTTTGCTCTGTGACAAAGTGCGATGTAGTCAACAGACCAGGTGTTGCCCCAGTAAGCGAAATGTGTTCCGATTTTCATCATAATTGTGGTTTCCTTTCGTGTATATAAATTTTTTTAATTATCTTTCACCGTCTCCGATATCGGGATAAGCCTGATTCAGAGGATTGATATCGAGAGTGAAGGGTTTATCCATGCCGTTGTTGTCATAGGTGAGAGGCATATTTTCTGCATTTATGAAGTCGTACGTCCATCTCCACTGTTCAGCATATATATTTTTCTGTGCTTCTGTACCGTTTACGTAGCGATCCTCGTAAAGTGCGCTAAGTCCGAGGAAGTGCATGTGAACGGAGAGCTTTTCGATATTGAATCGCTCCTCGTCCGTGTCGGCCTGATTCAGGGCTTTGTCGAAGAGCTCGCACATCTTATCGTAATTTGCCTTAAAATAGTCCTTGGAGTAGATATCAAAGGGAAGCTCAAAGTCATTGAATACGCATCCCATGAGGTCGCCGCATTCGATGAGCATATCCATATATTCTCTGATATATATCCATCCGTAACCATAATGATCTTTGAGGTATTCTGCGATGCGTGTATCATACTCTTCCTTAGTCATATCGGGGTTCCACATCATGTCGGAGATAAGCTGACCGTCCATAGACTCAAAGGAGCCGCCATCTGTGCCTACAACATAGAATCCGTTGGCTCCGTTATTGATGAACCATTGGAAATCGTTGTAAAGGTTATCGAAGTTAGGCTCGGGGCAGAGCATGTAGTAGATATGTGTGGGGTAGTACCAAACGTAAATATCGGAGCATTTTTTTGTCCATGCAAGGAAATCCGCCTCAGACTTTTTGTTTGTAACGCCGAGGGAGTTACCTATATCCGAACAGCCTTCTTTGCCAAGCATATGGTTCGCGCATCCGTTCCAACAGTAGAGAAGTGTGATACCCTCGTTGAGTGAAGTTTTGCCGGGGGCATCGTGCCATCCGAGAGAGGGGACGGAAGCATTGCCGTATGCATTGACGATAACGCGGATATCAGGATAAACTTTAATTATCTCTGCGTGAACGCGGTTTACGAAGCGGCAAAGATTGCCTGAGTGCTGTTTGCCTTCTTCTCTGTACACAACGTTGCAAAGGCGGCAGGAGCAAGGCTCGTCATCTGCGGCATAAGAGCAGGAGATCTCTGTGATATCTTTTCCTATAACAGCTCCTGCGGCAACACGCTGGTCAAGGAGCTCTATCATGTTCTCAACGCAGATGTTGAATACCTTTTCATTTGAAAGGCATCTTTTGGTGACATTATTTGCCGCCATATCCTCTTCGGGGATAAATACGTCAAAGGAATGAGCATTTGCGCGTACTCTCTCAATGCCGTAGCCATATTTTGCCTGAAGCATTGAGGACTGAACAGAGCAGCCTGAGAGCTTGCGCTTTATAACTGTGGATTCGGTATATTCATTTCTGAATCCGGTAATGCAAACACAGCGGTAACGCACGCGGGGGATCTGTGTATCATCAGTATCGGCGGGGATGTCAGTTTTCAGATTTTTATCGAGCTTATATTCTCCGTAAGGATAGAAGCTGTAGCCGAAATATCCCTCGAGTATCTCATATACCGCATACATTGTTCCTCTCATAGCTCCTGCGGTAATGATAACGTCGTCACCCACTGTCTTGATATTAAATCCGTCGGTGGCCATCTCGCCTGTAGTGTCGGTTTTAAGGAGAATTTGCTTTTCAACGGAGCTTTCGGAATACACGATGTTAAGCTCAGTCGTATTATCGCCAAGCTTTACGTATTTGCGAAGCTCCTCTGCGGCAAATACCATATTCTCGTTCTCGGGGTCAGAAACTACGATGGTATACTCGGCAATAGGAGTATCCATAACGGTGAATCCCTTCCAGCTTGAACCCTCGGGATATACCAGGTCAAGCTTTCCTGCTCCTGCAAGATGAAGCTTTAAAGCAAAAGCATCCTTAGAGTTTACATCACCGTCTCCCGTTGCATCGCCGCTCGTCATATCTATAGAGGCTCCTGTTCCGGAAAGATACATTTTCAGATGGAATGCATCCATAGCATTTACAGCAGTGTTATGGTCAATATCGCCCTTGCGGTAAAGTATCGCAGAGCTTTCGGGGGCAAAAGCTATCACGGACATTACCATGATAATGCAAAGTAATAAAGAGATCGATCTTTTCAAAGCCATTATATCCTTTCATGACTGTACTTACCAATATTATAATATATCAATTCGTTTTTTTCAATAGTAAACGTATTGCAATATTGATTTTTTAAGAACGTATGATACAATGTGAAAGGTGATCCTATTTAAAATAGAAGGAGTGTTTACGGATATGAATGAAACTCTCATGCAAATAAAAAGCAGGAAAAGTGTCAGAGCATTTACAAATGAGGAGATATCGAAAGAAAAAAAGGCAGCTATAATATCTGCGGCATTGGAGGCACCGACTGCGGGAAACATGACCCTCTATACCATAATTGACATAACTGATGAAAAGATCAAAGCCACACTTTCAAAAACCTGTGATAATCAGCCCTTTATTGCTGAGGCAAAGGCGGTCTTTGTTTTTTGTGCAGACTGCCGC
The DNA here is from genome assembly GCA_045636685.1 of Candidatus Avispirillum sp. Lineage (GTDB taxonomy): Bacteria > Bacillota > Clostridia > Oscillospirales > CAG-272 > Avispirillum. The sequence continues at coordinate 24,506 of JAZTXZ010000092.1, read as the reverse complement.
AGATGGTACAAGGCTTTCGAGAGAAACTGCGAAAGCGTGAGAAAAGTAGGAGAGGGAGATCTGTTCCTTGCCATGGCAGATACTTTTATTGCTGCGCAAAATTCTGTTGTTGCGGCAGAAGGTATGGGGATCGGCTCCTGCTATATCGGTGATATTACTGAGAACTTTGAGATACACAAAGAGCTTCTTAATCTTCCGAAATATGTATTTCCCGTATGTATGCTGGTGTTCGGATATCCTACAGATCAGCAGAAAGCGAGAAAAAAGCCTGAGAGATTCAAGGCTGAGGATATAGTTTTTGAAAATTGCTACAATGAAGAAAAGTGTGATAGAATGGAGTCTATGATATCCGAAAGGAATGGGGTGGAGCCTAATGATGTTCCTCTTTGGATATCACGTTTTTGTCGAAGAAAGTGGAATTCCGATTTTTCCGTGGAAATGACCCGTTCTGTCAGAAGGATGCTTTCGGAACTTAATGAGGATTAACTCAACTCTTTCCCTTTGGCAGGGATATCCTATTGACTAAATGAAAAAAATATATTATAATCTTTATTAAATAAAACTGTTATAAGGTTTCTTAAAGACAAGTACGGACAGGTATATTCTTGTTTTTATGGGCCCGTTTGTGCTTCTTTGACTTTTGCATTGAACATTGCGCAAACGAGTAGAAAGGAACGGTCTATCAATGAAAAGAGTTCTGGCAATTTCACTGGCGCTTCTTGCTTCCTGCGCACTTATATTCGGTGCTGCCCTTATCAGACCTAATGATGCTACCGCTGAGGGTCAGTATAAATTAGGTATGGGCACCGCGGTTTCTCTCGGTGACGGTGAGGCTAAATCCACAGTAACTACCGTTGCAGTAATTACAGACGGCAAGGGCGAGATAGTTGACTGTGTTATTGATTGCGGCGATTTCGGAATTTCCTTTGACGATGTCAAGGCTAAAAAGAGTGGAACATACCTTACAAAGAATGAGCTTGGTGATGACTACGGAATGGTAGCATATGCCGGTGCAAAGTATGAGTGGTACGCTCAGGCTGAGAATTTTGCAGAGAGCATCAAGGGTATGGATGCAAAGGATGCAACAATGCTTGCCCTCGGAAGTGACGGTAAGGCTACTGATGCGGATATCCTTGCAGGATGCACCATTGCCATCGGAGACTTCAAGAAAGCCCTTGTTCGCGCAATGGGCGATACACTTGCGGTATCCTTTGAGTCTGACGAGGCACCTGTACTTTCTCTTGCTATGATAAACAAGGATTCTATTGCAGATGCAGACGATGCTTATCCCGTTAATATGGTAACTGATATTTGCGCAGTTGCTACCCTTGACGGAAAGGTTCTTGCCGCAATTACAGATGTTGCTGATGTTCAGTTTGCATTTGGAATGGACGGAACTTTAGCATCCGCCCTCTTTGGCGGCACAAAGCGCGAAAAGCTTGACAGCTACGGTATGGTTGCATATGCTGGTGCTGCTTATGAGTGGTATGAGCAGGCATATAATTTCTGTGATCACATTGAAGGAATGACAGCGGCGGATATCGCGGCTATCTCCATGAGCGATGTTGGCAAGGCTACAGATGCAGATCTTCTTGCGGGATGTACCATTGCAATCGGTGATCTTGTGAAGATCGCAGAGAAGGCGGCAAAGATTGCTGAATAAGTTATTTTGAAATACGGAGGGCAAGGATGAAAAGATTGCTATCGATACTGTTGTCGGCGGCGATGCTTTCATCGCTTGCCCTTTTATCGTCCTGCACTGTAAAGCAGCAGTTTTCGAGAAATGAAATATCTGTTTTTGATACTCAGACGGTTATCCTGGGCTGGGAGACAACATCTTCGGCGTTTGACGAAAAAGCAGATCGGATAATGGATCGCCTTGAATTTTATCATAAGAATTATGATATCTACTATGAATATGAGGGTATTAATAATCTGAAGACCGTAAACGATAACGCAGGGAAGTCTCCTGTTAAGGTCGACCGTGTTGTAATAGACCTTCTTCTTTATTCAAAAGAAATGTATGATCTGACAGAGGGAATGACGAATGTTGCAATGGGAAGCGTTCTTTCTGTATGGCACGATTATCGAGAGAGAGGATTGAATGACCCGAAAAACGCGTCCCTTCCTCCTATGGAAGTGCTTGAAAGTGCAGCACTTCATACGGATATAGCTGATGTGATAATAGACGAAAAAGCTTCAACCGTTTATCTCAGCGATTCTGAGATGAGCCTTGACGTTGGTGCTATAGCTAAAGGATATGCTGTGGAAATGGTTGCACAGGAGCTGAGTGCTGAGGGCTTTTCGGGATATGCTCTTTCTGTTGGAGGAAATGTTCGATGTATCGGAAGAAAGGCAGATGGAGCATTATGGGAGGTTGGTGTTCAGAATCCCGATTTTTCAAGTGATGAAGCATATTTCGCAAAGGTATATCTTGAAAAAGAGGCTCTTGTTACCAGCGGGGTATACCAAAGATATTATACAGTTGCCGAAAAGCAATATCATCATATAATTCATCCGGACACCCTTATGCCAAGGTCTGAATATGCCTCAGTTTCAGTCATTTGCAGTCACTCGGGCCTTGCCGATGCTCTTTCCACTGCGCTTTTCAATATGTCCTACGACGAAGGTTTGGCGATTGCCAAAAAAGCAGAAGTCCATGTGGCGTGGGTATATCCTGACGGAGATGTGAAAATGACGGATGGATTTGAAGCGCTCACCGAAAAGTAATATAAAAAACCACCTGAAAAGGCTAAAAGCCTTTTCAGGTGGTTTTCTTTATTTCAAGTTTCCTTCGTAGCCTACGAGGAATCCTCCGGATTCGGCATAGAAACTGCAAAGAGCGCCGGTGCTTCTAATTGCAATATCTGCGAGAGGGAAATCCTTCTCTATCATAGATTTAAGGGCGAGAGCTCCTTCAGTGTTGTTGCACTGATGAATACGAACCTTTCCGCCGTTATAACCGTATTCCTTCATCTTTGAATAGGTTTCTGCAATAGCTTTATCTCCTCCGCGAATCTTAGATTCGATCTCAAGAGTGCCTTCAAGGCTTGCCTTGCCGATAACACGGATACCCAGAACACCTGCGACTTTTGCAACTGCATGGCTTACTCTTCCGTTGTTTGCAAGATTTCTCAAAGATTCAAGGCAGAAGAGAAGATGGGTAGATTTAATATACTCGCATATCTCGTGCTTAATATCATTAAAAGCAAGACCTGCATTTATAAGCTCCTGAAGCTTTTCAACTATGAGTGCGCATTCGGGACCTGCTGTGAGTGTATCAACAACGAATGCTTTCTTTTCTGGATACTCTTCGAGAAGATCCTCAACGGCAAGGCTTGCGCTGTTATAGCTTCCGGAAAGATTTTTTGTGATGGTGACACAAAAAATATTATCGCAGTCCCCGAAGGCGCTTTTCCAGTCTTCCATATTGGGGCAGGATGATTTTGATGTACCCTTGTATTTTCGAAGATCCTCTATCATTTCAGAAACATTAAGGTCAGGAGAATCTATGTATTCTTTTTCGTCTGTTATGATCTTTAAGGGAACTGAGGAATAGTTAACGTCGTCAAGAGAAAAGATATCGCTTGAGGAGTCGGAAACGATCTTGTAGCTCATAATTTGCACCTCATTAGTGTTAGTAATCAACAGCGACATATGCCACTGATTTGTTACAGTATATCAGTTTTTCAAAAACCTGTCAACTGTTTTCTAAAAACTTATTGACAGGTGTTGGGTTTTGTAATAAAATAACAGCATGGAAAGTAATGTAATGAGACTTTTCGCAGATAGGATACGGGAGTTCCGTTTGCCTGTATATTCCCAGCTGCCGAATGTAGGTCTTTATCTTGAACAGGTAACTAAATATATAAACGGACTGCTTGCGCCCCTCGGTTTTCCGGAGATGACTTCGTCTATGATAAGCAATTATGTAAAAAAAGGGCTTATCGATTCTCCTGTGAAAAAGCAGTATTATGCAGAGCATATAGCATATCTTCTTTTTGTCGGCGTTGGCAAAAATGTTGTGTCAATAGATGATATTCTGCTCATCTACCGAATGCAAAAAGAGATATATCCCTGCGATATGGCATACGATTATTTCTGCTATGAGTTTCATAATATGCTCGAGTTTACTGCGGGTATAAAGGATACTGTGGATAATGTAGGAGTAACGAATACGGAGCTGAAAACTGCTCTTCGCAGTATTATTATCTGCGCATCAAACCTCTCTTATGCAAACTGTGCTATTACAGAGTTTAAGAAAAGAGAAGAAAAGAAAGAATAAGCATCAGGGCTGCATCACTGTATCTGGGTGAAATGCAGTCCTTTTTGTTGTGTTTTTTTAGTATGTGTAGTAAAATATAATAAATAGAGAAATTTTGGAGGTATCAGGATGCTGAAATATAAAACAAGAGGCATGGTGTTGCCTGATAAAAAGCCCAATGTGTTTTTTTGCTGTCATCCCGAGGAGCAGGAGATTTACCTTTCAGAGATAGCGGAGGATATACTTAAATACCAGAATTGCGTATTATGGTATACTGATGAAAGCGGAGAATACAACGAAGAAGATCATCTTATTGAACTTTCCGAAATGCAGTTGTTTGTAATGCCCATAACGAGAAAGCTTTTAACAACTAAAAACCGTGCTTATGAGCTGGAGTATCAGTTTGCAATATCCAACTGTATTCCTGTTCTCCCTCTTATGCAGGAGGAGGGACTTGAGAGCCTGTTTAATGAAAGATGCTGCGACATTCAGTTTCTTGATAAGCATAACAGAGACGATACAGCAATAAATTTTGAAGATAAACTTAAGAAATATCTCGAGGCAGTGCTTGTGGGAGATGACCTTGCGGAAAAGATCAGGGAAGCATTTGATGCATACGTTTTTCTCAGCTATCGAAAGAAGGACAGAAAATATGCAAAAGAACTTATGAAGCTGATACATAAGAGCGAGTTTTGCAGAGATATTGCCATATGGTATGATGAATATCTCACCCCCGGCGAGAATTTCAATGAGTCTATCAGGGCTGCCTTTGAAAAAAGCGGTCTGTTCGTCCTGGCCGTAACTCCTTCAATACTTGAAAGTGTAATAGATGAAAATGGGGGAGTTCATAAAAATTATGTAGAGGAATATGAGTATCCCATGGCAAGAGAGGCAGGAGTTCCGATTCTTCCTGCTGAGATCATTCCAACAGATAGGGAAGAGCTTTCCAGAAAATACGAGGGGATTCCTGAGTGCGCCGATACGGGGGATGAAGTTCTCTTTAGTGAGCGATTGCTTGAGCATGTAAAAAAATTTGCAATTGCAGAAAAAAGAGCTTGCCCCGAGCATGATTTCTTTATCGGACTTGCTTATCTTGACGGTATAGATGTTGAGGTGGATTTCGAGAGGGCGGTCTTTCTTATTACGTATGCTGCTGAAAACGGAGTTGTTGAAGCATGCCGTAAGCTTTTTGATATGTACAGTACCGGAAAGGGCGTTAAAGGAGATATAGATAAGGCGATTTTCTGGTATGAGAAAAAAATAGAGTACCTTCGCCGTCTTGCGCATGACGGTGCCGACAAAGAGTGTGAAAGCCGTTATTTTGATGAGATGTGCTTCTTAGGCGATTATCTCATGGAGGCAGGAAGGCTTTCAGAGGCGAGAAAGGTATATGAAGAAGCCCTTGAATACAGTGAAAAAAGCAGAGGAAGGCTGAGCCTCCCCCTGTCAGAGTACAGACTTGCTATAGCATATACAAAAATGGGGGATATATGCCGCTCGGAGGGGCAGCATGATTCGGCTCACCGATATTTTTGTAAAATGAATGATATTCTGGCAAAATATTCTGATATACCCTTGTTTAGCTATGTATTTGAAAAGGGACTGATCGTATCCTATGAGCGAATGGGCAGCAGTGCGGAAAATGAAAAAAACTACAGCCTTGCCCGCCAGTATTACAAGAAAATGCTTCATCTTGCGAAGAAGCTGAACGGCATGGAAGAAACGGAGTATTCCCGCAGTGATCTTGCCTTTTCATATGAGCGTATGGGAGATGTTGAAAAGCACTTCGGGAATATAAAAAATGCAGAGGAGTGCTATCGAGAGTGTTATAAGCTTTCGCGGGGGCTTTATCTTGAGATGCGCACTGAAAAAGCAAAGCGAAATTATTTGCTCATCTGCCAGCGATTGGGAGGTCTTTTGGCTGACAACGGTGATGCAAAGGCTGGAAAGGAATATCTCAGTATAGCCTATGAAAATGCAAAGGAGCTGTTTTCGGAGAGAGGCACATATCAGTCTCTGGGAGATCTTGCAAGGGCCACAAACTTACTCGGTAAGCTTTATATTTCCTGCGACCGTTATGAAGAAGCGAGAGCGCTGCTGGAGCACTCTGTTGATGAAATGGAGCGTTTGCGTAAAGTTACCGGGGAGGAGATATTTTCTGATGAGCTTTCTGTGTCCTACGAACGGATCGGCGATACATATAAAAACACAGATAAAGAAAAAGCTTTGTGCAATTATCAAAGAAGCTATGATCTTGCAATAAGAGATGATCATCACGGCTTTGCTGTTATATGTGAAAAATGCGGAGATGTATTCTATGCTCTCGAAGAGGCAGAGAAAGCGCTCTGCTACTATAAGGAAATGATGGAATCATGGCTTTATGAGTACAGCCGTATGCCTGATGCGGTTCACGCAAAATATCTCGGTGTCTCTTACAGAAATATCGGAAAGGCACAGCTGAAGTTGAAAAGATTTAATGAAGCTTCGGAAAACTTTATTAAATCTGTAGAATATCTTGAAAAAGGCGGAGATGATTGCCTTGTCGGCATATACCTCAGTTACAGCGACCTTCACAGTATTTGTGTTGAAGCCAATGATAATCCAAAGGCTCTTGAATATATTGATCTTGCACTTTCGGCTGCAAAGAAAAAGCACTATATCGAAAAAAGCGACTTAAGTGCAAGAGAACTTTCATGCATATATATAGACAAGGGAAATCTTTTGGTAACTCTTGATAACAGCGGCGATGCTCTTGAATGCTACAGAGCTGCCCTTTCCATTAGGGAAAAGCTTGCAAGCAAAAAGAAAGATGCGCAAAGCTACGATGACCTTGCTGTTATCGGCTATTTTACAGCTACTGTTTCTTCCGATAAAGAAAAAAGAGAGCTTCTTTCGAAATCTGTGAGAATATACGATATGCTTATATCTGCTTTCCCAAATTCTGACAGATACAGAAAGTATCGAAAAATAATGTCCGATGAGCTGAAAAATATATAGGGCTCAGAATAAAAAGGGTCTGTCGCACTTGTTTGCGACAGACCCTTTTCGGTCCTTCAGTATTTAGGCTTTCTTCCACTTTGCGATGAGAACAAGGGGAGAATTTTCTTTTGAGAGCACAGTCTTTTCCGTGACCTTTACTCCGTCTGATGTGGTCCAGCCTTCAAATATGTAGCCGTCTTTTTTTGGTGTGGGAAGTTTCCCGAAAGAGGTACCGAAAATCACAGTTTTTCCGTTTGTGCCGAGAGAATTGTCTGCGTCCTCATAAACGGAGATGTTAAGTTCATCAATGACCACGGTATACCCAACCTTCAGATTGCTGTTGATCCATGCAGAGCCGGCATCGTGACCTGAAATAACGTATCCGTTTTCAGGGATCGGAGCGTTTCCGTTTCCGAAAGGTCTGATCTCGGTAACAACGCCGTCATGGTTTATGATGGCTTCCACTCCATAGATATTAGTACTTGTGGTTGCTCCCCTGTCTTTATCATAGATAATAAGTGTATCGGCAGCGCGATGAACATTTTTTCCGTCAGCCGTCACTGTTGCAAGGGGACCGAAAGAACCGCCGGCGGTATCAAAGGTGACATGTATTTCTTTTGCTGTCCACTTTGCAGTATATGTGCAGCTTTCGGAAATTACTGTAGATTCTGTGAGCATCTGTCCGTCTGAGAACCATCCTTCGAAGTCATAGCCGTATTTTTTAGGGATAGGCAAAAGATTTACGCAATCACCCTCAAGGAGCTTGATGCTTCCGTTTCTCAATTCGAAGGAGGCTCTGTTGTCATAGACCTTTACAGTGGTTCCCACGAGTTCAACATATGCTCCGACTTTGAGATTGTTTGCTATCCATGTGTTTTTTGTACCGTGTCCCGAAAGGACAAATCCGCCTTCGGGTATGGTGGAATTTCCTATATTCCTCTTGATCTCTATTATCTTGCCTTCGGCGTCAATGATAGCCTCGGCGCCGTATGGGTTTGTAGAGGTGGATGCTTTGTCTTTATAGAGAACGAGGGTGTTTGCCGCTCTGTGTATGTTTGTACCGTCAAGTGCGATTTCCTTTGATACGAGGGTACCTCCGTCAGTCTGGAAGCTAAGTGTCACCTCTTTTTTCCACACGGCAGTCAAAATCGGGCTTTCGCAATTTGTAACGATAGTCTTCTCATTTATGAGATTTCCTTCGTAGTCCTGCCATCCTGCAAAAATATATCCTTCTCTTACAGGGGCAGGAAGAATACCGTAGGGCTTATTGCAATAAATCGTAATTTTATTTTCAGCGAGGTAATCTGCATAGCTGTTGTAGACTTTGATAAGCATTGTATCCTTGTCTATGTAGATATAATCGCCCGCATCCACGTTATTTACAAGCCATGAGCTCATGTTTCCATGGCCTGAAAGAACGTATCCGCCCTGTGGGATGGCTGTTTTGCATGCCCCGTAGGTAGGCTTTGAGATAACATATCCGTCTGCATCGATTGCAGTTTCTGAGCCGTAGGGGTTAGTCTGGGCAACGGGATAAGCATAGCTGTTATCATACAGAACGAGAAGTCCTGATGCGCGTTGAATATTGATGCCGCTAAGCGCTGTCATTGCCTGAACTTCTTCTATTCTTCCGCCGCGGGTATCAAAAATAAGTGCGGCACTGTTTCTTGTCCATTTGGGAGAAAGTGTAATATCGGAGGTGATGACAGAAGAAGTGCTGTATACCATACCGTCATTCATCCATGCGGCAAGAAAACCGTCACTTTTTTCAGCTTTAGGGAATGCTTTCAAAGTATCTCCGCTTTTTACATATACGGTGCCGTCCTGCGCATCATATGCTGCGGCGCTGTCGTATGCTTTAACCGAGAAGCCTTCTATTCTTACGTAGTTACCTACGGAAAGGTTTGACAGTATCCAGGAAGACATAGTACCGTGGCCGGAGATGACATATCCGCCATCCGGCACAGTAGAGTTGCCGTATCTGTTGATAGCTGTTACGGTTCCGTCGGGGGAGATAACTGCTTCTGTTCCGTATGCGTTAGTCTGGGTTGAGGGCTTGCCTGCGTATATAACGAGAGTGTTTGCATATCGCTGCATATTGTAGCCTGCCGCTGTGGCAGAAGCAATTGAGGATATGAGCGTTCCTTCTTCGGGATCAAAGGTTACTGCGCACATTTTTTCCCAGATGGCGGTAAGGGTAACATCGCCGTATACGAAAACATTGCTGTCAGATGATACGGTATTGCCTGCATTATCCTTCCAGCCGAGGAACAGATGGCCCTCGCGGTAAGCTTTGGGAAGTGCTCCGTATTCTTCTCCGTACAATACAGAGGTCTTTATGTTTTTGCTTTCAATATAAGTATCTTTATCCGGCCATACTTCAATGGTATCGGAACCTATATGCACGTATGAGCCTACGCTGACATAGTTTTTGAGCCATGTGGAAGCGGTACCGTGGCCTGAGATTACTGTGCTTCCTGTCTGGATGGTATTATTGCCGATTCCGTAAGGGAATACTATATCCACGATTCCGTCAGGGCCTATGAGAACTTCCATTCCGTAAGCGTTTGTGCTTGTTGATGTACGGTCGCGGTATACAACAAGGGTATTTGCGGCGCGGTGGATATTTGTTCCTCCGATTGCATGTTCGGATAACTTACCAACAAGTTCTCCGTCGGCTGTATCAAAGGATAATGAACCGGGAAGAACCTCCCATTTTGCAATTGCAATAAGTCCGCCTGCGGGCATGATAGTGTCTTCAGTGATCTTTTCGCCGGAGGGGGTGAACCAACCGAGGAATCTGTGATACTCTCTGCTTGCCTCGGGGAGAGAGTTTATAGCGGAGCCTACAGATACAGGAGCTGTAAGGGTGTCATAAAGTTCTTTTGTTTTATATGCCCAGACAGTGCTGTTTTCTTCATCGAAAGCAACGAACATTCCTGTTGAAAGATTAGTTGTGATCCATCTGTCTTTTACTCCGTGGCCGGAAAGAACAAATCCGCCTGTGGGAATAATGGCATTTCCTTTTCCGTATCCGGTGATTTCTGTAATGTAACCGTCTGCGTTTATAATAGCTTCGTTTCCGTAGGGATTTGTTTCGGTGGAAGCTTTGTTCCTGTAGAGGATCAGCAGATCTGCTGTTCTGTATGTGTTGATACCGTCAACAGAGATGGAGGCTGTTCCGTCAATATTTCCGCCGTTTGTATCGTAAACTATTTTTCCGCCCTCAGTCTCTTTCCATTTTGCCTTGAGGGTAATGCAGAAAAGTGAGGAGCAAATGGTGCTGAAATTAACGTCATTTCCTTGGGAGTCGATCCAGCCTGCGAACATATAGCCTGATTTTTTAGGTGTTGGCAACAATCCAAGCTCTTTGTTCATAACAGATTTTGCACGGTTTACGAGTAAGGCGTTTTCGTTTTCAAAAACGTAAAGGGTCATAGTTTCTTTTTCAAAAACTACGATGTTTCCTTCCTTTACCTTGGAATAGAGCCATGTACCCATGGTTCCGTGGGCAGAGATGACCATGCCTCCCTCGGGTATTTCCGATTTGCATGCGCCGTACTTGGGAGCGGAAACGATAACGCCGGATGCATCAACTGTGCATTCATATCCGTAAGCATTTGTCAGAGCGTAGCCGTAACTGTATTCGGAGTCAAATACAGAAAGATCGTTTGCGCTTCTTCCTGCGTTGTATTTTGTAACGGTAGCGCTAACGGGAGCGAGGCTTGTAATGCCGAAGCTTCCGCCGTCGGTATCAAAGCTTATGGGAGCGCCTACATATCCGCCTGTAAGAGACTCGTTAAGAGCGCAACTACCGTCGCTGATAGTAATCCAGCCCATTCCGGTCTTGCCGCGTGTGAGACCGTCGAAGTATGCTTTTTCGCTGATAATGACCTTAGTATCTTTGGGGATGGTGGAAACGAGAGTGCTTGCAGTATCGGGGGTTTGTCTTGCGTTTCTTGCTGAAAGGATATCCCATACCTCAAATTCGGTTTTTCCGATACCCCATTCGAGGAAATAGCAGAAGTTGTATGTAGTGTTTCTGCGAACAGCATAGTCTCCTGCGCTTGCATCCGCAAGGGCAGCTTTGTGAATGTGCTCAAGAGTAATGGCCTCGTAAGAGCCGGCGAGGGCTGCTGCAGCCTGAGCTACACGCTTTGCACCGCCCATACCGCACTGGTTTTCGATGTCTGCGTAATATACGAGGGCAGCGGGGTCTGTAATACCGTATCCGATCGCGCGGTTCACATATGATGAAATATCCATGGCAGCGAGGGCATCCTGTGCCGCTTTTCCCGCGTCGGTGGAAATGAGGCGTTCTATTTTGGGCTTTTCATCTGCTGTGAGGATTCTGGTGCTCCAGCTTGTAGCTGAAGTGATTTCATCATATAAGGTGCTTCCCAAAATTTCCAATGCAGCGGCTGTATCGGCTTCGACTATAGTTTTAAGAAGGTTCAAAGCTCGATTGGCATGCCACTGTACCCAGCCGATGCTGAGAGCGCCGTTGTCATCAGGGTTAACAACGTCGTAACGTCCGCGGCTCTCGTTTTGGCGGATGATCTCAGCGGCAGCTTTAAGAATCTCATCTATGGTAACATTCTCTGAAGTCGCGGAGGGGGAAGTGTTCTGGGAATCCTGCTCCTGCACATCCTCGGCAAAGACCGATGTGGGGATAAGAGTGATTATAAATATGAATGAGAGTAAAACACTGATGATCTTTTTTGTCATAACAATCGTACCTTTCTTCATTAGTACATACTAATCCATTATATACATAAATATTATAGCATTCGCTAAAATTTGTGTCAATAGAACGTGGCAGGCAATAAATGGAATTTTCAGAAATATTCGATAATAATAAAAAAATTATTGACAAATCATATGGGGAGTGCTATAATATCACTACCTCTGATTGAGGGTTCTTTTTTTGTGCCTTGTCAGACGGGCGCAAAATGACCCCGGAGGAAGGTACTGGCGGCCTTGTCGCCAAATTCACGGACTAAGTCCGAAAATACAGAATAACAGGAGGTACCGAACAATGAGAGTAAAGATCACTCTCGCATGCAGCGAATGCAAGCAGCGTAATTACGACACAAAGAAGAACAAGAAAAACGATCCCGACAGACTCGAGATGAACAAGTACTGCCGTTTCTGCCGCAAGCACACTCTGCACAAGGAAACAAAGTAAAGGAGAGAAACAAATGGCTGAAAAAGAAAAGACCTCAAAGGTGAAGTCCTTTTTCTCTCGCATTTTCGCATGGCTTCGCAGCGTAAAGTCTGAGATGAAGAAAATTGTCTGGACCAGTCCCAAGACTCTGCGCAACAATTCCATCATGGTTATCGTAGCTCTCGTAATCGTTGCTGCGGCAACCGGTGTCATTGACACAATTTTCTCTAAGTTCATCTATATTCTCGGCGTCATTATCTAAGGAGCATTCCTGAAATGAGCGATATCAATGAGATGAATGCCGGCATGAGATGGTATGTAGCCCATACCTACTCAGGCTATGAAAACAAGGTGAAAGCAAACCTTGAAAAGATCGTTGAGAACAGAGGCATGCAGGATCTTATAACAGATGTTCGTATTCCTATGGAAAACGTAACTGAGAGCGAAGGCGAAGAGGTAAAGACCTCCGAGTCCAAGCTCCTCCCCTCATACGTGCTTATCAGAATGATAATGTGCGATGAGAGCTGGCATGTTGTAAGAAACATCCGCGGTGTAACAGGTTTTGTTGGCCCCGGATCCAAGCCCGTTCCTCTCACCGATGAAGAGGTTGAGTATCTCCTCGGTGCATCCCCCGAGGCGCAGGGAGACAAGTTTGCTATCGGCGATATGGTCACCATAGCAGAGGGCATCTTCGCTGGATACTCCGGCAAGCTTGCTGAAATGTCTGAGGGCGGCGATGTAACTATCATCGTATCCGCAGTAGGACGTGATATGCCTATCAAGGTAAATATCAAGGAGATCAAGCATCTTGCTGAATGATCCCGAAAGGGAAAGGTTGTGTCACTTTACGGCACATAACGTGGGAGGGAGAAAATTTTTGAGTCTCCCGTCTAAACCACATATGGAGGTAAATTATTATGGCAAAGAAAATCATCGGCTATATTAAGCTTCAGCTTCCCGCAGGTAAGGCAACTCCCCAGCCTCCTGTAGGTCCTGCACTTGGTGCATACGGTGTAGCCATCCCTAACTTTACAAAAGAGTTCAACGAAAGAACTAAGAACGATATCGGTCTCATCATCCCTGTAGTTATCACAGTATATGCTGACCGTTCTTCCTCCTTCATTACAAAGACTCCTCCCGCAGCAGTTCTTATCAAGAAGGCATGCGGTCTCACAAGCGGTTCCGGCAAGCCTAACCGTGACAAGGTTGCTAAGATCACTAAGGATCAGGTTAAGCAGATCGCTGAAACAAAGATGCCCGACCTCAATGCAGGTTCTATCGAGGCTGCAATGAGCATGGTAGCAGGTACAGCACGCTCCATGGGCGTAGTAGTTGAGGAATAAGGAGGTTACGAACAATGTTTAAGGGTAAGAAGTATAAGCAGAGCGCAGAGCTCATCGATAAGTCCAAGGCTTATGATCCCGCAGAGGCAATTAAGCTCGTATGCGAGACTTCCAAGGCAAAGTTCGATGAAACAATCGAGCTTCACGTACGTCTCGGCGTAGACTCCCGTCATGCTGACCAGCAGGTTCGTGGTGCGGTAGTACTCCCCAACGGTACAGGTAAGACTGTTCGTACACTCGTATTCGCTAAGGGCGACAAGGCAGACGCTGCAAGAGCTGCAGGCGCTGACTATGTAGGCGAGATGGACATGGTTGAGAAGATCATGAAGGAAAACTGGTTCGAGTTCGACGTTGTTATCGCATCTCCCGATATGATGGCAACTATCGGTCGTCTCGGTAAGATTCTCGGTCCTAAGGGCCTTATGCCTAACCCCAAGGCTGGTACTGTAACTCCCGACGTTGCAAGAGCTGTAACTGAGGCTAAGGCAGGTAAGATCGAGTACCGTCTTGACAAGACAAACATCATCCACTGTCCTATCGGTAAGGCATCCTTCGGTGGCGAGAAGCTCGAAGAGAACTTCAACACACTTATGGGCGCTATCATCAAGGCTAAGCCTGCTGCTGCAAAGGGTCAGTACATCAAGAGCTGCACCATTGCTTCCACAATGGGCCCTGGAATCAAGATCAACGCTTCCAAGATCGGCTAATAGCTTTTGATTAATAAACGTTTAAAAACCCGTCAACGTTAGTTGACGGGTTTTTTGTATTTATACGAAGCGCATATTATGAATAAACGCGATGATAATTAAGTCTATGTTGACAAATGTATTTGACCATTGTATAATTTAAGTGAAAGAAATAATAAAATCAAAAGGAAGGTGAGCAGAATGAAAAAATTTGTAACTGTATTGATTATTCTTGCAATGGTCGCTTCGTCCGTATCTATGTCTGTTAATGCAGCTTCAAATGTTACAGTATATATCTCAATTGTTGATGAAAACCGAAACGTTGTGTTGGTGCAAGAGCCTGTAGTTGTAGATGATGCCGACGGCGACAGTGTGCTTACTGTGTATGATGCTCTCCTTTTAAGCCATGAACAGAAGTACGAAGGCGGTGCCGAGGCAGGATATTCCGTTGAGGAGACTGAGGGAGCAGCGTCTATAACAAAGCTTTGGGGATACGGCGGCGGAAAGTATGGCTTTCGTTTGAATAACAGGATTGCAGACGGCGGTATTTATACTCAGGTGAACGACGGCGACTATATCAATGCGTTTGTATATATGGATACTGAAAATATGAGCGACAGATATCTGTATTTTGAGGAGCATGTGATTCAGGCTGAATACGGCAAGTCCTTTACTGTTACATTATACGGTGAGTATGTGGATGATGAGGGTAATGTGTATTATAAACCATATTACGATCGCGCAGTGACTATTAACGGTGCCCCCACACTCGAAACTGATGAAAACGGTCAGGTAGAATATGTGTTTGACAAAGGAGATCTGGATATAAGCCAGCCGTACGTATTAGGTATATTTACATTTCCTGAGTATGAAGCAACAAGAGAGCTTTGTGTTGTGCCTGTAGGCGTATTTGATTTGAACGAGCCTTCCCTTGAAACAACAGTAGAGACTCCACCTGAAACAGCTCCCGTGGATGGAGATAAACCGGTTGCGCCTTCTGTCGGTGATAATATGTCAGTGTTAATGGTGGCAGGTATTCTTGTTTCTCTTTGCTTTGTATTAGTAATTACAGTACGCAAGAGCAGAAAGGAAAACTAAAAATAAACAATAGTGTTATATAATTGCTTCCACAATGGGCCCCGGAATCAAGATCAACGCTTCCAAGATCGGCTAATAGCTTTTGATTAATAAACGTTTAAAAACCCGTCAACATTAGTTGACGGGTTTTTTACATGCTCTTTAGTTTAGTTTGCAATAAACAGCAGTATGGCAAGGGTATAAAGGAGAGAAAGAGAAACGGCGGCAAAAATATTGATTATTTTGTCTGTCGTTGCTTTCTTACTGAATATTTTGCTTATCAACCAATATAGACAAACGCCTAATGCAGTGCCGGAAGTATTTGTAATGATGTCGGTTATATCGCAGGAGCCTATTGCAAAAATAAACTGAATAAGCTCAAGGGTAAAGCTAAAGATAAGTCCGAAAAGCAGAGTCCTCTTGAGTGAAGAGCTGAGCATTCTCAGATACATTCCAAACGGAACAAACACAAGAACATTCAGTATGACCTCCTTAAGGTGAAATCTTCCGACGTTATTATCGTAATAAAAGGGGATAAAATTTACACTTCTGTCGCCCGAAAGCATCTGAATATCCGAAAAGGGAAAAGCAAGTTTAAACAGCACCAGCCATATAAGTGTCAGAAGATAAATACCGAATATGATCTGTGTTGCACAAGGTTTTCTTTTTATAGCAGTCATTTTTGCTCCTTTAAATTGTTATAAAATGATTTATGAGAACACTGTAATATTTTTAATAAAATGTTTTGCTTTAACAGAAAAATGTGAAATAAAATAAATCTCCATACACCCGCAGGCATTTCACATTGTGAAGCAATATTTCACACGAACAGCGTATTTCACAAATCCCAAAGGGATATATTTCATTGAAAAAAGCACCTCTTACGAAGTGCTTTTTCTGGAGCTGGTGAGGGGATTTGAACCCCTGACCTGCTGATTACGAATCAGCTGCACTACCCCTGTGCTACACCAGCGCGCTCCATTATTATACTATACCCCGGTGTTTTTGTCAACCTGATTTTAGGGTAAATACAGTGTTTCAAATTAGGGTTGTCGGGGAGGGATTATGCAAAGGACTTTTTTGTAAAAAAAGTTTCCACAAAACTTCTCCGATAAACCCATATTCAAAAAAAGAAGGGAGCAAAACTGCTCCCTTATGTTATTTATAAAGTCTTTCGTATTCGCGAATGAGTCTTCTTCTCGCGGTTTCAAATTTTGCTGCGTCGAATTCAACGCTGTGGAACGAGTGGAAAACACTGTCGCAGATCTCGTCTGCAAGGGCAGGATCGCAGTCAGCAATAACGGAAAGCATTGCATATTCTTCTGCGCTCTCGCGATGATTTTCGAGGCGCATGGAAATATAAGGCTCAAAATTTTTGCCGGGGTAGAGTAGCTTATCGTCTCCGGGAGGGAGGATGCTCTCGCTTCCTGCATTTACGTGTCTGGGACAGCTTTCAAGGAAGGGATCGCCGTCTGACTGGTAATCGTTGACAGTCCAGTGGAGGTATCCTGATAGCTTGTATTTATGGTTGCCCCAGAAAAGATAACGTGTAGAGAGAAGGGGAATATCCATAAAACGGTTTATATAGCCGTTTTCGCGGGGAAAAAGGCAGACATAGTGCCATACACTGTCTCCCATTTCTCTGTAATGATCAAATACTTCTCTGTGCTTTTCATATTCATCACTTCTGGGCACCCAGACGTCAAGGGTGCCGTAAATAGGAGCTCCGCTTGTTGCATCGTAAAGCTTCATTTCCGGAAAATGCTTTCTGATAGCTGAAACAAGTGCGCGGAAGGTCATGGCGTTTTCTTCGTTGGGCTCATCACATACACCCATGTAGAATATATTACGGTCAAGCCAACCCTGGGCCTTGAGATTTGCTTTAAGGGCTGTGAGATATTGCTCAAGATATGTATAGCCCTCCCATGAAAGGAGGTCTATGCCGCGATGATAAATATAGGGCTTATCCCATGCAAGACGAAATCCCGCGCCTTCTATATGGAACGCGCGAAAGCCCATGTCTATGGCTTTTTTTACATACCTGTTGAAAAATCCGAAGTCAAACTCCCATTTCCCGTCAACAAAGCGTTCTCTGGGATGATGGAGAAAAAGATTGGTCTGATGGCATCGGCGCAGGGCTTTAAGATAGTTATCTTCAATAGCCGCATAATCTTCCCGCTTTTCTGCGCCGTGTCTCTTTGCGGCAGAGGCCATGCTCCAGCCCATGGCAATATCAAGGCGCTCGGGGGGGACGGATGCTTTTGCTACCTCTACTCTTACGGGTATGCTGATAGTTTCGCAGTTATCACAAACCACAACTGCACCGGTTACAGCTTCAGGAGAATAGGAGGGTATCTTTATTGCAATATATACGGTCGTTGACAAATCCCCTGTCTTTAGGGTGTTTGTTATAGGTACAAGGCAGTCATTTACAAAAAAAGGAGCTTCTCTTTCGGGAAAATGAGGCGTGGGTACTTCTATTCCCGGGCAGCTTTCAACGCCTACCGGTATTTCGCGGTAAATCTCCGCTTCAAAGCCTTCAAGGCAGATGCTGACAGAATCTCCTGAGGTTTCATAAAGATGGACTTGAAATGTGGCATATCCGTCACGCAGGGAGATCAGATCTGCTCTATCCTTGCCCTCGGGATAGTAGTTTATGTCGGGATATGTCCAGACATAGGACGGGAGAACACAGTATTTCATAACGGCTCCAATATGATTTATTGGTTAAAGGATATCATATTGCAGTGTTTTTTTCAAGTATCAGCAAAAAACTTCTCCATTTTGCGTCTTCTTTCTTTCCTGGTTTTTGCGGTGTTAAGAAGCCCGGCAAGCTGAGTTTTGTCATTTATTGCGAGACTTTTGAGGTAAGCGCATCTTTCTTCTGAAAATGTTCTGTCAAAAGACTGTTTTACCCTATCACAGGCTCGGATAAGCTTTTTTGCGGAAAAATCGAATGCGGGGATGATCTCTCCGTAGCCGAGATGCTTGATACATCCGTCTATTTTGCAGTCATATGACAGGGCAACCGCAGGTGTTCCCGCAATAGCGGAGCATATAAGAAAATGAAGCCTCATTCCGATAGAGAATTCTGCTTTTTCAAGGAGATAATAAAGCTCGTCAATATTTCTAATATCTGCAACTGCGCCTCCCGTAATGCGTGCGGCTTTTTTGCAAAGATCAAGATCATAGCTTTTTTGCATAGATACGAAAACAGGGGTAAGCCCTTGGTTTTTATAATAGAGAACTGCTGTAGTGAGGGAGGTGATATCTATATCCTTTTCATTTGCGCATTGTCTCAGAGATACTGCAAAAAACTGCTTTTCGGGCAACTTGCAAAGGCAGCTGAGAAAATGCTCTCTGTTTCGTGCAAATCGGTAGGCAAAAACAGGATCTGCAGAAAGAGTTACGGCGGAGCTTTTTTTAATTATGCTTTTAGCAAGAGTTAAGGAATCCGGATCGCGCACTGAAACAATGTCAGAAATGTTCAGAGCTTTTCTGCAAATTTTGTGGCTTGAGAGGGGACCTATGCCGTTGGCATAAATATATACCTTGGTTCGGCAAAGCTTTGCGAGATGAATAAGCGCGCAGTAATAGTAAAGGCTACGGCTGCTGGTCTTATCCTGAAAAAGGCTTCCTCCTCCGCTGATGAAGACATCTGCGCAGAAAAGGACAGGCAACAGCGCAAGTATATTAAAACGGAATATCGGGCGGATGTTTATTCCTTCAATTGAAGGAATGGTTGTTTTGTCATTTGTAAGTACGGTAACATGGCAGTCAGGACATGCGTCGGCAATACCCGACAGGATAGACATCAGTATGGCCTCGTCACCGATACTGCCGAAGCCGTAATAACCGCTGATAACTATATGGGTGTTTTTTTGTTTTCTTTTCTTCATGGCAGCTCCTTTCTCTTATAGTATTCCCAAAGAAAAGGGACGATAATCAATATAAAAGGAGTTGCCAAAAGGACAGAATAATGGTAAAATCTATGTAAATACAGGTTTTATTGAAAGATCGGTAATGGAAATGAAAAGTGATTTATCATATGAAAGCTTAAAAGAACGGCTTCCCGATATTCTTGATATAGATATCGAGGTATATGATACCGTTTGTTCAACGAATACAGTTGCTGCACAACGTATATCCGAGGGATGCAGACAATGGCATACGGTAGTTGCTCTTTCTCAGACTGGAGGGCAAGGACGTCTTGGAAGAAGCTTTTTTTCTCCTTCGGGAACGGGGCTCTATATGAGTACAGTACTTTTTCCGGGTGTTGAAAAAATCGGTCTCATAACAGGTGCGGCGGCGGTTGCAGTATGCGAAGCTTTGGAGGAGTATGGTATTTCTCCGAAAATCAAATGGGTCAACGATATTATCGTTGAGAAAAAAAAGGTTTGCGGAATTCTTGCAAAGGGTATACATACAGAAAAGGGATCCGCGGTGATATTGGGGATAGGCATTAATGTATATCCTCCCGAGGCAGGATTTCCTCAGGATATATCAGATATTGCGGGGTATCTTTTCAAGGAGAGAAAAAATGATCTTATAGGTGATCTCTTTGTAAAGATCATAGAAAGGCTTAAGGCAAGGATTGAAAAAGCAGGATATGACAATGCTCCGGAGGAGTACAGAAAAAGGTGTCTCACCGTTGGTCGAGCTGTAAGAGTTATTCCTGCGGGAAAGCCCGAGTGCTGTCGTGAGGCTATGGCTCTGTTTGTTGATGACAACTTTCATATAACTGTTAAATATGAAAACGGAGACGAGGAAACTCTTTCATCGGGTGAAGTTAGTGTTAAATTATAATGACGGCTGAAAATCTGTGACGTTTCTCTTGAATAATTGAAAAAATTCGTGTAAAATAAAATCAGAAGAGGAGGTATAATCTATGAAAAAGCTTATTATTGTTGTTTTGGTATTGGCAATGATGCTCAGTATGTCTTCATGCGCATTTTTGTTAGCCAAAAAAATTGAACCTGATATGAATAATATTCCTCATAAGGGAGATAGACCCGAAACATCTGTACATGACCATAATGGAGATAATACACAGGCAAAGCCCGTAACTTTGCTTGATGCTTTGGAAAATGAAATACCTGCAAATATGATTCAGGCAGGTATTAATGAGCTTCTTGACGAGCCTGATGACGTTTGGGACAGTACTTCAACAAGGGGAAGAGTTACTCTTACTAATATCACATACGAGTGCGCAATCTATTTTGAGGGTAACGGAATGTCAGATAAGTCCGTATATTTAGTTTATTATATGGACGTGAAATATGAAGAAGACGGTTTTCAGACACTGGAGGGTTCCATTTATCATTCGGTCGAATTTGAGGATATAAGGCTCAACGGTAACGGTATTATCGAGTATGATGATATTGAAACAGATTGCCATAACGGATCAATGGAGTCCTTGAGGTCTAAATCTCTCAGCGATGATAAGGCATATCACGAGGTATTTCGATTTGGTCAGGAATCGATAGATGATCTTAAAGACTATTACGACGGACTTCTCGGAAAAAGCTATGAGATAACATATATTCCATAAAGGATTTCTCAAACTCAAAATAATAATAAAAATGTAAGGGGCTGTCGCAGCTAAATGCGGCAGCCCCTTTTTCTTTAATCAATGCTTATATTATGTTTATTTGCAAATGCGATGAGCTCATCGCAGGCACACATCAGCTTTTCTTCAGCTTTTTTAATGTCAGCTTCAAAAACTGTCTGTTCTGCAAATCTTGCTTCATATTCGTGCATATCAGCCCTTGCACTTTTCCATTTTGCACATAGTGTGCCCCATTTGATGAAAACGGGAATTGAGCGGGAAAGGACAGCTCCGACGGAGAGTCTTACGAGGGCTGTGAGGATGATGACCCCGAAAAATACTGCGGCCATACCCGCAAAGCTTTCTCTGTCATAAGAGAGATAGAAGAGGGGAATACCTGAGGCAATAAGAACGATACATCCGATAAAGGCAAAAAGATTTGCCTTTTTATGTATCGTTTCGTATTTTTCGTAGATCTCCGCGGCCTTTGCCTTTGTTTCGTACATAATAAGGTCGCGGCTTTTTTCTTCCTCGGTGCGGGTGTAGAGATTATATTTGCCGTTCATTTCACATCCCCCTTATATGCTTTGCAAGCTCAACGTAGTCGCGGGCTGAAAGCTTTTCTCCGCGGATGTCTGTTCGAAGTCCCATAGCGGTGAGAGCTGCTTCTGTTTTTGATTTTTCGCAAACAGAAGAGAGCGCATTTGTAAGAGTTTTTCTTCTCTGGGCAAAGGCTGCCGCGATAAGGCGTTTGGCAAGGGCGATAAGCTTATCAAGCTCCTCGTCATCCTCGGGCAGACCTTCAAATGCGGCGCGAACACCGTTTTTGTGAAGAGTTATCTGAACAACGGCGCTGGTTACCTTAGGCGCGGGATAGAAGCATCCTGCAGGAACCGTGAAAAGCTTTCGTGCTGTTCCGCAAAGGTTAACGGCGGCGGTGATGGAGCCGTATTCGTCGCTTCCGGCATCGGCGCAAAGTCTGTCTGCAACCTCGTTCTGGATAAGAACGGTTATAGATTCCACTTGAGGTTTTTCACTGGGTTTGTATGCCTCAAGAACAGACATAAGAATGGGTGAAGTAATATAATAGGGAAGATTTGCGCAAATGCGAACAGGGCTTTCACCGAACTGCTCACGGAGAAGGTCCTTCAGCTTGAGGGCCATAAAGTCCTCGTTGATAACGGTGACGTTGTCGCAATCCTCCAGTGTTTCTTCGAGAAGGGGGATAAGTCCGCGGTCGATCTCAACGGCAAGAACTTTATCGAAAAGGCCTGAAAGCTCTCTCGTCATAGCACCGATACCGGGGCCAATCTCGAGGGCGCATACTCCATCGGGAGCGCCCGTTTCGGCGCCGCCCCAGCCGCAGTCTCCGCTGAGGGCGGAGGAGCCGGCGATGCGGGCGGGCACATCGGGATTTATGAGAAAGTTCTGGCCGAATCCCTTTCTGGGGGCAAGGCCGTAGCGATCGAGAAGCTCTCGAACGGTGGTAAGATTACAAAGATTCATCAGATGGCTGTTGCGCTGTAAGCGGTAGTGAAGCTTTCACCGGGGTTGAGTGTCTTTACATACTTCTTGGATGTGAACTCACTTGTCTCATTTGTTCCGCCGGGGAGACCGTTCCAGGGCTCAAGGCAGATGAAAGGAGAGCCCATTTTGATGGGAGTCCAAAAGCCGATAGCATCGTAGGAGTCAAACTCAAAGCGAACGCCATGACCTGTGTTGCGGTTAACGAGGTTTACCTTCTTTACGGGAAGGTTTTCAACTACAACAGCGTCAAAATCGAAGCGATCGTAAATAAGGTCCATCTTGCCGTCCTTGATGTAATCAAGCTCGGGCATATCGGGGCTCATGTAGCCGCCTGCGTCAAGGTCGCAGTTGTGAGCGACAGCTCCTGTAGCATCGTCAAAGATGAGGGAGTAGTCCTCGAATTTCTCGCCTTCATGGAGAGGGCAGTTAAAGCCGGGGTGGCCTCCGATGCAGAAGGGCATTACTTTGTCGGACTTGTTTGTTACCTTATATTCGGTGGTGAAGCCGTCTTCGGTTACAGAGTGGGTAATATCAAGATCAAAATCAAAGGGGAAAGAAGCCTTTGTATCCTCGCTCTGAGTGAGGCGGAGGGTAACAGATGAGGGAGTAACCTCTACAGGGGTAAACTCTACCTTTCTTGCGAAGCCGTGCTTCTTCATGGGGTAGGAGATGCCGTCGATGATAACGCAGTCGTCCTTTGCGCGGCAAACAACGGGGAAGAGGCAGGGAGCCTGACCACTCCAGTGCTCGGCGTGTCCGTACCAAACGTACTCAGTTCCGTTCTTAACGAAGGAGATAAGCTCGCCACCGTTAGATGTGCATTTAGCGACTGTTTCGCCCTTAGAGATAATGAATTCCATAATACGTTTCCTTTCTGGGAAAGATTTAAAGAGTTTCGCCTCTGCGGAGGCGACGAGGGCTCCGCGCCCTCGACTGCGCCACCTTTTAGAAAAGGTGGACGAAAACTTTGATTTGACAAAGATAGCGAAAGGCAAAAGCCAACGCATTAACGGGAAAGACACGAAAATGAACGAGCTCATTTTCGTGTGCTTTCCTGCGTTGGCAGGGCGCTAAAGCGCCTGCGGTGCCTAGGCACCGCAACTTTTGCCTGTAAGGTTCTGCTGAACCGATTTTTAAAGTTTTTTGCGGAGCTTTTTTTCAAAAAAGCGACCGTACTCTTAGAAGTAAAGCTTCTCGTCGAGGTATGCCTTGAGCTGGTCAATGGGGAGGCGAACCTGCTCCATGGAGTCACGCTCACGAACTGTTACGCAGCCGTCCTCGATAGAATCGAAGTCGTATGTAATGCAGTAGGGAGTACCGATCTCGTCTTGACGGCGGTAACGCTTACCGATAGAGCCTGTTTCGTCGAAGTCAACTCTATAGTACTTTGCAAGCTCAGAGTAAACCTCCTCAGCCTGCTCGGAGAGCTTCTTGGAGAGGGGAAGAACTGCTGCCTTGATAGGAGCAAGTGCGGGATGGAGGTGGAGAACAACACGAACGTCGTTCTTAGCCTCGTCTACAACCTCTTCGTCGTAAGCCTCGATAAGGAATGCGAGAGCAACACGGTCAGCACCGAGGGAGGGCTCTACAACGTAGGGGATATCCTTTTCGTTTGTTTCGGGATCGAAGTATTCCATAGACTCGCCGGACTCGTTCTGGTGAGACTTAAGGTCGAAGTCTGTTCTGTCAGCAATACCCCAGAGCTCGCCCCATCCGAAGGGGAAGAGGAACTCGAAGTCTGTTGTTGCCTTGGAGTAGTGGGAAAGCTCAGCCTCCTCGTGGTCGCGGAGCTTGAGGTTTTCCTCTCTCATACCGAGGTCGAGGAGCCACTTGTGGCAGTATTCCTTCCAGTAGTTGAACCATTCAAGGTCTGTGCCGGGCTTGCAGTAGAACTCAAGCACCATCTGCTCGAACT
>JAZTXZ010000091.1:0-8009 GCA_045636685.1 Candidatus Avispirillum sp. | reverse complement strand
AGGGGAGGCTCTGCGTTTCGATCGCGCCTATCAAATTTCAGTTTGAACCTCCCCGATAAACCAGAATTTATATTAATCCCTTTTTAAAGTTTTTGAGGGTCGTAGGGAACTTTTTTCAAAAAGTTCCCTACATAATCCCCCGATAAACCCGAATTTGAATATTTCTTTATTCCGCCACCATCATTCTTTTTCAAAAAAACAGGTACAAAAAACCGCAGCAAAGGCATTGCCTTTACTGCGGTTTTTATAACTGCAAGTATTATTTTACAGCATCAAAGAGGAATTCTGCGATCTCTGTGTTGTCGCAGGTAACGTCTTTGAAGCGATCAGTTTCGTAGCCCATGGCAAAAACGGGAACGTTTGTGCCTGTATGCTCGCCGTTGCTTGTCCAGCGCCATATCTCATCCTCACCGTAAACAAGGCCGCCTGTTTCGTGGTCTGCAGTAAGAATTACTACGGTGTTTGTGTGGCATACGGCATAGGTAGCGGCATATGCTGTCATTTCATTAAGGCGCTTTACAGTACGGATAACGTTATCGTAATCCATTTTTTCGCCGTATTTATCTATCATCGCTTCTTCTGTCATAATAAAGAAGCCGCCGAGATTATCATCGCAAACGTCGATAGCTTCCTTGAAGTTTTCAAGAGCCTCGTCGCTGTCATAGCTGCACCAGAGATAGTTGCAGGCAAGTCTGGTCATATCCAGTGCTGTCTGCTGCTCGAGAATTATATTTCTGTCCTGTCTCGATGTATGATGGATAAGAAAGGCGTTGGGCGTGGCGCCGGTCTGCTTGTCTGTGGAAAGGACTGCCGTTGCCTTTCCGGCAAGGCATGCCGCCTCGCGAACATTCTGCACAGACTGGTATTCGTTCTTTTCTCCGTCGCCGTCCAGATCCGCGGGGATCATGCCAAGGGCGCCGTTGAGAGTTTTGTGGCCTGTGGAGAGGGCTGTCGCTCCTGCGGCGGAGTCTGTAGTGCTGTTCTGATAATTCAGTGTAACGGCATCGCCTATGTTTTCAAAGGTGGAGGGCCAGAATACCTCGCATCCCTTTTCATCTGCAGATGCGAAGGTTCCGCCTGCATATTCCACAACGGCAACGTCGTCAGTTGCCATTTTAGTATGGTTCAGGCCCATACCGTCACCGATAAAATAGAGAATATTATCAGGTTTTTCCCATTTTACATGCAGGGCTTCGGTTCTTGTTGAAATATCAAGATATGCTGTGGAGTTCCATTCAGTATCGGAGTTTCGGAGGGAGGCAATTATATCTCCCGCACCTCCTGCAACATAGTAATCCTTGCCTTTGAGGATTATCTTATTTCCCTTTGAATATAAAAGGTACTGTCTGTTGGCGGCGGTAAGATCGTGGCTTTCCTTTCTTGAGGTCTTTCCTATGAGTATTTCATATATACCGACCTCAGCATCATCGGTAAGTACCTTAAGATCTGCGCCGCAAAGGCTTTCTATAGCGGAGGAGAGTATTTCTGCAGTCCATTTTTCAAACTGAGAATTTTCTTTTGGGATCACTATAGTATAGTTTTCTATATTTGTTCCGTTAAGGAATATCTCACTGAAGCGCATACCCGGCATATAAGTGCCGCTCAGGTATTTCTTCATGAGAGAGTAGTCTGCTTTATTTTGTATACCGTCGCCGTTAAGGTCGGAATTTATCTGTGATAAGGTAATGTTTTCTCCGCCGATCAATCTTTGCAGGCAGTTTGAGTCAATGGCATTGACCTTGCCGCTGTTATCGCAGTCGCCGGGGATCTTTGTTTCTTTCTTAGCGCAGGAGAAAAACGCTGTAGCGGCAAGAGAGATACAAAGCAGAACAGCAAGTATTCTTATAAGCTTTGATGATCTTTTCATAATATTTCCTTATCTGTACCTTTTTCTTGAGCGTTGACCCAGAATAAAGGCTTTTCCGAAAACGTATACAACAGAGAAAATGACAATGCAAACAATGGTTGCAATAAAGAATTTGCTTTTGGTAAACTCGCTGATCTTATGAAGACCGTACAGCATATCGCTTCTCTCGATATCAGCCGTTGATATAAGATCGCTCGTACCTATGGGCTCTCCGTTATAGAGAACAGTCACTCGTCCTGCAAGGTCTCCCTTTTTTACGGGGGCTTGCAGCTGCTCGGTGTTCGTGGTCCAGGAGAAGGAAATCTCTTTCTCGATATCAGTATCTGAGGGGAGATAAACTGTCAGTGAGTCACTTGCAACCAATGTAACATGGTCAACTCCCGTAGCAAGGGTAACAGGTATCTCGCACATGATCTGCTCAGGGGCAAGAACATTGAGATAAATAAAGGAATCGAATGCCCATTCGAGAAGATTTGTGGCATTGATATACGAATATGTAGTACCGTCGATCTTTTCGGCACCGAGAACTACTGCAAGGTATGTAAGCTCTCCGTTGGTTGCTGTGGTAACAACTGAGTAGCCTCCCTCATAGGTGCTTCCCGCGTTCATACCGCGGGCGGCCTTATAGTAGTAGTCTGTTTCGTAGTAGAGAGAGAGAAGGCAGTTTCTGTTATAAACAGTTTTTGCGGCATTCATATTTGTCTCCTCAATTGTATAGCGGAGGAGGGCTGCAAAATCCATAAACTGCTCAAGATAGTATGCATGGAGGGCGATAAGGGCAGTATCTGCCGCTGTTGTGACCATTCCCTCGTCGTGCATACCTGTAGGGTTCGTATAGTGAGTATTGTGGGCACCGAGCTCATTTGCCCTTTTGTTCATAAGGAGAACAAAGTCCTCAACACTGTCTGCGGCTGTGAGAGCAAGGACATATGCCGCATCGTTTGCTCCGTTAACGAGCATAGCGCCAAGCATATCCCTGATCTTAACATTTTCGCCGATCTTGAGGCCTATCTTGTTTCCCGAAACGTAGGACATCATCTCTGCGGTGACGGTAACCTTTTCGTCAAGGCGGTCGCCAAGGGTCTCCAGCGCTACGATACCCGTCATAAGCTTTACTGTTGATGTGGGATAGACCTGTTCATCCGCATTGAGCTTAAAGACAGCCTTTTCGTTCTCAAGATTGTAAAGATAAACTGCCTGCGCATGAGTGACCTCGGGGTCCTCAAGGGCATTGACCGACACCGCTGTAAGCAGAGTCGGAACAATGATGGCAATAACTACCAAAAAGCAAAGGAGCTTTTTTATAAAATGCTTCATACGGTGTCTCCTTTCCTCAAAAATATAATGGATGATTGATGGGCTGAGTATCAGCCGTAAACGGTGCAGAAATAGTCCAGGCATTCTGCAATATCGATCTTTATCTGACGGCGCAGAAAATCAATGGAATCAAATTTCATCTCATCACGGAGATACTCATAAAATTCCACTCTGATACGATGGCCGTAAAGATCACCGTCATAATTAATGATATGTGTTTCACAGTTGACTACGTCTGATTCGGAAACAGTCGGGCGGACTCCCACGTTTGCAACGCCGAGGAATATCTCGCCGTCAACGAAGCAGGCGCAGGCATAAATGCCCCTTTTAGGGATAATATGCCCTTCGGGGAACGCCTGATTTATGGTAGGGATACCTATGGTTCTACCGATATGGTTTCCGTGGATCACGGGAAAGCTTACAGAAAACTGATGACCTGCGAGGGCAGCGGCACCTTCCATATCGCCGCTTTCAATACGTTTTCTTATTTCAGTTGAGGATATAATCATATCCTCGTAAGTGACGGCAGAAATGATCTTGCACAGAATGCCCTGCCGGCAAAGAAGGGAAGAAAGAGTATCCGCATCTCCTGCTCCGCTCTTACCGAACCTGAAATTGAATCCGCAAATAACTGCTCCGGCTTTAAGGTTATCAACAAGGTAGCCGGATACAAAATCCGGGCATTCCATATCACAAACGCTCTCAAAGTCCTCAAAAACGGCATAATCAAGACCGTATTCTGCGAAAAGGAGCATTTTTGTGTTCATATCTGTGATGCAGGAAGCACCGGGCACAGTTTTTGCAAGTTCAGTAAAGGTCCATGCGGCGCTGAAGGAGCATTTTCCCTGAGCTTTCAGCTCGTTTGCCTCGTCAAAAAGACGCTGATGGCCTCTGTGGACACCGTCAAAATTACCGAGTGCAATTGCCGCGTTCTCGGGAAGTGAGGGAACGGGAGTGCATTCGGGAAGCTTAAATACTAACAAGCTTACGGTCTCCTTTGGGTATATTATATTCCGAGGTATGTCTTAACGAGCTCGCGCATAAGCTCATCGCGGTCGATGCGGCAGATGAGGGCTCTTGCGCTCTTATGGTTGGTGATATATGTGGGGTCCTCGGAGAGAATATAGCCAACCAGCTGGTTTATGGGGTCATAGCCCTTTTCTCTGAGAGCCTGATAAACTGCGGCAACGATTGCGTGCATCTCATGATTCTTATCGTCGTGAAGGGAGAATTTCTGAGTCTTAGCGTGGGTCTGTTCTGTCATTTTTATGATTCCTTTCTTAGGGAAGAGATTTTTATTGTTTTTTGCAAAACCTTTTT
This sequence comes from Candidatus Avispirillum sp., assembly GCA_045636685.1. Lineage (GTDB taxonomy): Bacteria > Bacillota > Clostridia > Oscillospirales > CAG-272 > Avispirillum. Next base: position 3,505 of record JAZTXZ010000091.1, on the reverse strand, counting down.
TGAAAAAAAGGTTCTGCACTCCAAAAAACTTTAATTAGATGTTCGAAAGATCAAATGCAACTTGGCTTTAGCTCATTTTCAAAAGTCTAAGGCAAGCCCATAGTGTAAAGTTCTTTTGCTACTTTTCTTTCAAGAAAAGTAGGTAAAGCAACTGTTATTCTCCTTTAGACTTCATAGTTGAGAGGTCATAGGGAGTTGTCTGGTATACGAAGTAGTTGAGCCAGTTGGAATAGAGAAGATTTGCGTGGCTTCTCCATGTTACGAGGGGCTCTTTTGTATCGTCATCATCGGGGAAGTAGTTAACGGGGACCTTAATGGGGAGGCCTGCGTTCTTATCGCGGAGGTATTCCTTTTTCAGGGTATCCGCATCGTATTCGGAGTGTCCTGTGATGAACACCTGGCTTCCGCCGTGATTGGAGATAGCATAAACGCCCGCTTCCTTGCTGGATGCGAGAATTTTAAGCTCGGGACAAGCCTCAATATCCTCGCGCTTGATATAGGTATGGCGGGAGTGAGGCGCGGGGAAGGTATCGTCAAAGCCGCGGAGAAGGATAGAGCTCTTTCTGTCCTTTTCATGCATGAAGATACCGAAAAGCTTTTCCTCGAGAGGGTATTTCTTAATTCCGTAGTGATAGTAAAGACCTGCCTGAGCGCCCCAGCAGATGTGGAAGGTGCTTGTAACGTGGGTCTTTGACCATTCCATAACACGGCAAAGCTCATCCCAGTAGGTAACTTCCTCGAAGGGCATCTGCTCAACGGGGGCTCCTGTGATGATAAGTCCGTCGAAATACTCGTCCTTCACGTCCTCAAAGGTCTTGTAGAAGGAGAGCATATGCTCGGCTGCTGTATTTTTTGCCACGTGGGATGCTGTATGAAGAAGCTCAAGCTCCACCTGCAGAGGAGTGTTTCCAAGGAGGCGGGCAAGCTGTGTTTCTGTTGTGATCTTTGTGGGCATCAGATTGAGGATTGCGATCTTCAGAGGTCTGATGTCCTGGGTCATCGCTCTTGTTTCTGTGATAACGAATATATTTTCGCCGAGGAGAGTCTGTGTGGCAGGGAGAGCGTTTGGAATCTTAATAGGCAAGGGGGATGGCCTCCTTTATCAGTTTACTTTGGAAAGTGCGGCTTCAATATCCGCGATAATATCGTCGATATGCTCGATACCAACGGACATACGAACGAGGTCTGCACCGATGCCTGCATTAACGAGCTGTTCGTCTGTGAGCTGGCGGTGAGTGGTGGATGCGGGGTGAAGAACGCTTGTACGTGCGTCAGCTACGTGAACTACGATATTTGCAAGGCTGAGGCTGTCCATAAACTGCATAGCCGCTTCTCTTCCGCCCTTTACGCCGAAGGAAACAACGCCGCAGGTCTTGCCGCCGAGATACTTCTTGCACTTTTCGTACTCGGGGGAGGACTCAAGAGCGGGGAAGTTTACCCAGCTTACCTTTTCGTGCTTCTCAAGATACTTTGCAACTGCAAGGCCGTTTTCGAAGTGGCGTTCCATTCTCAGTGCGAGGGTCTCAAGGCCGAGGTTAAGAATAAATGCCGCCATAGGCTGGGGGGAGTTGCCGAGGTCACGGAGAAGCTGAACGCGTGCCTTTGTGATGTAAGCTGCCTCGCCGAACTGCTCTGTGTAGATAACGCCGTGGTAGGAGTCATCGGGAGTAGTAAGCTCGGGGTACTTGCCTGCCGCTGCCCAGTCAAACTTACCGGAGTCTACGATAACGCCGCCGACAACTGTTGCGTGGCCGTCCATATACTTTGTTGTGGAGTGAACAACGATGTCAGCACCAAACTCGAAGGGGCGGCAGAAAACGGGAGTTGCGAAGGTGTTGTCAACAACGAGGGGAACGTTGTGGGCGTGGGCAATATCAGCAAAGCGCTCGATATCGAAAACGTCGAGAGCGGGGTTTGCGATAGTCTCGCCGAAAACGAGACGGGTACGGTCGTCAAAGAGGGCGTGGATCTCATCGTCAGTCATGCCGGGAGTAACGAAGCGAACTTCAATACCCAGGCGTTTGAATGTAACTGCGAAAAGGTTTGTTGTACCGCCGTAGATGGAGGAGGAGCAAACGAAGTTATCTCCGCAGGAAGCGATGTTCAGCACTGCGCTTGTAGAAGCTGCCTGGCCGCTTGAAACCATCATAGCGCCCACACCGCCTTCAAGGGCAGTGATCTTCTTCTCAACGAAGTCAACGGTGGGGTTAGAGATACGGGTGTACATATGGCCGGGGGCAGAAAGGTCGAAGAGCTTACCGAGATGCTCGCCGGACTCGTATTTATAGGTAGTGCTCTGATAAATGGGAAGAACTCTTGCCTCGCCGTTTTCGGGCTTGTATCCTTCCTGAATGCACATAGTTTCGATCTTGTAGTTGTTCATAATAAGGAACCTCACTTTTATAGGTATACATTATATATTATATACTAAGCTTTTTTTGTTTTCAATAGAACCCGGGGATTTTAGTGATCTATTATCTATTATTTTTTCTTATTTTTCGGATATATAAAATTGTTGTTCTCAAGAAGAACGAGGAAGACAAAGAAATTAGTCACGGCAAACATCATGACCCCCTCCGAAGCAACCTCGGAAGGTCGTTTTGGAGGGGGTCAATATCAGGACTGATATAATATTATTTCAAATGACGTTCTTCATCAGTCAAGCCGAGAATATAATCTGCAGAAACATTGTAAAACTGGCAAAGAAGCTTCAGCTTTTCTCCGCTTATATCCGCTTTTCCTATTTCTATTTTGCTGTATTGCTGTTGCGTTGTCTTAATGACCTTTGCGATCTCTGCCTGAGTCAGGTCGCGGTCTTCTCTGAGATCTCTTATTCTGTACATATCTATGACAATACCTTCCTCTGCGGCTATATGTATGCATTCTATCCCACATCTAAAAGTTGTATTGACAATTACACCTATCAGGTGTAAAATCTACTGTGTATGTCAAATATGTAAAGGATGAGATGCCGTATGAGAAGCAAGATATTGGGAGAATGGTATAATTTTGTTTCTATGTTGATATATCTCCGCGAAAGCAACGGTCTTACAAAGGAAGAAATGGCAAGCATGCTTGGGATAGGAGTAAAGACTCTCGAAAAGATTGAAAAAGGAGAGCTTCCCGAACGGTTGGGCGCAAATATCGTAATGGCAATAACGAAGCATTTCGGCATTTCCCCCTCGGATCAATGGAAAGGGAATTTTAAAGATTAATAAACGGAAAAACCATTGCAGAAATTAATTTTTGCAATGGTTTTTGTTTTCAAATTCGGGTTTATCGGTGTGTATATGTAAGGAGCCTTTTTAAAAAAAGGCCCCCTACGACCCCCGAAAAACTTCCAAAAGGGGATCAATATAAATTCGGGTTTATCGGGGAGGTTCAAACTGAAATTTGATAGGCGCGATCGAAACGCAGAGCCTCCCCTTCTCAAGCTCCAAAGGAGATTGTGAAGGGGAGGGGGACCGTAAGTACGAAGATATAGAACATCAGATTTTAAGATAAG
>JAZTXZ010000090.1:0-3188 GCA_045636685.1 Candidatus Avispirillum sp. | reverse complement strand
AGAATTGAAACTAACTAAGGTAACCGGAGAGAGCGGCAAATATAAATACGTGCTTCCCGATACCAAAAGCACATTTACTCCCCATCACGTTTACGGTCATGTATCCGCTTCCGTTATCAGTATTGAATGTGCCATGAATCTTGTTGTAATAAGAACCTATCCCGGCATTGCTCCCGCTATCGCAACGGGAATAGATTCGAGCAATATTGAAGGTGTGATGGGCTGTATCGCGGGAGATGATACAATTTTTGTTGCTTCTTCATCTGTTGAGGCGGCTCAGGTTGCCGCAAAAGAGATAAGAAGGATCATAGAGGGCTGAAAATAAGTAAAGAGAGGTCTTTTGTATGCTTAAAGCATTGTCAATACAGAATATAGCTGTAGCCAAAGATCTGAATATTGACTTTACAGACGGATTTACCGTGCTTACAGGTAAGACCGGTGCGGGCAAATCTGTGATAATAGACAGTATAGCTCTGCTTCTTGGCGCAAAAGGTCAGCGTGATCTCATCAGGCAGGGAGAAAAGTCTGCGTCTGTTCTTGCAGTTTTTGACGGCGAGGCAGGTCAGGGCGGATTTGATGCGAATGGTGAGCTGACAATTGAGAGAGCACTCAGCCAGGACGGAAGAAGTTCTGCAAAGATCAACGGTAAAAGTGTTTCTCTGTCTTTAATGAAGGAGACTGCATCAAAGCTTCTTGCCCTCCACGGGCAAAACGATACTGTGTCTCTGTATGACAGAGCGGAGCATATCCTTTTGCTTGATGAGTATGCCGATACATTAGAGGATGTTGCCGTTTACGGAGAGATATATTCCAAGCTTACAGAAAAGAAGGCTGAAATCTCAGATCTTGAAAAATCGCTTGATGACAGATCTATGATGACTGATATACTGAAATATCAGATATCTGATATAGATAAGGCAAGGATTCAGGATCCCTCAGAGGAAGAAAAGCTTGAAAAGCTCAGAACCAAGATAAAAAGCATTGAACAGATAACTAAGAATGCAAATCTTGTATACCGAGCCCTTGCTCCGGGAGAAAAGGGAGCATCCTGCGCATATCTTATGGAAAGAGCAGCTCAGGCACTGAGACAGCTTTCCGATGTAATGGATAATGCAGAGGAGCTGGCTCTTAAGCTCGAGGAATACAGATATGATATCATAGATATTGCCGAGCAGGCAAAGGATCTTGTTGATGGCGAGGGAATGGTTGATCCCGAAAAGCAGCTTGATATAATTGAGTCAAGACTTGCCGCCTTTTCCCGCCTTAAAAAGAAATACGGTCCTACCCTTGAGGATGTTATTGCTTTCAGAGATGATGCAAAAAGAAAGCTGAGAGATCTTGAGGGCGGAGAAGAACGTATGGAAGAGCTGCAGTTTGAATATCGGGAGATTGCAAAGAAAGCATCATCTGCTGCAGAAATAATAACAGAAAAACGCAGAGAAGCAGGTAAACGTCTGGCCGATGAGGTCATGGCAACCCTTAAGAGCCTTGATATGCCGAAGGTCCGCTTCTTTGTTGATATAAGAAAAGCTACGGGCGAGGATAAGTTTAATCCGCGAGGAACGGATGAGGTTGATTTCACAGTTATTACTAACCCGGGTGAGGAAGCTCAGCCACTCTATAAGATAGCATCGGGCGGCGAGCTTTCAAGAATAATGCTTGCGCTGAAATGTGCGCAGACAAAAAAATCAGCCCAGTCAACTGTTATTTTTGATGAGATCGATACGGGTGTATCGGGTGGCACAGCCGAGAGAATTGGCCTGAGACTTGAATCTTTGGCTGAGAACATACAGGTCATCTGCGTGACTCACTCAGCTCAGGTATCAGCCCATGCCGGCAGTCATTATCTCATTGAAAAAAAAGAGGTTGGCGGAAGAATGGAAAGCTCTGTCAGGGTTCTCGAGGGAGAGGAAAGAGTAGCGGAGCTTGCAAGGATCATTGGTGGTATCAACGTTACTGAAATGCAGTACAGTGCAGCCCGTGATCTGCTTAATATGAATTAAAAAATATAACATACAAAAAGGAGAGCGGCATTAGCCGCAACAAAGAACAATGAGCTTGTACCAGGAATTTATCGACAGAGGAATGCTTGCGCAGGTAACTGACCCCGAAAAGGTCAAGGACCTCCTTGATAATCAGAAGATCACATTCTATATCGGCTTTGACCCCACAGCAGACAGCCTTCACATCGGCCACTTCATCCAGATGAAGGTTATGGCACATATGCAGATGGCAGGACACAGACCTATCGCAATTTTCGGCGGCGGTACTGCAATGGTAGGCGACCCCTCCGGTAAGAACGATATGAGAAAGATGCTCACAAAGGAAGAGATCGCTCACAATATCGATAACTTCAAGATCCAGATGGGTAAGTTTATCGATACATCCGACGGAAAGGCTATCTTCGTAAATAACGGCGATTGGCTTCTCGACCTTAACTACATCGACTTCCTTCGTGAGGTAGGCCCCCACTTCACAGTAAACCGTATGCTTGCAGCTGAGTGCTATAAGTCCAGAATGGAAAAGGGTCTTACATTCCTTGAGTTCAACTATATGATCATGCAGTCCTACGACTTCTTCCGTCTCAATCAGGATTACGGCTGTATCCTCGAGACAGGCGGCGACGACCAGTGGTCCAACATCATCGGCGGCGTAGGGCTTGTTCGGAGAAAGACAGGTAAGGAAGTATACGGTCTTACATTTAACCTCCTTCTCACAAGCGAGGGTAAGAAGATGGGTAAGACAGAGAAGGGCGCGCTTTGGCTCGATCCTAAGAAGACTCCCCCTTACGACTTCTTCCAGTACTGGAGAAACATCGACGATGCCGACGTTATTAAGTGCATGAAGATGCTCACATTTATGCCCGTTTCCGAGATCGCAGAGTATGAAAAGCTTGAGGGCGCAGAGCTCAATAAGGCAAAGGAGCGTCTCGCATGGGAGGTTACAAACATTATCCACGGTAAGGAAGAGGCAGATAAGGCACTTGAGACTGCAAAGACAGTATTTGCAGCAGGCGGCATGAGCGCTGATATGCCCACAACAACACTTACAGCAGAGGACTTCACAGACGGAAAGATCCTTGTTTCCGATATGCTCGTTAAGTCCAAGCTCGCTCCCTCCAAGGCAGAGGCTAAGCGTATCATCACAGGCGGCGGCGTTCTCGTTGGCGACGTTAAGGCTGAGGGCTT
>JAZTXZ010000089.1:0-46230 GCA_045636685.1 Candidatus Avispirillum sp. | reverse complement strand
AGTCCCATACAGGGAACAGCCGCCGATATTATCAAACTTGCAATGATCAATGCTGATAAAGCGCTTGAAAAGGCAGGTATAGGTGCTCGCCTTATACTCCAGGTTCACGACGAGCTTATTGTGGAATCAGCTCTTGAGTGTGCGGATATGGCTGCAGAAATACTTGTAAACGAAATGAAAAATGCATATAAAACAGTAGTTCCCCTTGATGTTGAAGCAAATAAGGGTGCAACATGGTATGAAGCAAAATAAAAAAATGACCTCTTCAACAAAGAAGAGGTCATTTTTTTGCAATTTATTAGATAAAAATACTCAAAACTATTGACTTTAGCAAGGTGAAGTAGTAAACTATTAAGCAATTAACGAAATGAGGTTTAAAAATGGCAAATTTTCATTCCGATGCACTGGACAGACTTTTTCAAACTATACTTGATCTTGAAACAAAAGAAGAGTGCTATAAATATTTTGAAGACCTTTGTACGGTAAAGGAATTGCAGGATATGGCACAGCGGCTTGAAACTGCAATACTTCTCGACCGTGGTGAAAATTATCAGACAATCACAGAAAAGGTCGGTATCAGTACAGCAACCATAGGCAGAGTCAGTAAATGCCTTAAATACGGAAGCGGCGGATACAGAGAAGTTATAGATAAACTCAATTCCAAGGGGAACTGCTGATGAATATCAACGATACAATATTGAAATATGATGAAAAGGTCATATTTGCCTTGAGAGAGCTTTATTCAAAGTACGGCTATTCTCAGTATAAAATGAGCAAGTTTGAGGAGTATGATCTTTACGTAAGAAACAAGGATTTCCTTATTTCCGACGGTGTCATTACCTTTACAGATACAAACGGTCGCCTTATGGCCCTGAAGCCTGACGTAACCCTTTCGATCATCAAAAGCTCAAGAGATATTGAGGGATTTGTTCAGAAGTTTTATTATAATGAAAACGTTTATCGAGTTTCCGACAGAACTCACAGCTATAAGGAGATCATGCAGGTAGGACTCGAGTGCATCGGTGATATTGATGAATATTCCGTTTGCGAGGTAGTATCCCTTGCCGCAAAGAGCCTTACAGCTATTGATAAAAACGCCCTTCTTGATATCTCCCATCTCGGCATCCTCTCAGCAGTATTTGATTATGCGGGAATTGCAGATGTAGCAAAGGGAGAGGTTATGCGCCTCGTTGGCGAAAAGAATTCACACGAGCTTTCAATCCTTCTTTCAGATCTCGGTATTGAATCCGAAAAGGCCGAGCTTGTAAAGAAAATCGTTGGCATCTACGGCCGTCCCGCAGAGGTTATAGAAAAGCTTCGTAATATGCTCGACGGTAAGATCGATACCTCTGATATCGACCTTTTTGAGGATGTTATTAATTCTCTTGATAAGGATCTTTCCGATATCGTCAGAATCGATTTCTCCGTTATCAGCGATATCAAGTATTATAACGGTATCGTATTCAAGGGCTTTATCGGCGGTATTCCTCAGAGCGTTCTTTCCGGCGGTCAGTATGACAGACTTATGAAAAAGATGCAGAAGGGATCAGGCGCCGTAGGATTTGCAGTATATCTCGATATGCTTGAGCGCCGTCTTTCTGACGCCAGAAAATACGACGTTGATACAGTTATCGTTTACAGCGGAAATACTGATACAGCTGCCCTTAAGGCGGCAGTAGAAAAGTATTCTGCAGAGGGAAGCGTTTGTGTTCAAAGAAGCATTCCCGCGCGATTCAGCTGCAAGAGAGTAGTAACAATATCTGACGGGGAGGTAGTAAGCGTTGAAGACCATGCTTAATGTAGCGCTTCCCAAGGGAAGACTTGGAGAAAAGGTATATTCCATGTTTGAGGCGGCAGGCTTTGAGTGCCCCTCCATTAAAGAGCAGAACAGAAAGCTCATATTTGAAAATGAAGAGGTAGGCGTCCGCTATTTCTGGGTAAAGCCCTCTGATATTGCTATATACGTTGAAAGAGGAGCTGCTGATATCGGCGTTGCGGGCAAGGATATTCTTCTTGAATATAATCCCGATGTATATGAGCTTCTCGACCTTGATATCGGAAAATGCAGAATGGCAGTTGCGGCTAAAAGCGATTTTCGCGATGACCCTCAGAGAACTCTCAGAGTTGCAACAAAGTTTTCCAATATTGCAAAGAAGTATTATGCATCTCTCGACCGTGATATAGATATTATCCATCTTAACGGCTCCATTGAGATCGCTCCCATTCTCGATCTTTCCGACGTTATCGTAGATATTGTGGAAACAGGAAAGACCCTCAAGGAAAACGATCTTGAGGTATATGAAACCATCGTTCCCATAAGCGCCCGTCTTATTGCAAATAAGTCAAGCTTCAAGTTCAAGAACGAACAGATAGAAAAGATAGTGCGTGAAATTTCCGCACAGTTAGAGGCCAAAAAATGATTAAGATATACGAATACGGCAAGGTTGCAAACGAGGATATATTCGCCCGTGTTGAGCCTGAATTCGACGTTGAAGCCGTAGTTTCAGAAATTATAGAAAACGTAAAGAAAAACGGAGATAAAGCGCTTTTCGAATACTGCGAAAAGTTTGATAAGGCATGCCTTACAAGCCTTCTCGTAACAGAAGAGGAGATCGCCGAGGCAGTAGCGGCCGTTGAACCCGAGTTTCTTGAAATTCTCAAGAGAGCGGCTGCCAATATCCGTAAGTTCCACGAAAAGCAGGTAAGAAACAGCTTTATCATCAATGATGAAAGCGGTATTGTAGTCGGTCAGAAGGTAATCCCCGTTGACCGCGCAGGTCTTTACGTGCCCGGCGGTACTGCCGCATATCCCTCAACCGTTCTTATGGATTCCATCCCCGCAAAGATCGCAGGCGTTAAGGAAGTTGTAATGGTAACTCCCCCCAATAAGGAGGGAAAGGTAAATCCCGTTATTCTCGCTGCAGCATACGTTGCAGGCGTTGATAAGATTTTCAAGGTAGGAGGCGCACAGGCTGTTGCGGCTCTCGCATACGGTACTGAAAGCGTACCCCGTGTTGATAAGATCGTAGGCCCCGGAAATGCTTTCGTTGCAGAAGCGAAAAAGCAGGTCTTCGGTAAGGTTTCTATCGATATGATCGCAGGCCCCAGCGAGATCCTCATCGTTGCAGACGGCAAGTCCGATGCATCCCACGTTGCAGCAGACCTTCTTTCTCAGGCAGAGCACGACCGCCTTGCAAGTGCGGTTCTCGTTACAGATTCCGAGGATCTTGCAAAGGCAGTAAGCGCTGAGCTTGAAAGACAGATCCCCCTTCTTTCAAGAGCTGATATCGCAAGAGCATCCATTGATAACAACGGCAAGATCATCGTAGCAGACAGCCTCATGAAGGCTATCGATATTGCAAACGAGATCGCTCCCGAGCATCTTGAGCTTTGCGTTGATAATCCCTTTGATTATCTTGATGCTATCCGCCATGCAGGAAGTATCTTCATGGGCAGAAACTGCCCCGAGGCCCTCGGCGACTATTTTGCAGGCCCAAACCACACACTTCCCACAAGCGGCACCGCAAAGTTCTCAAGCCCCTTGTCAGTAGACGATTTCGTTAAGAAAACTCAGTATACCTACTATACAAGAGAAGCCCTTGAGCGAGTAGCCGAGGACGTTGCATATTTTGCAACCAAGGAAGGCCTCACAGCTCACGCAAACAGCGCAATTATCAGAACAAGGAAAGCGTAAAAAACTAAAATGAGCCGTTTTTTCAGCGAAAAATATAAGAGCCTCGTGCCTTATACCCCCGGCGAGCAGCCTAAGGGTATGACGTACATAAAGCTCAATACTAATGAATCCCCCTTTCCCCCATCCGAAAAGGCAGTAGCATATGCCGCAGAGGAGGCAGGGAAGTATCAGCTCTATTCCGATCCCGAGTGTACACCCCTTGTGAAGATCGCATCAGAGCATTTCGGGATTTCTTGCGATGAGATCCTTTTCACAAACGGATCTGATGAGATACTCAATTTTGCCTTTATGGCATACTGTGATAAGGACCATCCCGCATATTTCCCCAATATCACCTACGGATTCTATTCCGTATTTGCAGAAATTAATAACGTTCCTTATGTTGAGATTCCTCTCAAGGAGGATTTCACAATCGATATTAATGACTATAAGGGAAAAAAGGGCGTGATTTTCATTGCAAACCCCAATGCCCCCACGGGAATCGCACTTTCTCTTTCACAGATAGAAGAGATAGTCGTGTCAAATCCCGATAGCGTAGTCGTTATTGACGAAGCATATGTAGATTTCGGAGCCGAGAGCGCGGTGCCGCTCACAAAAAAGTACGAAAACCTCCTAGTTACTCAGACCTTCTCAAAATCGAGGTCTATGGCAGGTGCCCGTCTCGGCTTCGGTATAGCATCCAAGGAAATTATAAGAGACCTTAATACTATCAAGTATTCAACAAATCCCTATAACGTAAACCGTGCTACAATGGCGGCAGGTGTGGGAAGCCTTGAGGACGAGGCATACACGAAGGAAAACTGCAAAAAGATAATCGCCACAAGAGAACGCACCAAAAAAGAGCTTTTGGAGCTCGGATTTGAAATGACAGATTCCATGGCAAACTTCATTTTTGCAAAGCATCCCGAAGTTAGCGGCGAGAAGATATATCTTGAATTGAAGGCGAGGGGAATCCTCGTGCGCTATTTCTCAAAGCCTCTTCTTAGTCAGTACAACCGCATAACGGTAGGCACGGATGAGCAGATGGACGCTCTCATTTCAGCCCTTAAAGAAATCATCGGAGAAAACAAATGAGAACTTGCGAAATTAAAAGAAAAACTGCGGAAACAGATATTTCCTTAAAACTTAATATAGACGGAAAGGGCATAAGCACCGTTAAAACAGGATGCGGATTTCTCGATCATATGATAACTCTCTTTGCATCCCACGGTCGCTTTGATATCGCCCTCACCTGCAACGGTGATACAGAGGTCGATTATCACCATACCGCAGAGGATATCGGTATCGTTCTCGGTGCGGCATTTAAGGAAGCCCTCGGAAACAAAAAGGGAATCATCCGCTACGGAAATATGATCCTCCCTATGGACGAGAGCCTTATCCTTTCTGCCATCGATTTCTCAGGAAGGGGCTATCTCGGCTACAGCCTCGATATCCCCACAGAAAAGGTTGGCGATTTTGATACAGAGCTTTGCGAGGAATTCTGGCTTGCATTTGTAAGACAGGCTGAGTGCACACTCCATATTCGCCAGCTTGCGGGCTATAATTCCCATCACATTATCGAAGGCGCATTCAAATCCGTTGCCCGCTCTATCCGTGCGGCAGTAAAGATCGATCCCGACTTTGCAGATGAGATACCTTCCACCAAGGGGGTACTTTAATGGTAGCCATAGTAGATTACGGTGTAGGTAACCTCTTTTCCCTCAAAAGCTCACTTGAGGCTATCGGCGCAGACGTTACAGTAACAGCCGATATAGAGGCGCTCAGCCGTGCAGACCAGATAATCCTCCCCGGTGTCGGTGCATTTGAGGATGCGGCAAGAAAGCTTCGTGAGAGCGGAATGTATGATGCGGTTATCGCTCTTGCAAAGGCAGGAAAGCCCCTTCTCGGTATCTGCCTCGGTATGCAGATGCTTCTTGAGAAAAGCTATGAGTACGGTGTCCACGAGGGCCTCGGACTTATAAAGGGCTCAGTTAAGCCTATTGCAGACGTTATCCCCGCTGACCTGAAAATTCCCCATATCGGCTGGAACGCCCTTACATTTACAAAGGAGTGTCCTCTTTTCAAATATATAAAGGAAGGGGACTACGTATATTTCGTTCATTCCTATTACGGAGCTGACTGCGAGGAGTCTGTAATCGCAAAAAGCGAGTACGGCGCGCCCTTAACTGCCGCAGTTGCCGATAAAAACGTGTTCGGCTGTCAGTTCCATCCCGAAAAGAGCGGAGACGTGGGTCTTGCAATTCTCCGTGCATTTGTAGAGATGAAGGAGGGAGAAATATGCTGATATATCCCGCAATAGACCTTTACGAGGGCAAGGCTGTCAGACTTTATAAGGGCAATTATCAGGAAATGACAGTTTATAGCGATAACCCCATAGAAATCGCCCGCGATTTTCAGGCCTCGGGTGCAACCCATATCCATATGGTAGACCTTGAGGGTGCAAAAAGCGGAACAACTCCCAATTTTGATACAGTTTGCTATATTAAAAATAATACAAATCTCTTCGTTGAGATCGGCGGCGGTGTCCGCTCAATGGAGGTCATCGACAGATATATGGCTGCAGGAATCGACCGAGTTATTCTCGGTACAGCCGCAGTAACCAGCGATGGCTTTGTTGAAAAAGCAGTAGCAAAGTACGGCGATAAGATCGCTGTCGGTATCGATATTAAGGACGGATTTGTTGCAATCAAGGGCTGGACTGAAAAGTCAGAGCTCGATGCATTCGCATTCGCTGAGAAAATGCAGAAGATAGGTGTTAAGACCCTTATCTGCACAGATATTTCAAAGGATGGAGCAATGCAGGGAACAAACCATGAGCTTTATCGCGACATGAGCGAAAAATTCAGTATGCAGATAATCGCCTCAGGCGGAGTTTCCTCCATCGAGGATGTTAAAAAGCTTCGTGAGCGAGATCTCTACGGTGCGATCATCGGTAAAGCATACTATACCGGTGCTATCGATATTAAAGAAGCAGTTGAGGTGGCAAAATGATAACGAAAAGAATCATCCCCTGCCTTGACGTGCGCGACGGCAGAGTAGTAAAGGGAACGAATTTTAAGGGACTTCGCGACGTTTCCTCTCCCGTTGAGCTTGCAAAGTTCTATTCCGACGGCGGAGCAGACGAGCTTGTGTTTTACGATATAACAGCTTCCAGCGACGGACGCGCGCTCTTTACAGATATTCTTTGCGAAACTGCAAAGAAGGTGTTTATCCCCCTTACAGTAGGCGGCGGCATCAATACAGTTGCAGACTTTGACCGAGTGCTCAAATGCGGTGCCGATAAGGTAAGTGTAAACTCGGGAGCTATAAGAAATCCCGATCTTATATATGAGGCTGCAAAACTTTACGGAGACCAGTGCGTAGTCCTTTCTGTGGACGTTAAACGAGTAGACGGAGAGTTCAGAGTGTTTGCCAAGGGCGGACGTGAGGACACCGGTATGGAGGCTATCAGCTGGATAAAGCGCTGTGTAGATAACGGTGCAGGTGAAGTAGTAGTAAACTCCATCGATACAGACGGTGTCAAGGGCGGCTTTGACCTTGAAATGCTGAAGGCTGTCTGCGACGTAGTACAGGTGCCCGTAATTGCCTCGGGCGGTGCAGGAAAGATCGATGACTTTATCGAGCTTTTCAATGCGCTTCCTAAGGTCGATGCAGGCCTTGCGGCATCTATCTTCCATTTCGGAGAGGTAGATATCCGCGATCTTAAAAATGAAATGCGAAATGCAGGAATCCCTGCAAGATTATAAGTTTTTCTATTTTGAGAGTAGTAAACTATTTAGGTGATTTTATGAAGAATAGAACGATCGTTCTAATTTGTTGTATTATCGTTGGTTTGATATTGGTATCAGCAAACATATATGTTTTTTGTAATGAAACATATAACCAAAAACAGGTGCCTGTCAGCTGCAGTATTGTTATCAAAGATAAAACCATTGATGCGTACGGTGTTATTGTATCTCCCGAATATACTATGTTACCCTTAACGAGAGTATTAGAGGAATTTGACATAGATATAAATTGGATTGATAGTAATAAAGCGGAAATACAGCATGGTGATAACTTATTTACATTGGATATAGAAAAGAAGTCACTTTTTCTTCGTAAACTCGGACATGAACTTTTAGCGCCGTTTCCGGGCGGCAGTTCGTTTTGTTGTGTAGTTGTTGGAAATGAAATTCTGTTGGACCATGATACTTTAACTGCTATTTTGGCATGTTATTTTGACATTAAAACAGACTTGATCATCAACTATGAACAAGGAGTAGTTTCAATTGATGAAATTTACGAATAGTTTATATCTCTTGTAAACATCGCTTCGCCTCAATTTGGCTGGATTGTGCGCGTAGTGGGTCTACTTTATTTGATAAAGTTTAACGACGAAAAGAGGAAATAAAATGATAAACATTAACGAACTTAAATTTGACGAAAAGGGACTTATCCCTGCAATCGTAGTAGATGCAAAAACAAAGAAGGTGCTCACCCTTGCATATATGAACCGTGAGAGCCTTGAAATTTCTATGGAAAAGGAGCTCACCTGCTTCTGGAGCCGCTCCCGACAGGAGCTTTGGCTCAAGGGCGATACAAGCGGCAACTATCAGCATATCGTTTCAATTACTGCAGATTGCGATAAGGATGCCCTTGTTGTAATGGTAGAGCCCGACGGCCCTGCATGCCACACAGGCACGTACTCTTGCTTCACAGCTCCCGTTTACGAGAGCGAGGAGCGCCATGAGTTTTCCTACGAGGGTCTTATGAGCCTTATCGAGGGCAGAAAGACCGATAAGAAGGAAGGCTCCTACACAACATATCTTTTTGAAAAGGGAATCGATAAGATTCTCAAGAAGGTAGGCGAGGAGTGCACCGAGGTTATCATCGCTGGAAAGGCTGACGATAAGAAGGAAACTATCTACGAGATCGCAGACCTTGCATACCACGTAATGGTTCTTATGACAGAAATGGGCATTTCCCTTGAGGACATCAGAAGCGAGCTTGCAAGCCGCCACGTAATCGACCACAAGGTAAAGCAGGAAAAGATGACAAAATAAAAAGCGCCTGGCAAGGCAAATTCTCATAAGGATGTTTTGAATATCCTATGGAATAAGCCGATTGACGAGTGCGATAATGACAAAAGACAGTATAGTCGTAAGAGATTATACTGTCTTTTGCGTTTAAAATAACAAATTTTGTAGCTTTATGAAAATAACTTTATTTTTTATAACCGATTGTGATATAATGTAAAATCGAAGTGAATCAAATAATAACAAAGGATGACCTTTGCTGTGTGGATAGAGGTGAGAGTATGTACCGATTACTGATTGTTGAAGACGATAAAGGAATAGCGGAAGCGATAAGAACACAAGCAGAGATGTGGGATCTGCAAGTCCACTGCATTGAAAACTTTCGGAAAGTAATGGCGGAATTTGCTGAGTTTGACCCGCACATCATTCTGCTGGATATTGCTTTGCCGTTTTTTAACGGCTATCATTGGTGCAGTGAGATCCGCAAAGTGTCCAAAGTGCCGATCATCTTCGTATCCTCTGCATCTGATAACATGAATATGGTTATGGCTATGAACATGGGTGCTGATGACTTTATTGCAAAGCCTTTTAACCAAAGCGTATTGATGGCAAAGCTACAGGCTATGCTTCGCAGAACCTATGACTTTGCAGCATCCGTTCCGGTGCTTGAGCATCGTGGAGCATTACTGAATATGGGGGATAATACCCTTACATATAATGACGAGAAGATTTCACTTTCCAAAAACGAGTTTCGAATTCTTCTGATCCTGATGGAAAACAAAGGCAAAGTCGTAAGCCGTGAGAAGCTGATGGAACAGTTGTGGGAGACGGATAGCTTTGTGGATGAAAACACCCTGTCTGTAAATGTTGGTCGTCTCAGAAAGCGTCTGGACGCTGCAGGACTTGAGGACTTCATTACCACCAAGTTTGGTGTGGGATATCTCATTGAGAATTGAGGTGGTCGGTATGAAGTTGTTTTTGCAGTATCTAAGGCAGCACCGTCACATTTGGATTGTCGGTGCTGTATTCTGCGTTATTTTTGCTGTGAGCTTTCTGTTGTACCATCTGCCCATAGGCGCGGTGATTTATCCCACGTTGCTTTGTGCTGCTCTCGGTATCCTGATTATGGTCTTTGACTTTCTGCGGGTGAAACGTGAGCACGAAGCAATGAACAGCATTCGCAACATAGCTGATGTAATTGCAGAAATGCTTCCGAAGATAGATGGAATCAAGGATGAAGACTATCAGCAAATTCTTAGTCTGCTCAGCGAGGAGCATAATACTTTCCGAACCCAGACCAACCGCAAATATGCGGATATGATCGATTACTATACTGTCTGGGCGCATCAGATCAAAACACCGATCGCTTCCATGCGGTTGCACCTGCAGAATGAAGACTCCGCTCTCTCCCGTACACTGTCATCCGATCTGCACCGCATCGAGCAGTATGTGGAAATGGTGCTTACCTTCCTCAGACTGAACTCGGAAAGCACCGATTATGTAATCAAAGAATACGACCTTGATAAGATAGTAAAGCAAGCCGTCAGAAAGTTCTCATCCGATTTTATCGGTCGCAAGCTGAGCCTTGTATATGAACCGCTGAATACTACCGTTATTACGGATGAAAAGTGGCTTTCCTTTGTGATTGAGCAGGTGTTATCCAATGCACTGAAATACACGCTTGCAGGCAACATTACCATTACGCTGGAAAACGAAAAGACGCTGCGTATCCGTGATACCGGCATTGGTATTGCTCCGGAGGATCTTCCGAGAGTGTTTGAAAACGGTTATACGGGCTATAACGGTCGTACCGACAAAAAAGCCAGCGGCATCGGGCTGTACCTTTGTAAGCGGATATGCAATAATCTGGGACATAATATTACTGCACAGTCAACAGTAGATGTGGGAACGATTGTTGATATTGACCTTGCACAGACAAAACTGGAAGTAGAATAGACTTCTTACAAAACTGTTAGATTTGAGGGGGGCATTTGTAAGCCGAATCGATGGCGATGCAGATGTCCCTCTTGCTATAATGATAACAGAAATCACAAAGGAGGAGTTTTATTATGAGTATTTTGAATGTAAGCGGGGTACAAAAAATATATACGACCCGTTTCGGTGGAAATAAGGTAGAGGCGCTGAAAAGCGTTTCCTTCGACGTAGAACAGGGCGAATATGTGGCCATCATGGGTGAATCAGGTTCCGGTAAGACGACCTTACTGAATATTCTGGCAGCCCTCGATAAACCCACATCAGGCTCGGTGATTCTCGACGGAAAAGACCTTTCCAAAATCAAAGAGTCGCAGGTGGCAGCTTTCCGCCGTGATAACCTTGGATTTGTATTTCAGGAATTTAATCTGCTGGATACCTTCTCAATTGAGGATAATATCTACTTGCCCCTTGTATTGGCAGGCAAATCCCATAAAGAGATGCAGGAAAGGTTAACCCCCATAGTAGCACAGCTCGGTATTACTGAACTTCTGAAAAAGTATCCCTATGAGGCGTCCGGCGGACAAAAGCAGCGTGCTGCGGTTGCCAGAGCACTCATTACAAACCCGAAGCTGATCCTTGCGGACGAGCCGACCGGTGCTCTCGACTCTAAGGCCACCGATGAACTGCTTCGTCTCTTTGCTCAGATCAATAAGACGGGACAAACAATTCTGATGGTTACACACTCGGTCAAGGCGGCAAGCCACGCCAGCCGTGTGCTGTTCATCAAGGACGGTGAGGTGTTCCATCAGATCTATCGCGGTAACAACACCAACGAGCAGCTGTATCAGATGATCTCCGATACGCTCACTATGCTGGCTACAGGTGGTGAGAGAAAATGAAAGCAGGCTTTTATCCGAAATTAGCGTGGGATGGCATCCGTAAGAATAAGCGGCTCTACTTCCCGTATATTCTCACCGGCGGCGTTATGGTGATGATGTATTATATCCTGAGCTACCTGATCGAATCACCGGCTTTGGTACATATGCCGGGTGGATCGATTTTAATGACGGTTCTGCCCCTTGGATGCGGTGTTATCGCAGTTTTCTCATTGTTGTTCCTGTTTTACACGAATTCTTTTCTGATTAAGCAAAGATATCGTGAGTTTGGCTTATATAATATCCTCGGTATGGATAAGCGAAATATCAGTAAGATTATGGTGTGGGAATCCCTGGTTGTTGCTGTCATTGCCATTGGTGCGGGGCTTTTGGCGGGTGTTGCACTGTCTAAGGCAGCAGAGCTTGTGTTGCTCAATTTGCTGAATATGGACGTTACCTTTACCTTGAGTATCGGTCTTGTTTCCCTTTATCGGACACCGATGATTTTCGGTGGAATATATCTGCTGTTACTGTTCAATTCGCTTATCAGGGTCAGACGCTCCAGGCCCCTTGAACTGATGCAGAGCAGCAAAGCAGGTGAAAAGGTGCTTAAACGCACTTGGATCTATGCACTCATTGGTGTTATTCTTTTAGGCATTGCCTACTATCTTGCAGTAAGCATCAAAGAACCTATTACAGCATTTGCCACCTTCTTCATAGCTGTTATATTGGTTATAGTGGGAACTTACCTGCTGTTTGTTTCCGGATCTGTTGTGTTCTGCAAGTTGCTTCAGAAAAACAAGAAATATTACTATAAGCCAAACCACTTTGTTTCGGTATCCTCTATGGTGTACCGAATGAAGAGAAACGGTGCGGGGCTGGCATCCATCTGTATTCTTTTGACAATGGTGCTTGTTATGATCTCCTCTACTGCAAGCCTTTACTTTGGCGAAGAGGATTCAGTGAGAAACCGTTGCCCGAATGATGTGAATATTTCTACAACCTTTGATACCATTGAAGGCATCAGCGATGAAAACCTCAATATGATCAGGAATCGTATTAAGGAGATCGGCGGAGCAGACACAGACCTTACCGGAGTCCGTGCCTGCGAGATACCCGGTTTGATCACGGAGGAAGGCATTACCATTAACTACGAATCCCATATTGACTTCTCCCTGGCTACGTACGATAATATCGGTTATCTATCTGTTTTTTCTATTGATGACTACAATCACATAATGGGTACCAATAAGACTCTTGCTGATGATGAGTGTCTGGTGTACTGTGATCGTTTATCTTACAAGTGGAACACCTTTACAATGGAGTACGGTGATACCTATAAGGTAAAGGAACAGTTGGATGAATTTCAAGTTGATGAGGATTCGGATGCGTTGGTGATCCCCACGGTATATCTTGTTGTGAACGACATATACGCATTTTCGGAACCCGTAAAAGATATTATAAGCAATGTCGGAACTCCCATGATGATGTATGATTGGAGATGCGGCTTTGATGTGGATACAGCGGCTGCAGAAAGTGAGATCACGGCGAATCTTGGGGAAATGTTCCGGAATTTGAATACGGATAATGACGGGGCGCTCTATTCATACAACGTGCGGAGCCGAGAAGCAATGAGGAAGTCATTTTACGACTTATACGGAAGTTTGTTCTTCCTTGGAATTATGCTGAGTATCGTATTCCTTATGGCAGCGGTCCTTATCATCTACTACAAACAGATCTCCGAGGGCTATGAGGACCAATCCCGATTTGAGATCATGCAGAAGGTAGGTATGACGAAAAGAGATATTCGAAAGAGTATCAATTCCCAGATGCTTACGGTATTCTTTGCGCCTCTGGTTATGGCCGGCATCCATCTTGCTTTTGCTTTCCCCTTTGTAGTCAAGATATTTTTGATGTTTGGCTTTGATAACACACTTTTAAGCATCCTTGTAAGCCTTGCGTGCTTTGTCATCTTTGGTCTTTTCTATGCACTGGTGTATAAGATCACATCAAGTTCCTATTACACTATTGTCAGTGGAAGAAAGGAAAGGTCATGATGAAAAAATATATACTCCTATCTTTACAGCATTGATTGTGGTTGTTGTACTAATTGTTGGCAATCTGACCACATGACCCGCTGAACAAGCGGTTTAAAAGAAAAGGACGGACAGTTTAAACTGTCCGTCCTATTTCATGCTTCTCGCATAGAAATCCTTATTACAAGCTGCGTGAAAGCAGCTTTTTTTAATGCTTACTTTTAATAAGCCCTAAAAGCTTTGAAAGCTCCATAATAACCGTGGGTATAAGGATAAGACCGAGAGATATAAGGTAAAGCTGCCATGAGAGCACAACAATTCCGAATGCTATTCCCACAGGAGTGAAAAGGAGAATTAAAACAAGAAGGAGAGATGCAAGAACAGCAAGGTTCAGCTTCTTGTTTGTAAAGAGACCGATCTTGAAGATAGAGTGATCGGAGCGCATATTGAAGGCCTGAAGCACCTGAGAAAGTGAAAGGGTCATAAACGCCATTGTCTGACCTGCGGAAAGTGAATCAATACCTGCAGGAGTATAGGTCATACCCAGCCAGAATGCGATAAGGGTCAAAATACCAAACATAATACCCTGAAGAACGATACGAATACCGAGTCCGCCTGCAAATATCCCTTCGTTTTTAGGCTTGGGCTTTCTTTCCATAACGTCCTTTTCCACAGGCTCCATGCCGAGCGCGATAGCGGGAAGGGAGTCTGTTACAAGATTGATCCAGAGAAGCTGCATGGAAAGAAGGGGCGTTTTATGCCAGATAAGCATTGCGAAGAATACTGTAACAACTTCACCGATATTAGTTCCGAGGAGGAAGCCTACTACCTTTTTGATGTTTGCGTAAATGCCGCGGCCTTCCTGCACTGCATCAACAATCGTTGCAAAGTTATCGTCTGTAAGTGTCATATCAGCGGCGCCCTTTGCAACGTCAGTACCGGTAATACCCATGGCGCATCCGATATCTGCCGCTTTGAGTGCGGGAGCGTCGTTAACTCCGTCACCTGTCATAGAAACTACCTGACCGCGGCGCTGCCATGCTTTTACTATTCGTATCTTATTTTCGGGAGAAACTCGTGCATAAACGGAGATGGATTCAACCTTCTCGTCAAGCTCTCGGTCATTCATAAGATCAAGCTCAGCACCTGTGATGGCAAGGTCTCCTTCTACAAGGATACCAAGTTCCTTTGCAATTGCGGAGGCTGTAACAACGTGGTCGCCTGTGATCATAACGGGCTTGATTCCTGCTTTTCTGCAGGTTGCAACGGCAACCTTTGCTTCGGGGCGGGGAGGGTCGATCATGCCAACGAGACCTACAAAGCTAAGACCGTTTTCGAGCTCCTCGCTTGTGATTTCTTTGGGAATACTGTCAATAACCTTAATACCCACGGCAAGAACTCGAAGAGCATCGCGGCTCATGCTTTCTGTAAACTCACGTGCCTTTTCAAGGTCACCTGAGATGCAACGGGTAGCCATCATATCAAATGCACCCTTGACGATAACAGTAAGCTTACCGTCAATTTCATTTACAGTAGTCATAAGCTTGCGGTCGGAATCAAAGGGAATACCTGCAAGGCGGGGATAAGCCTTGTTCAGATCATCCTTTTCCATACCGTTACGGTGAGCGGCGAAAACAATTGAGGTCTCAGTGGGGTCACCGATGTGCTGTTCCTTTTCTTCTGTGAATACTACGCTGCCATCGGAACAAAGAGTGCCAAGCTTTAAAAGCTCCTTAACAGCATCAGAATTGCTGTCTGTTATATCCTCGGTAGTATCTGCACCGTCAAGATAAGCTTTAACTAAAGTCATTCTGTTCTGGGTGAGAGTACCTGTCTTATCGGAGCAGATAATAGAAGCGCTACCCAGCGTTTCAACGGCGGGAAGTCGGCGGATAAGCGCGTTTTTCTTAACCATTCGCTGAACGCCGATGGAAAGAACGATGGTAACGATAGCGGGAAGCCCCTCGGGAATTGCGGAAACCGCAAGGGATACGGCGGTCATAAATATTTCAAGAGGCTCCATGGTCTTGCTGACGAGGCCTACAATAAAAATAACAGCGCAGGCGACTATCGCAACTATACCGAGATATTTGCCGAGGTCTGCAAGCTTTTTCTGGAGAGGCGTCTGCGTTTCGCCTTCGCCGTCAAGAAGATTTGCGATCTTACCCATCTCTGTGTTCATACCTGTACCTGTAACAACCGCAAGGGCCGTACCGTATGTTATTGAACATCCGGAGAATACCATGTTGGTGCGGTCACCGATGGGGGCATTTTCATTAACTTCTGCAAGAGCATCTTTCTCAGAAGGTACGGATTCTCCTGTAAGAGCAGATTCTTCGCTCTTTAGGCTGGTCGATTCGATAAGTCTTGCATCTGCCGGAACAAAGTCTCCGGCTTCAAGCTTTATAATATCTCCGGGGACGAGAAGGGAAGCATCAATGACTTTTTCTTCTCCGTTACGGATGACTCGTGCATGGGGAGCTGACATGTTTTTGAGAGCATCAAGTGCCTTTTCAGCTTTTCCTTCCTGATAAACGCCCATAACAGCATTGAGTATGACGATGAGAAGAATTAGTGCAGGCTCAAAAAGCTCTCCCCAGTTTTTCTCAAGACAAACGATAACAAACGAAATTATTGCTGCTGCAATAAGAATCAGGATCATTACGTCCTTGAACTGATCGAAAAATCTTTGAAGCAGTGAGCGCTTTTTCTTTTCTGTCAGCTTGTTTTTTCCGTATTTTGTCAATAGATTATCAGCTTCAGCAGATGAGAGACCATTTGCTCGGTTAGTTGACAGTGAAGCTATAAGTTCATTAATTTTTGTACTGTGTGGTATCAAAATTTGCCTCCGTTTTTTTTATTAGTATATTATAAAAGTCTGCCGTCAATACGAATACAGGATATAAGCTGACTATAAAAATCATCGTAATGAGCGGGCTTTTTTGCACATATCCATTCCTTTATCGAAAAGGAAACAGCATCTGACCAGAATGTTGCACTGAAGTTACTTTTATCAGAAAGTCTGTATTGAAAATATATCCTGAGATTTGCACGAAGATGGTCGTAAAATGAGTTTTGCCCCTCGTTTTCAAACAGACGTTTGTATTGAATCCTGTTTTTATACAAATAGTTGCATAGCAGAAAGAGTATATTTTCAGAGTCAATGCTGTCAGGCGCAATTGTTAAGTAAGGAAAATCTGTATCGAAACAGGAATTTGCAAGATCATATTTGTCTTTATAGTGATAGTAAAAGCTTTTTCTGTTCAGTTCGCATCTTTCGCATATATCGCCTATACTTATCTTTGATAAGGGCATTTCCGTAATCAATGTTCTAAAAGCTTCGGAAATAGCTTTTTTGGTTACAACCGCTTCAGCCATCGTTTTTCTCCTAACCGTTACTTTTGAACAGTGGGATCGGTGCCTGAAACAAAAAAACGAAACCCATCTGTCCATACAGATAAGTCTCGTCGATTAAGATAAAGCCAGGATCACATCTTATGATCCGGTTGTTGACTTTATCACACGGGGTGCTGACTACTCCCTTACATTGCCACTATATCATATGTTTTCCAAAAAATCAATAGAAATGATGAAAAAATAAAAAAGTCTGCCTGTTTTACAGGCAGACTTTTTATTTTGACTTATAGTAGTTTATGGAATCGATGAGAATTGTTCCGTTTTCTTCAACAAGGGTGAAGAAAAGAGTTTTTGAGCCGTCGCTGTCTATATCGTTTCTGAAAGTACCGTTGTTTTTGTGTATTCTGTAAGAAACGTTAAAGTAGTAATACTCCTTTGCATCCGAAGATTCCTGTCCAAGCTTTTCAATGTTGATGTCATAGATCATCTGCTGGGTAAAACTGTAATACGGCTCATTGGACTTGTAATAATTTTCCGAAAACAGAGCGTTGTATTCGTTATACAGACCCTTTGTTGCAAGATCAAAATAATCAATAAAGAACAGCACATCATCGGTATACGTATCGTAATCCGTAACGGAGAGGGCTACTGTTTCAGCTCCTTTTTTGTAGTAAATATTGCGGTCAAGCTCCAGATATTCCTTTTCGGTCATTATATCGATATCATAATCGATGGGGTAATAAAGATGCTGCTGTGTGCTGCCGTACATTCCGATGATCTCCTCCTGCTTTTCAGGATCAAACATGGGATTCTGATCCTTTTCGGGAAGAGCATACAGAAAAAACCAGCTGATACCGCCAACGAGTATGAGGCAGCCAACAGTTATAAGTATTGCTATTTTTTTCTTTTTATTATCTTTTTTGTCAACTGCGTTTTCAGTTGTATCAAGCACAGGTGATTCATCAACGACTATCTTTTTTTCTTTCATGATCATAGCTCCAGAAATCTCTTAAGGTTTGAAAGGCTCTGTGTAAGAGCCCAGAATACATCCTCGCCGCCCTCAAATTCTATGGACATATATCCGTCATATCCGGAACTTTTCAGAACTCTGATGCTTTGAGGCGCACGTGCAGAACCGAATCCGATAAGGCATCCGCGCAGATAGTTTCCACTTCTTGTTTGGAACCAGCCTTCGCCAGGTGCGATCTCAGTACCGCTTTTAAAATAAAAATCCTTGCAGTGAACGTGGAATGCGTAGCCTTTCATAATTCCGACGCTGTGAGTCGGATCTTCATCTGCGCACATAAAGTTTCCGATATCAACAAGGGCACCGAAATTCTCATGTCCTACTGCATTAATAAGCTTTTCAACTCTGAGAGCATCCTGTGAAAAAAATCCGTGGTTTTCCGTCATCGTACGAATCCCCTTGGACTGAGCATATTCGGTAACTTCTCTTGCTCCCTCAGCTATGTAAGGTATAGCCGCATCATATCCCGTATTGTAAGTGCGATTGAACGGACCGTATGCAACGTCGTGACGCATCATGGGGACACCCATAAGAGCTGCGATATCAACCATTCTTTTCAGACGGTCAATTTCCTTTTTCAGCTCTGATCTGTCTTCAATTGCAAGGTTTCCGCCAACACAGAAATTGACAGGTGCAATTCCGACAGATGCACATTTTTCATATATGAGATGAGCTTTATCAGGATTTGTAAACTCGTTTTCCACAAACTCTATGCCGTCAAATCCCATTTCCTTTGCTTTTTCAATAACGCCCATTGTTCCAAGCTTGCTTTCATCGGCCTGTGCACCGAAGCTATAACTGCTGACACAAGTTTTAATCATATTACTGTCCTTTCAGTGTTGTTACTCATTTCATTATAAAACAATTCGGACTAATATTCAAGAGGGGAGAAGAAGTTAGTTTAATTAGGATTGACAGAGGGACAATAATAAAGTATAATATATTTACTATATATGTTTCGGAGGTTTTTATGAAAAAAGCTATATCTTTGATATTGATAGTATCAATGCTGCTCTCAATGTCTATGGCGTTTTCATCTTTTGCCGCAAGTTATAAGATAGGTGATATCGATAATAACGGTTCAATCAATTCAATGGATGCGAACTGCCTTGCAAGATATCTCACCGGTTCTTATGGTCCTGAGGATGAAAGAACTACAGATATTAACCGTGATGGAAGAAGCAATCCTTCAGACTCTCAGTATCTGAAGCGCGCTTTCAGCGGACTTTATACTATAGTACAGCCCGAGGATGAAGAGGTAGCCTCTGATATCACATCCTATACTGTAGTATATCCTGAAAATGCAACCGTGTATGAGATGTATGCGGCTGAGATTCTTTGCGACTGGGTATACGATAACTGCGGTGTAAAGATCAGTGCTGTTATGGATACTGCCGATGAAGTCGAAAAGGAGATCCTTGTCGGTAATACAAACAGAAGCGAAAGCGCTACAGGTGCTACATTTGATAATAATCAGTATCTTCTCAAGGCTGACGGCGAAAAGATAGTTCTTCAGGGTAAGAATTATATGATCGGCGGCGCTGTCGGCGAGCTTACTTATAACAAGATGGATGGCAACGTTATCAAGACCGAAGAGATAGCGGCAGAGAATATAATCAGTGACTATACTCCCATCGAGGGTGATGCTGTTATCCTCATGATCGGTGACGGAATGGGCTTCAACCATCTTAAGTTCACACAGTTCTATCATATGCGTCATCCCAACCTTGAGCCTGCTCCTTATGAGGGCTTTATCGCCGAAACCTTCCCTAACAGCGGAGAGGCTATCACATACTGTCTCAGTGAGTTTAAACCGAACTTTACATTTGATAAGATAACAACAGACAGTGCCGCAGCAGCTACCGCTCTCAGCACCGGCTGGAAGACACAGAAGGGTTTCCTTGGACAGAATGCATACGGTGGCGATGTCATCAATATCCGTGAGGTTGCCTATAACCTTGGATATAAGACAGCAGTTGTATCAACAGAGGGAACCACAGGCGCAACTCCCGCAGGATTTACCGTTCATACTGGCAGCCGTGCAAATAATGATGATATTATAGCACAGCAGGCAGCACTTGTTGAGAACGGAGAGATCACATATCTCAAGGGTGAATCATATGAGGATCTTCTTGCAGATACAAAGACAGCTCTTGATCTTATTTCTACAGATTCTGACGGTTTCTTTGTAATGATCGAGGAAGCATATATCGATAAAGCAAGCCATAAGCTTGGAAAAGATTATTCTCTTGCTGATCTTGTTCATTATGTGTACCGTTTCAATACTGCAATTCAGTATGCGGCAACATTTACAGCAAGCCGTCCCGATACTGTGCTTATTGTAACTGCCGACCATGAAACAGGAAGCCTTACTCCTTCCGGCGGATACGACTCCGGCGGAAATCATTCCAATGTAAATGTTCCCGTATTTGCTATGGGTTATGGTACTGAATGCTTTAACGATACAGCTGTTAATAATACAGATATTGCTGATTTTATGGCATCTGTATATGGCCTTGACAGCTACGGCGGCGATTACAATAATGTAAATGAGTAATTAAAAAAATGAAAAAGGACCGAGACAACGGTCCTTTTTCAATTTTTGTTTACTTTATAACATCGAATATTTACAATTCATTTTTAACCTAAATATTGATTTTTGTTGCAAAAAAGATTATAGTAAAATGAGATTTAATGGCAATCAAGCCATTTACATATAGTGAAAAGATGGTAAATGATATGAATTATAGTTGTGATGTAGCCTCTCATATAACTTATATCGGTATCGATATCGGTTCAACTACGGCGAAAATTGTCGTTGTGCGTTGCGGAGAGGTAATTTACAGAAAATATGAGCGTCATATGTCTCAGGTGAGACAGAAAACATATGAAATGCTTTGCGAAGCAGCAAAGGTCATCGGTGATGGAGAGATCAAGGTTGCGGTTTCCGGATCTGCCGGCCTTGGTATAGCGAATGCTGCAAGCCTTTCTTTTATACAGGAAGTATTTGCAACAGGTGAGGTAGTTAAGAACTTTGCCCCTGATACAGACACTGTTATAGAGCTTGGCGGAGAGGATGCAAAGGTCATTTTCTTTAAGGGAGGAACAGATGAGAGAATGAGCGGAACCTGTGGAGGCGGTACAGGTGCATTCATTGATCAGATGTCCACTTTGCTCAATGTTACTCCCGATGAGCTTGATGCTCTTTCTATGGGATGCGAGCGTATATATCCTATAGCATCCCGTTGCGGTGTTTTTGCAAAGACGGATATTCAGCCCCTTCTTAATCAGGGTGCAAGAAAAGAGGATATTGCCGCAAGTATATATCAGGCGGTTGTCAATCAGACTATTGCGGGTCTTGCACAGGGCAGAAAGATAGAGGGAACAGTCATGTTCCTCGGCGGCCCTCTTTACTTCTGTAAAGGCCTCAGAGAGCGATTTGTAAAAACTTTGAACATTGATGCTGATCATGCGATATTTCCCGAATATGCGCTTTATTCGGTTGCTCTCGGCGCATCTCTTTATGCAGAAAAGTCCTCTGAATCAACTACTCTTTCAAAGCTTCTTTCGGCAATCGAAAATGCAACAAATCAGAAGACGGAAACTGCCCATATAAAGCCTCTGTTTGAGAATGACGCAGAGCTTTCAGCGTTCAGAAAACGTCATGCCAATGCCTGTGTTCCTGCTGGGGATATAAAAACATATAGTGGAAAAGCCTGGCTCGGAATTGATTGCGGAAGCACAACAACAAAGCTTGTTCTTATAGATAAGGACTGTAATCTTCTTTATACATACTATAACTCAAATAAGGGTAATCCCGTTGAAATAGTTAGAGGACAGCTTGAAAAAATATACACACTCATAGAGGATAGAATAGAAATCGCAGGAAGTGCAGTAACAGGATATGGCGAAGAGCTTATCTGTGCCGGCTTTGGAGTTGATAAGGGAATCGTAGAAACTATAGCGCACTATACTGCGGCGTCTCATTTCGATCCGAATGTTGACTTTATTCTTGATATCGGCGGTCAGGATATCAAGTGCTTCAGAGTGAAGAATAATTCTATAGACAGTATTATGCTCAATGAAGCTTGTTCCTCAGGATGCGGATCATTTCTTGAAACTTTTGCCCGCTCTATGGGATATTCAGTAGAAGAATTTGCAACTCTTGGCCTAAAGGGAAAGTCTCCTGTTGACCTGGGAAGCCGATGTACTGTATTTATGAACTCTGCAGTAAAGCAGGCGCAAAAGGATGGCGCAGGAGTTGAAGATATTTCTGCCGGTCTCTCTGTCAGTGTTGTTAAAAACGCAATATATAAGGTAATCAGAGCAGGTAATGCAGATGAGCTTGGAAAGAACATAGTTGTTCAGGGTGGTACATTCTATAACGATGCAGTTCTCAGAAGTTTTGAAACTGAGCTTCAAAGAAATGTAACAAGACCTGCCATAGCCGGACTTATGGGTGCTTTTGGTGCGGCTCTTTATGTAAAGAGACTCGGGATTGAGCATTCAGGTATCATCACACCCGCGGCACTTTCAGAGTTTAAGCATAGTGCTGCATCTGTAAGATGCAACAGATGTGAAAACCGTTGCCCTTTGACCGTAAATACATTCTCATCGGGATCAAAATTTATTTCTGGAAATCAGTGTGACAAGGGTGCAGGAATTAAGGATAGCATGACGGATAAGCTTCCTAATCTTCATCGTTATAAACGTGATAAGCTTTATGAGCTTGCAAAGAATACAGGCGATGGAAAGAGGGGCACGGTAGGTATTCCTCTTGCTCTCGGTATGTATGAGCTTGCTCCTCTTTGGCATACCATATTCAGAAACCTTGATTTTACTGTTGTTATGACAGGTCAGTCAAGCAAGGAGATTTATGCAAAGGGACATTTTTCGATCCCTTCCGATACAGCCTGCTATCCCGCAAAGCTTATGCACGGCCATATACAGCTTCTTATTGAA
Organism: Candidatus Avispirillum sp.; assembly: GCA_045636685.1. Taxonomy (GTDB): domain Bacteria; phylum Bacillota; class Clostridia; order Oscillospirales; family CAG-272; genus Avispirillum. The sequence goes on along the minus strand of JAZTXZ010000089.1, from coordinate 23,326 downwards.
GAGGGAATAGATGCTATATTCTATCCCTGCATAACATACAATATAGATGAGGGTGACAGCGATAATCATTATAACTGTCCCGTAGTTGCTTATTATTCCGAGCTTATCAATGGTAATACAGAGGAACTTTCCAAGGTGAAATTCCTTTATCCGTACCTTAATATCAATGATGAAAAGCAGCTTGCAAAGGGCCTTTACAGATATCTTGCTGACTACTTTGACGGTATAAGTATAAAAGAGGTAAAAGCAGCTGTTTCCAAAGGAATAGAAGCATATAATCAGTGGATGGCAGATATACGCAGAGAGGGAAAGGCGGCTCTCAGCTATGCAAGAGAGAGCGGTATTCCTGTAATGGTTCTTGCGGGCAGACCATACCATGCAGATTCTGAGATCGGTCACGGTATTGACAGACTTGCAAATTCTCTTGGCTTTGCAGTTGTAAGTGAGGACAGTATCTCAGATCTTTCGGAGTGTCCTAAGGTCGGAGTGCTTAATCAGTGGACATATCATTCAAGACTTTATAAAGCGGCTCAGTATGTTTCTCTCCATGATGACTGTCAGTTGGTTCAGCTCGTTTCTTTCGGTTGCGGAGTTGACGCGATAACCACAGATGAAGTCAGAGAAATCCTTGAGTCCAAGGGTAAACTTTATACACAGCTTAAGATAGATGAGATAACAAATCTCGGAGCTGTAAAAATAAGACTTCGCAGTCTTATGGGTGCAATAGAAGAAAGAAAGAATAAGAGAGAGGAGGCATCGAAATGACAGAACGAGTTGTATTTACTGAGGAAATGAAAAAGACACATACAATCCTCATTCCAACGATGCTTCCCATGCATTTTAAAATGATCGCCCAGACCCTTTGCAGCTATGGCTATAAAGCAGAGGTTCTTGAAAACTCCGGTCAGCAGGTCATTGATTACGGACTCAAATATGTACATAATGATGCCTGCTATCCTTCGCTTCTTATTATAGGTCAGTTTATTGATGCACTGAAATCGGGAAAATATGATCCCAGAAAAGTAGCTCTTCTCTATGCTCAGACAGGCGGCGGATGCCGAGCATCCAATTATATCTCTCTTCTTCGTAAGGCCCTCGTAAAGGCGGGATTTGAATATGTTCCCGTTATCTCTCTTAATATTTCGGGCCTTGAGGAGAGCCCCGGATTTAAGCTGACTCTCCCTCTTCTTCACAGACTTGTATATGCTGTTATGTATGGAGATCTTCTGATGCTTCTTCGCAATCAGTGCATTCCCTATGAAAAGGAAAAAGGTGCTACTGAGAAAAAATGCGTGGAATGGACAGAACGTCTTGTAGCGGAGATGTCTACATCCAAGATAAACTACCGTCACATAAAGAAGAATTATGCGAGAATCGTCAAAGACTTTGATGCTATTCCCAAAACTGATGAGAAAAAGATAAAAGTCGGTATCGTGGGTGAGATTTTTGTTAAGTTTTCTCCCCTCGGAAATAATAATCTTGAAGAATTTCTTGTTAAGGAAGGCGCCGAGGTTTATATGGCAGGTCTTGTTGACTTCTGCCTCTACTGCCTCCAGAACGGTCTTGTGGATAAACAGCTTTACGGAGCTGATTTTGGCAAGACTGCTGTAACAAGATTTTTCAAAAGGGTAGTTGTTAATAAGCAGAATGATCTTATCAAGGCAATAAAGCAGAATAGTAATTTCACTCCTCCCACCCCCTTTGACCATACATTTTCGCTTATCAAGGGATATATCGGTGCGGGTACAAAGATGGGAGAAGGATGGCTGCTTCCTGCGGAAATGCTTGAGCTCATTGACTCCGGATTTAAGAATATAATTTGTGTTCAGCCTTTTGGCTGTCTTCCTAACCATATAGTTGGAAAGGGAATGATGAAGCCCATTAAGGAGAAGAATCCCGGGGTAAATATAGTAGCAGTTGACTATGATCCCGGTGCTACTAAGATCAATCAGGAAAACAGAATCAAGCTTATGCTTTCCTGTGCACGAGATGTTCAGGAGAAAGAGACAGAAGAAGCTGAAAATAAAATCCGTGAGGTTGTGACGGTATGAGACGTGTGCTTGTATCAGGTGGCAGCAGAGGGATTGGCGCTGCAGTTGTTGAGAAATTTATCGGTCTCGGTGATACGGTTGTTTTTATTTATAAAAGCAGTGACAGCGCGGCAGAGGAGCTCTGTAAAAAAAGCGGAGCTATTGCTGTAAAGGCGGATGTATCCGATCCCGCAAGTGCAAAAGCAGCGGTTGAGAAGGCTTGTGAGATACTTTCCGGAGTTGATATTCTTGTATCAAATGCAGGTATATCACATATCTCTCAAATCTGCGACACTGATGACCTTGAATGGAGAAGAATAGTAGATACAAATCTCTCTGCTTCATTTTATCTTGCAAGAGAGGTTTCAAAGCTGATGGTGAGAGAGCACTACGGAAAGATCATCACAGTAGGCAGTGTGTGGGGAAGATGCGGAGCATCCTGCGAGGTTGCGTACAGCGCTTCAAAAGCAGGTGTTCGCGGACTTACAATGGCACTTGCAAAAGAGCTTGGTCCTTCCGGGATTACCGTAAACTGTGTAGAGCCCGGTTTGATCGAAACTGATATGAACAAATGCTTCAGCGAAGAAACACTTGCCTCCATTTGCGATGAGATACCTGCCGGCAGACTCGGAAAGCCTGAGGAGGTTGCATCTCTTATTGCATTTCTTGCTTCTGACAGTGCTTCTTATATTAACGGTCAGTGTATTGCCATTGACGGCGGTTGGTGTATCTAATGGTAAAAAGTCCTGTTCAAAGTGTTAAACCTTTGAACAGGACTTTCTTTATAAAAACTTTCTTATATCAATTGTAAGACGTTCCTCGAGATTTATCAGCCTTTTGGTAATGTCCTTCGAGACTTCATCTGCGGCGCGATATTCGTTAAGATAGCGATTCAATGATTTAACTCCCATGTTGCATCCGTCTGTTATCAGATCTGCGATCGTTTCGTCGGAGCTGTCAAGCCCCAGTTTTACGTTGGTTTTCATCCAGGACATACTCTTGGCAAGAGGATTTGGGTTCTTTCCGTCATCCTCATATTTTGAAAGCAAACTTTCGATCTCGATCTTCAGCTTTTCATGCTCTTCCTTGCATTCTGCAAGATAGGATTTCATTTCATGACTTTCAACAAACCTTAAAACGTCATCAATTGAACTGACACCCATTTTTACTCCCGCATCGCATTCTCTCAGGAGCTTTATAGTATCTGATTCGATCATGGTATAACCTCATTTCCTTGGATTATGTTAAAAGTATACCCAAAAAGAAAAAAGTCACGCATTTTTGCGTGACTTTTTATCATTTGATTATATCATCGAAGAGATGGATGTTTTTGTATTCGGGAACCAGCTCGCCTGCTTCGATTTTTTTGATAATTGCTACAATACGGTCATTTATGGGGGTAGGCACGTTGCATTTTCTTCCGAAACGGCACACAATGCCGTTTATGGCGTCGACCTCGCAGGGCTTGCCGTTTTTGATATCCTGAAGCATTGAAGGCTCGATCTCTCTGTGCTTTTTCATAGCTATGGGGATAAGGAATGTTGCAAATGCCTGCTTAAGCTTGTTTTTATAGTAGAAAAGCTTAACGATATTTTTTCCCTGAACGGGGGCAAATATTGCACCTGCACTATGTCCCACGTCGATACATTCCTTCATACAGCGAACAGCAACGTTTCTTGCCTCACTGTTTTCAGAAACATCACCGAACATGCCTCCGATAACAGTTCCGAGACCTGAAAATGTTGCATTGATGAGCAGCTTTGACCAGCGGGCACCTAAGAGATTTTTTTCCTCATGAACGGGACACATGAGTTCAAGAAGATTTTTTACCATATTGAACTGTTCGTCGGAAATGCCTTTCATTTTTCCCATATGGAAAGAGAGACTGTCTGGCTCACTTGTGAGAATACATACACCGGGAGCGCTGAGAGTAGCACCCCACTCAACAACACAGCCCATGGTATGCTCGCTTCCTACGATATCAGCAATTCCGGGCTCGGGAAGACCGTTCTGAAGTGTGACGATAACTCCTTTTTCAGAGAGAAAGTCCTTCAGCATGGAAACCACCTCGCGGTTCTGAAGCTGCTTTGTCATAAGAAAGATAATATCGTACTTGCCTTCCATCATATCAGGAGTTATTGCGCGTACGGGAACTGTCATATCAACCGTACCTGTAATACGTGCGCCTTTTTCGTTAAGGGCATCAACATGAGAACGGTTTCTGTTTATAAGATCAATGTTGCCTCCGTTTTTAGTAATAAAGGCGCCGAGAATAGTACCGAGAGAGCCGGCACCATATATTGCATATCTTGACATAGAATTACCTCATTAAGCATTAAGTAAATAAATAATCCAAAGAATTCATCGAATTTGGAATAATCAGCTTTAGTAAATTATATCATATTTGCCGTGATTTGTAAACTATTACTAAACACAAAGATTTGAAAATAGTATTATTGCGATATTTTCTTTTGTCAAATATTGTGCTATAATTGATAAAAACATTCGGAGGATATGATGAATCAGTTTACATTATCTGTTGCGGCATTGATACCGGCACTTCTTTTGTGTTGGTATATATACGCAAAGGACCGTATGGAAAAAGAGCCTATTGGCCTCCTTTGTATTCTCTTTTTCTCGGGTGCTGCTGCTTATTTACCTGCAATCTTTGCTGAAAACCTGCTTATTGGAGCATTTGATAAAGTATTTGAAAATAATATGATCGCTGATGTAGGCGGCACGGTTATGTTTGAGAGTGAAGGTGTTTATTTTGCCCATTCGGCATTTTGTTCTTTCTTTGCTGTCGCCCTCGTGGAGGAGGGGATAAAGTGGGCTATCATGTTTTTTGTTACCTTCAGAAATAAGAATTTTTCACATTTGTTTGATGGAGTCGTATACAGCGTTTTTGTGTCTCTCGGTTTTGCTGCTGTAGAGAATGTTAGATATGCTGTCATCGACGGATGGAATACATTTCTCCTTCGTTCACTTATATCAGTACCCGGTCATATGATGTTCGGTGTGCTTATGGGCTTTTTCTATACTATGTGGCATACCTATCTTCTTTGTAAAAAAGAAGAACGTACGCTGGCAAGTGAAGGCAGGATAACTGTTGAAAAGCGATTTGCTTCTGCGCCCTGGCTCATTTCAAGTATTGTTCTTCCTATTGTTATTCACGGAGCTTATTCATTTATGAGAGCAGGCACATCAGATGCTGTGACAGTTATATTCTATGTGTTCGTTATCGCTCTTTATATTGTCTGCTTCATTGGAATCAACCGTCTGTCAAGGGCAGACACCGAGGATGATATGATCGCGCATAGAATTGTTCTCAGAAAGTATCCTGAGCTGAAAAATACCAATGTATGTGAGTGCAGCAAGGAGGATCAGTAATATGGCAAAGAAAAGATCCGTTGGTTGCGGTGGCTTTATTTTCGGTGTTCTTATAGTCGGAGCTGTAATTGTTTTTTTGTTCAGTATGATCAATGGATTTTTGGCTTCGGAAAATATTGATTTTGAATATGATTATCTTGAAAGCACGGCGGTAAGTACAGATGTGTCAGATACGGCTTATGATACGTGGGATACTGTAGAAATCACCACAGATACTACTGAAAAAGTTAAGGATACTGATGCACCTGATGATACAGAACGGGACGATAAAGAGGAAACTTACGTTCCTGAGGGTTCTAATGAAATTTTCAAAGGGATGCCTGCGAACAGGAACATGTACCATCAGCTTGATTCTAAAGAGAAGCTGATTTATAAAGCTGTAAGAGATGCGATGGCTGCAGGGGAAACTGAGGCTACAATAAAGAATATTCCTTATTCCGAGTATGATTCATATGTTGATGCAGTATATCAGGCATATCTTGCAGTTTATTATGACTTTCCCGAGCTTTTCTGGATGAGTAAGGGATGGAAGGCAAGTGCATCCCACGGAAGCGTCGGATTTGATATGAATCTGACTATAGGAGTTCACGATTATTGGACATATACCATGAACAAGCAGGATATGTACAATGCTTGTATTTCAAAGGCAAAGGCTATAGCTCAGGAGGCTTCCAAACAATCTACTACATACGATAAGGTGAAGTATGTTCACGATTATCTTGTTCTGAATGCAGAGTATAATCACGATGCGGCGGCAGAGAACAACAAGTCAGTTCAGAAGGCATCAAGCCGTCAGTCACATACGATCTACGGTTGCCTTATTAATAAAACTCCCGTATGTGACGGATACAGTAAGACATTCAAGCTTATTATGAATATGCTGGGTATTAATTGTGAATATGTAGAGGGAGATACAGATGGTGATGGAAATCTTGATCATGCATGGAACTATATTCAGCTAGACGGGCAGTATTACTGGATGGATACTACCTGGGATGATAAGGACTGGTCAAGGGCAGAACTGGAAACAAAGTACCCCAAGGGTATAGATTACGATTATTTCTGTATTACCACAAAGGATATGTATGAAACACATATGCCGAATGATAAATTTGCAGTACCTGATTGTACAGCTACAACGTATAATTTCTATCATATGGAAAAGAGCTATCTCGTTACATATGATTACAATGCTTATTGCAATGCCCTTAATGAGCAAAAGGGAAGCCAGATAATAAGTGTTCGTTTTGCATCGGAGTCAGAGCTTACGAAGGCAGTTAATGACCTTATTACAGGGAACTACAGATTTCATGATATCCCGTATTTCGGTGGAATGAAGTGGAGATATCTTGTTGATAAGCAAAGAGAAACTCTTAAAATCTTTTTTGTATGGTAAAAACGACCCACCTGCCAAAGGCAGGTGGGTGCAATTCTTTTATTGACGGGCTGTACGTTCTTTGATATAATGTATGTATAAATTATTTGGGGGCAAATATGAAAAGTAGGATTCTGATCATATATACCGGCGGAACAATAGGAATGGATAAGTCTGAAAACGGCTATGTTCCGAAACCGGGATTTTTGACGGGGCTTTTAAGAAAAATTCCGTCTCTTTATGACGAATCAATGCCGGATTGGGATCTGTATGAAATGAACCCGCTCCTTGATTCTTCAAATATGACTGTTCTGGAGTGGAACATTATAGGTGGGATAATCGAGAACAACTATGATAAATATGACGGCTTTGTCATCCTTCACGGAACGGATACTATGGCATATACAGCATCTGCTCTTTCTTTTTCACTTGAAAATCTCAGAAAGCCCGTTATAATAACAGGCTCACAGATTCCCTTGTTCGAGGTCAGAAATGACGGTCTTGATAATCTTCTGACGTCAATGATGATAGCGGGAGAGGGAAGGATCAGAGAAGTTGCCTTGTGCTTTGCCAACGAGCTTTACCGCGGAAACCGTGCAACAAAGCTGAGTGCCACAGACCTTCATGCCTTTGGATCTCCAAATTATCCTCCTCTTGCGAAAATCGGCACAAAAATAGCTTACAATGATATGATCCCGTCAAAGGAGCATGAGGAACCTTTTAGGGTTCAGGAATTGAAGAAGATACCAATAGGTATTATTAAAGTGTTCCCCGGAATACAGTTTGAGCTCTTTGAGGAAATAATGAGTGAGTCGCTCAAGGGAATCGTGCTTGAAACTTTTGGAGCAGGAAATATACCCGGATCTGCAGATGCGATCCTTCCCATAGTGAGAAAGGCGCATGAAAACGGAACTGTTCTTGTAATTTGTTCTCAGTGTTTGCAGGGCTCAGTTTCTCTCGGAACATATGAGACAAGCTCTGCCCTCAAGAATGCAGGAGCTGTTTGTGCATATGATATGACAACTGAGGCTGCGGTTGCAAAGCTTTATTATCTGTTCAGCTGCGGATATGATGCCGATACTGTAAAACAGATGATGGAAGAAGATATTTCAGGTGAAATTTGCAAGTAAAGAATACTCCCCAAACAAAAGCTGATCAAGCTTTTGTTTGGGGAGCTTTTTATACTGTTATCCATTCAATCTGCTCACATTCAAATCTTTCGGGAATTTCAAATTTTGACAGCATTTTTTCAATAACCGAAACTGGTACAGCCGATTTTCTTTCGGAATTTCTACGAAGTTCTTCATCCCATCGGGTTTCCAGAAATACTGTTTTGACCGAGGCGCCATATTGTTCGAAAAGTGATATCTGGTTAGCCCTCAGTTGGGCAGTTAAGCTTGTTGCATTCCAAACAAAGGGCTTCTTTTGTCTCAGCAGCACTCGTGCTCTCTCTTTGGCGTGGGTGATCACAACGCTTTGATTGTCTGTAGGCGATACACCAAGCTCTTTGCGAATTTCGTCAAGAGAAATAACCGGCATATCGGGATGATTCTTTGAGATCCATGTGTCTTTTCCTGTTCCCGGAAGTCCGCACATCAGAATAACTTCGCCCCAGGTATCATTATATAGCTTGTGATCGCGCCATGATGTTTTTTCTGTAAAAAATGCTCTTTGAGAATACTTATCGGCAAAAGAATAGGGTTTATCTGCACATCCGATTTCTTCTGCAAGCATTTCGCAAAAATAAACTCTGTCAAGAAATTCTTCGCGTCTTTGACTTATTCTGCCCAGAATATCAGCTTTTTCGAGAAGGCAAAGCTTTCTGACAGAGAAATATTTTGCAAGCTCTCCCGTTGCGGCAATTTTCAAAATTCGCAGTTCGGCGTTCTCGGCGATAGAAGAAAATGTGGGAAAAGAATGATATCTGATTAAAGCACAGATGGATTCACGAAGCTGTTGATTATCATAGGTTCCGCAAAGCTCAAAATCCTGCCAGAGAAGTTTTCTTGCCATAACCGCACCTACAGAAGAATGGTAGGGGGATGAAAGCTTTCCGTCAATAAGCTTTGTGCAACGAATCTTTCCAATGTCATGCAGTAAAGCTGAAAGAAACAAAACTATTTTATCTTCATTGTTGCTCTCTATATAATCTTTTTCCAAAACCAAAGCATCACAAACAGATTTTGTATGAGAATAAACATCTCCTTCTCCGTGATATTCAAGGTTTTGCATTGTGTTTTTCATTGAATCAAAAACATCTCTCAACTCTGTTGCTTCAAGAGCAGCCCAATCTACTGTAGTGTTTTCTGATAATGGGATACAGTTAATGATTCTTTGGAAATTATCTTTATAGTTCACGTTTTTTCACCTTTCATCGGCCAATAAATTAGGCACAATGGGCCGTTGTTGCCAGTGGGACTTATTATCGTTCAGGCACTGAACAAAGGAAGCTCTTACGAATTTTACCCGTTCTTTTACTATGCCGTTTTCCTCTATTTTTATGTATAAGCCCTCCATCGTGGTAGAAGGATCTGTTTCTCCTACGATTCTTTCCGGGTCAAGCTCTCTTTTCTTTGCCAGATCCCTAAGGTTTTCTATATGGTTATCACTGATATATAAAGACTTTCCGAGGTGAGAAAGAACACTTTCTTTTGATTTGAAGATGCCTTCTCCCAATACAGGAACAGAATTGATAATTCCCATATTTGAGGTTATTTCATGACGGTGCCTTGTATCAAGAAAAACTCCTTCTTCTCTGTCGTATATATCAAATTCCATAAAATAGTCAGGCAGTGAATCATAGAAAACGGTATGCTTGGCAAACATCCATTCGCCATACATTATATATCTGTCTGTCAGTGCTTCAAACAGAATATCGCTGTTTATATTTGCCCATTGTTTTAACAAATTATAGTGCCGTTCTCTGTAACCTCCGTAAAGATAATGGCCTCTGCTTTGAATAAGCAGATTGCCGTCACCGTCGAAAGAAATTGCGGTGTTTGCTCCGTCTATCTTTTCTTCGATAACAATATTTTTTCCGAGTACCTGTTCAAAAGGAACCTGGCTCAGATCTTCATCTCCGATTTGTAGCCTTGATCCTTCAAGATGCGGGGTTCTCGGATATTTGACAATAGTGTAGTCATATTTCACATAATCATCTCCTTTTGATAATTCAGCTAAGGAGCAACAATAAAGATTTCAAATACATATAACGTAGGTTTTTTAGAAAAATCGCAAAAGCACATTTTCATTTTAACAAAATGAAAATGTGCTTTATAATTTATTCGGACCATTCTATCGTTCCTGTGAGGAATAAAACCTTTTCTTTTGAAACGGTTAAAAGACCGCCATCCGTTCTTCCGATAATTTCTTTTCCCTCATCTGTAATTATTTTACAGTTGCAGGGTTTAATTGCCGTGATGAACGGAATGTGACCTGCCATAATTGCCAGCTCACCTTCAGTGCCTCTGAGGCTGATAAATGCAGCATCGTGGCAAAAAATATCACCGTCGGGAGAAGAAATCCTTAAAGGGAAGGTCTTCATTTTGCCACCCTCTTTGCTTTTTCCACAGCCTCATCTATTGTTCCTACGAAGAGGAACGCAGATTCGGGCAGATCGTCATGCTTGCCCTCAATGATTTCTTTAAATCCTCTGATAGTTTCGGAAAGAGGAACATATGTGCCGGGAAATCCTGTGAATTTTTCGGAAACATGGAAAGGCTGTGACAAGAAACGCTGTATTTTTCTTGCTCTTTCAACGAGAAGCTTATCGTCATCGGAAAGCTCATCCATGCCCATAATAGCGATGATATCCATAAGCTCAGAATATCTCTGAAGAATACGCTGTACTTCACGGGCAACGCTGTAGTGTTCCGCTCCGAGTATTTCGGGAGAAAGTATACGGCTGGTTGATTCAAGAGGATCAACTGCAGGGTAGATACCCTGAGATGCAATGCTTCTTGAAAGAACAGTTGTAGCATCGAGGTGGGCAAAAGTGGTTGCGGGTGCGGGGTCTGTAAGGTCATCTGCAGGAACGTATACTGCCTGGATAGATGTGATGGATCCGTTCCTTGTTGAAGTTATTCTTTCCTGTAGAGTACCCATTTCATTGGCAAGAGTAGGCTGATAGCCTACAGCAGAGGGCATACGTCCGAGAAGGGCGGAAACCTCGCTTCCTGCCTGAGTGAAACGAAAGATGTTGTCAATAAACAAAAGCACATCCTGCTTTTCTTCATCTCTGAAATACTCTGCCATAGTAAGGCCGGAAAGCGCAACTCTCATTCTTGCTCCCGGGGGCTCGTTCATCTGTCCGTAAACGAGAGTGGTATTGGAAATAACTCCCGATTCCTGCATTTCGTTATAAAGATCGTTGCCCTCACGGGTACGTTCGCCAACACCGCAAAAAACGGAGAGACCGCCGTGCTCTTTTGCTACGTTGTTGATAAGCTCCATGATAAGAACTGTCTTACCTACACCGGCGCCGCCGAAGAGGCCAATTTTTCCGCCTTTTGAAAAGGGGCAGATAAGGTCAATAACCTTTATACCTGTTTCGAGAATTTCAGTGGATGTAGAAAGCTTGCTGTATTCTGGTGCGGGTCTGTGAATATTCCATTTGTCCCCCTGTGCTTCGAAAGCGCGGTTATCTACTGTATCTCCCAGGACATTGAATATTCTTCCAAGGGTCTGACGGCCAACAGGAACACTGATCGGGTTCTTTGTATCAATGACAGGTGTTCCTCTGCGCAGTCCGTCTGTTGAAGACATGGCAATGCATCTTACAACGTTGTCGCCAATGTGCTGTGCAACCTCAACTGTAAGAGTTTTATCGCCGATCTTCATTGTTAATGCATTTAGTATTGAAGGCAGATAGCCTTCTTCAAATCGGACGTCTACAACAGGTCCCATAACCTGAGAGACTGATCCTTTTGATATATCTGACATAGATAATTCTCCTTTCGCCGTGTTAGGACTTAAGACCCGCTACCTGCTACGATTTCTGTGATCTCCTGGGTGATGGCACCCTGTCTTGCACGGTTGTACTCAAGACCGAGGCGGTCTATCATTTCTCCGGCATTCTTTCCTGCGTTGTCCATAGCAACTCGTCTTGCTGCTACCTCACATGCAAAGCTTTCCTTTACGCAGGACATGATCATGCCGAGGATATATTCAGGCATTACAGCGTTAAGCACTGTGATCTCATCGGGTTCAAAAATCGCACCGGTGGATTTTTCTGCTTCTGATCTTGTAAGGGGCAGAAGCCACTTGACACATGGCTCCTGAGACATTATAGAAACATATTTTGTGCATACGATACCGAATCTGTCAAATTTATCATCCAAGAAATCACGGCAAATGCTTTCGGCAAGCTCCTTTGCATCTGCGTATGAAAACTTTTCGGCATACAGAAGCTTTGTGTGATATCTGTCGCAAGCCCTCTTTCCAATGCCTGTTATCTGAGCATCGGGATAGTTGCGCATAAGACGGAAAATATTTGCATTATATCCTCCGGCAAGGCCTCGGTCTCCTGCAATGACTAACAGCCTGAGCCTATCGCCCTGACGCTGAACCATATAAGGGCTTTTCTTACATTCCTCAAAGGTAGAAAGCAGGGACACTGTTTCCATCAGTGCATCGGCATATTCGTTGCCTTTATACATGGAATCTGTTGCACGTCTGATTTTGGAGGATGCCACGAGTCCCATTGCGCTCGTAAGGTGAAGGGTAGAGTTAACACTTTTGATTCGGTTTCTAAGCTTTTTGATATCAGCACCCATACGATTACCTCATTTCGGAGAGTGCAGTCTTGAGTTCCTCAATATCAGCATCATCCCAGAAACCGTCCTCGATACGAGAGAGAAAATTATTGTATTTTGTTTCAAGAAGCATGTAAAGGTCTTTTTCGTAATCCTTTACTTTGTTTACAGGTATATCATTGAGATACCCGTTTATAACTGCATATACTATAGCAACCTGACATCCGACGCGTATAGGGGAATTTCTGCCTTGCTTAAGAACTTCAACTATTCTTTCGCCGAGGGCAAGACGGGATTTTGTATCTGCGTCAAGATCGCTTCCGAACTGAGCAAATGCCTGAAGCTCACGGTACTGGGAATAGAGAAGCTTCAGCTCGCCTGAAACCTTTTTCATTCCCTTAAGCTGAGCGGAACCTCCAACTCGGCTGACTGATATACCGGGATTTATTGCGGGCATAACGCCTGCATGGAGCAGCTCTGTTTCAAGGAATATCTGACCGTCAGTAATACAAATTACATTTGTAGGAATATATGCCGAAACATCTCCTGCCTGTGTTTCGATAAGGGGAAGGGCAGTGATAGAGCCTCCGCCGTATTCGGGTGCAACGCATGCTGCTCTTTCAAGAAGACGGGAGTGGAGATAGAAAACGTCTCCCGGGTAAGCTTCGCGTCCCGGTGGGCGTCGGATGAGAAGAGAAAGCGCGCGGTAGGCAACAGCATGCTTTGAAAGATCATCGTAAATAATCAGAACATCTTTTCCAAGTTCTCTGAAATATTCAGCCATTGCGCAACCGGAATAAGGCGCAATATACTGAAGCGGTGCTGTCTCAGATGCTGATGCAGATACGATGATCGTATAATCCATAGCGCCTGCCCGTGTAAGTCCATTTGCAAGTTGAACTACGGAGCTGTTTTTTTGTCCTATCGCAACATAGATGCAAAGAACATCGGTGTTTTTCTGATTGATTATTGTATCAACGGCAATTTCTGTTTTACCGGTCTGTCTGTCACCGATAATAAGCTCACGCTGGCCTCTGCCGATAGGGATCATACTGTCAATAGCCTTGATACCTGTCTGAAGAGGAACCGAAACGCTTTTTCTTTCTATGATACCGGGGGCATCGGATTCTATGGGACGGGAGCCGGAATACTCTATGGGTCCTTTTCCGTCAATAGGCTCACCCAGTGCATTAACAACTCTGCCAAGAAGTCCTTCGCCTACCGGTACTGAAACGACCTGACCTGTTCTATATACCTGAGTTCCTTCGCGAATATCGTTTTTATCGGAAAGGATGGCAACAGATACTGTTTCGTCTTCAAGGTTTTGGGCAATTCCGAAAGAGCCCCCTTCAAATTTCAGAAGCTCGTTTGCCATACAGTTGCGAATGCCGAAAACCCGTGCAATGCCGTCTCCGACAAGGATAACGGATCCGGTCTCTGACATTTCGATCTTTGATTTATAATTCAGTATTTGCTTTTTGATTATATTACTTATCTCCCAAGGCTGGTTCATCCATCATCACTTCCTTTACATCACGGAGACGACCACTCAGACTTCCGTCGTAGATCATACCGTCAAGTTCAATTATAACACCGCCGATAAGTGACGGATCTTCTGAAAAGCTTGCATTGATCTTTTTGTTCAATGTCTTTTCAAGCTTTTCGATCAATGTTGTTTTTTGCGTATCTGAAAGCTCTACTGCTGAGGTTATAAGAGCAGTTTTTATTCCCTTATACTCAAGATAAAGCTTTTCATATTCTGAAATAGTATTGAAGATCAGTTTTATTCTTCCTTTTTCACAGAGAAGCTTCAGATAAAACAGAACATACATATGAATGCTTTTGCTGAAAGCCTCGTCAATTGCCGAAAGCTTTTCATTCTGTGAAACTGCAGGAGAAGTCAAAAAATCAATATACTCGGGATCTTTTGAAAAAACATCCCTGATCATCCTGAGATCACTGAGGCACTGCTCTGTAATACCTTCTTCAACCGTAAGCTCAAACAATGCTCCTGCATACTCTTTATCAGTTTGCTTCATTGTTTTCACCTATCTTTTCAATAAAGGAGTTGATAAGCTGCTCGTGATCAGCAGTGGAGACCTCTCTTTCGAGCATTTTAGCGGAAAGGAGAGTGGAAACATCAACGATCTCTCGTTTAATATCCTCGCGAGCCTTTTTGCGCTCAAGCTCGGCATCAGCCTCGGCTCTTTTGATAATACCTTGCGCCTTGGCTTTGGCTTCATCAATCATTTCCTTTTCTTTTGCAGATGCATAGTCCGTAGCCTTTTTTATGATTATACCTGCTTCACTGTCTGCGCTTGAGAGCTTTTCCTCATAAGCTGCCTTATCTGAAAGAGCTTTTTCCTTTGCATCAGCGGCTTCACTGTATTCCAGGTCAATTTGCTCTTTTCGTTTAGCAAGCGTGTTTTTTACGGGCTTATACAAAAATTTCTTCAAGATAAGAAAAAGGATAAAAAGGTTTGCGAGGGATATCAGTATCTGCCAGAGATTTACTGAAATAATATCTAATGATTGCATAATTATCCCTGTTAATAAAAAATAGAATTAAAGAAGACCGATTGCTTTCTTAAGGATGTTAACCATAATGTTGGGTGCTACGAAAATGAGCAGAATAGCAATAACCAGAGCGTAGATACCGGTTGTTTCTGCGATAGCACAACCCATGATCATTGTGGATGTAACTTCACTTTTGCTTTCGGGCTGACGTCCGATAGCTTCGCAGGCCTTTGATACAGCCTGACCTTCACCGATACCGGGGCCGATAGCTCCGATGCCCATACAAATGCCGGCTCCTATAGCGCAGCAACCGAGAATGATACCAATTGCGAGTTCCATATAAAAATTCCTCCGTTGAATTAATTAGTTGTTTGTTGTTTCTTATTTCGGGCAAGTTTCTTTTGAATTCTTTTGTTATATTCCTCTTCGGGGAAAGCTCCCGAAATATTGAGCATTGTAAGCATTGCGAAGATATATGCCTGCATGCATCCGCTGAACACATCAAAGTATACCGAAAGCACGGCGGGAATACCTATTTGTAAAAGAGGGATTTCTCCGAGAGCACCTGGCAGCCATCCAAGCACAAGAGAGGAGAGCCCCTGAAGAGCTGCAGCAATAAGAACTGCGATTACAGATCCGGAAAGAACATTACCGTAATGACGGAATGCCATGGAAACAGGTGTTGCAATCTCTCCAAGTACATTCAGGGGCGCCATAACGAATATTGGCTCTGTGAATCCTTTGAGATAATTTAAAAGACCGCCTTTAAGCTTGTAATAGGTTATCAGTATAAAGACGAGTATTGCCCATCCGGCAACAATATTTATGTCAGATGTTGGCGGAAACAGTCCAAAAAGTGAAAGCAGGCTTGAGAATGCTGACAGAGCAATAATAGATGCAATAAACGGAGCATACCCAGAGAAAAATTTGCCCATTGATTCGTTGACCATAGTCTCAGTCTTTTCAACTATCCATTCGCATATAAGCTGGCGTTTGGTTGGTGTAGCTACATTCAGACCGTGAGTCAGATAGAGACAAAGCCCCAATATAGAGAATATGATGAGCCATGAGTTTATCTGGGCTGAGGTTATGGGGAGATCCTGAATCGGAAGGGGGATCGTAAAATAAATTTGGGCACCTGTTATACTAATGCCTTCTCCGGGAACCTTCGTCAATACTTGAAGAACTATGGCTGCAATAATAGGTACGACCATCATTGCAATGAGAAGAATATCCACGATTTTAAATCGCAGACTTTTTTCTTTCAAAATCATTCACCTCCCATTACCTTGTTAAACAAGGGTCTGAAAAATATTGCCATTCTTGGGAAAAGGAAAGGAACTACTGTTGTAATGGGATTAAAGATGGGAACCAGGTAGCCTACAACAGCACTTCCCAGAAGCATTATAAGTCTGAGTGTTTGCGAAAGCTTCATGTGTGCTGCTGCTTTTTTTTCTTCTTTGCCAAGGGCGGTCTGAACAGAAAGTCCCATCAAGAAAAAGTTTCCCACAGCAGTTATAAATCCGAGAATGTTACCGTAAAGTACAGTGTCATCCCATTTGTTTAAAACTAAAAATATTGATTGCATAAGAACGCTGAATACTATGGCGAAAGCAGTAATAAACAGTGTTTCTTTGATGACCGTAGGATCGATTTTTTTCATAATACTAAACCTTTGCAAAAATATTATAAGTATTATACCATTTTTGTTGTTGAATTTCAATAATCTTGGTCAAAATATACACGCTTAATTTGTAAATTTTCATAATAATTTTTTACATGGATTTAACATAAGAGGTCTTATTTTTATCAAAAATTGTTTAACGAGTATTGAAAAGCCATGCATAAGGAAGTATAATTTAATATAAAAACATATAATGTATGGTTTTGCGATTAACTTGCGCTTTTATTATTTCCATAATATTTGCAAAAATTGCTGCATGTGGTACTTTAATAAAACGGATGGATGAAATAATGATGAATGTATTTGATGTAACGGATTTCGGTGCTGTAGGTAACGGAGAATTTGACTGTACCGAAGCTTTTCAGAAAGCTATAGATGAAGCGGGAGAAGTCAAGGGGGCAGTAACTGTACCGCCCGGTACTTATATTTGCTCGACTTTGTATATGAAGCCCAGCGTCACCCTTTGCGGTTTTTCCGGCTGGGGATATCGGGAAACGGGCGGCTCTGTTATAAAACTTCGTGATGCAGATGCAAAATGTCTTATTGATATGTCAGGCGCTCACGGAGCAAGACTTCGTGATATCCAGCTTCTCGGAAACGGAGCAATTGGAGAAGAAGTTCACGGAATATACGTGTGGTGGGAAAATCAGAAGAGCAGACTTTCAGATGATCCTGTCCGTGAGGATAACTGTTTGCCCGAGTCTTGTCAGATAGGATTTCGTGAGGACAGTGTAACTATCGAAAGCTGTTATATAAAGAATTTCAGCGGAGATGCTGTACATCTTGAAAGAATATGGGGCTTTACAGTCAAGGATTCTATGATGGTTGCAAACGCAGGACATGCGCTGTATATCAAAGGCTGGGACGGCTGGGTATCCAATTGTATTATGCACACTAATCGTGGTGCGGGAATATATACAGACGAGGTATGCGCGGCTGTTACAATTACCGCCAACAGAATAGAGTGGAACAGAAAAGGCGGTATAAACCTTATCAATTCAAGGCTTCTCAATATTACCGGCAATTATTTTGACCGTTCATACGGACCTGCAATAAAGCTTATTGGTGAGAGAGCGGAGTGCAACGATATAACAATGACGGGAAATATCTTTAATCGTGACGGCAGAAGGACAAATATTAACGAGCCTATCGGTTATGACAGCACCCATCTTTATTTTGATAATTGCAGAAATCTTGCAATTTCGGGAAATACATTTATAACTGGAAATGACGATTTTGGAGACGGAGGAGAGAGCCCTGATTACTGTATCGTTTATAAAAAGCTCGTTTCCTGCTCAATCTCGGGAAATACTTTCAGCGGTGGATTCTTGAAAATAGCACTTTGTGATCTCGGCGAAAATGCAGAGAATAATTGTATTTGTAATAACGCAGGAATATAAACGGTGGCAGATTGAAAATCTACGACTTAGGCTTGTTCCATACCCGCTGCCAGATTCAAATCTCGAGCTACAAAAATAAAAAGCACACCGTAAAGGTGTGCTTTTGTTTTTTGAGGAGCGATCTGCTAAATCAATTCTTACATTCCGAAAGACGGCGCACGAATTCTGTAATTTCGTTGCCGATACGGGTCAGCTCTTCCAAAAACTCCTTGGCTGTCATACGCGATATTCCCGAATGCACTGCAGAGAACTGCAAAAGCCTATCGTTAGTTACCATTCGTATACTGTAGTCCGGGCCCAACTCGTACATCAGCTTTTCAATGTAAGTGTCGGCCGTCTCGTTTTCTTTGGTATAAACAACCTTGTAGCCGTCGTGCATAAGCTCTGTGCCACTGCTATCCTCAACGAGATAAGCATCAAAGACCAGCACAAGCTCGCACTTTGTATATCCAACGTAGCTGCTGAGTATGTTCATAAGATCCTCACGAGCCTTTTCAAGGTTATACGCGGCGGTGCTCTTCAGCTCATCGTCGGTGTAGATAAGATTGTACCCGTCAATGATAACCATGTTTCTCTGGGAACGTATTGTTTTTGACTTGCGGGGCTTATCTTTTGTGCTGTCGAAGGACATCCGCTTGGGTTCACTGTATCGCTTACGTCTGACGGGGCCATAGGTGCGGAGCATTATTGCTTCCAGCTCATCATCGCTTATGCTGTATTTGCGCGCCAAGGTGGAAGCTTTGGGTATTATTGCCGCGCCCTCGTGAGAATCATCTATTATAGCCTCAAGATGCTTGTAGCTGTCAACCTCGCTCCAATGCACGGTAAAGCCTGCGCCGTGTGCACAGAATACGGAATGGGGAGGATTGTCGAGGTCGGCCTCGGGGTCGTAGGCTACGTCGGAGACGATATCTTCCTCATCGTGGCATGGCTCATAGCCATCTGACGTGCAGAAGAGTCTGCCTTGTCCGCGAGTGTAGGAAATTACTTCTCTTGGATAATCGTGAATAGTGGCAACAGGTGCTGTGCCGCATATTACGGTATTTTCCGTGTCCGAGCATTCAATCTCAAACTTTGCAAAGCGCGCCTGCAGATCTGACATAGCTCTGCCTACGAGTGAGGTTGGCAGCTCAAGTCTGAACTTGTAATATGGCTCAAGCAGTATGCATCCTGTTTTCATAAGTCCGTGTCGCACAGCTCTGTACGTTGCCTCGCGAAAGTCTCCGCCCTCGGTGTGCTTGAGATGGGCCTTGCCCGCTACAAGAGTTATCTTCGTATCGGTAAGGAGAGCACCCGTAAGAGTACCGCGGTGGCCTTTTTCGTAAAGATGGGTAAGGATCAGCCTTTGCCAGTTAAGGTCAAGCATATTATCGGGCAGATTTGTGTCAAATACCAGTCCCGTGCCCTTAGGCTGAGGCTCAATAAGAAGCTGTACCTCCGCATAATGGCGTAAAGGCTCAAAGTGACCTACGCCGATAGCTTTGCCCGCTGCCTTTTCTTTATATAATATTTTTCCGGCGCCAAGTGTGCAATTAATCGAAAATCGGTCGTTGATAAGCCTTTTTATAAGCTCGGTCTGTACCTCGCCCATGAGTCGCACTTCTATTTGCGAAAGCTCTTCGTTCCACATGAGATGCAGCGAGGGCTCTTCTTCCTCAAGCTCTTTAATCTTCGGGAAAAACACACGCGTATCGCACTCGGGAGGAAGATGAATAGCATAGGACAGTACAGGCTCAAGCAACGGTTTTTGTGTGTCCTGCTCAAGCCCCATGCCTTGACCTACGTAGGTGGAAGAAAGCCCGATGACAGCGCAGATCTCACCTGCCAAAACCCTGTCGGTCTGCTCAAACTTATCCCCTGAGTAAAGCCTTATCTGGCTGACTTTTTCTGTAATACGAACGCCATCTTCAGAAAGATAGCATATCTCATCGCGGGCAGTGAGTGTGCCGCTGGTTATCTTCATATAAGTCAGTCTGGTCTGCCCGATATGAGAGATTTTATAAACCCTTGCGCCGAAAACATCGTTGTCATAGACGGGTGACAGGGTATATTTGTCCAGAGTGCCAAGCAAAAAGTCAATACCCTGCATTCGCAGAGCTGAGCCGAACAGGCAAGGGAACAGCTTGCGGTGGCTGATAAGATATGCTATATCCTCATCGTCAATACCGTCTCCCGCAAGAAAGCTTTCCATAAAATCCTCATGAACGAAGGCTAATTTTTCGAAAAGCTCATCTTGTTCCTGTGCCTCAAGAAATCCAACACACAAAGGAGAGAGAATGCTTGAAAGCTCCTTTTCTATATCTTCCTTCAGCTTTATTGAAATATCGCACTTGTTAACGAAAATAAAGGTAGGCACACCGTAATGCTCAAGGAGCTGCCAAAGGGTACGTGTGTGATTCTGCACGCCGTCTGAGGCGCTGATAACAAGTATCGCATAGTCAAGAAGGGAAAGGGTGCGCTCGGTCTCCGCAGAAAAATCCACATGCCCGGGAGTATCAAGGAGGATAAAGTCACAGTTTTCGCTTGAAAAACGTGCTTGCTTTGAAAAAATTGTGATACCGCGCTCGCGTTCAATGGTGTTTGTGTCAAGATAGGTGTTTTTATGATCCACTCGCCCGAGGGTTCGGATTCTTCCCGATGCATATAGCACAGCCTCGCTGAGCGTGGTTTTACCGGCATCAACGTGAGCGAGAATGCCTATGGTGATTTTCTTTTTCATTTCGTTCCTCCTTTCTGTAAATTTCTCCTTATTATATCGTATTATAATTGATTTTTCAATATTTTACGATTCTTTTTCGGGGGATTGTCAAGATAGCTCTCGGTTTAAATTTCTCTCATGAAAAGCGGTACTGCTCAGCGGTTCCGTCTATGTTTGTGGCATTTATCATAAAAAATCAAATAGGGTAATTTGCGACGTCTTCGTCGGGCATATTTGCTTTTCAAAACTATCTCACTCAATCAAAGGCTGTATGAGTCGTTGCGGGGTATTGTAATTCCCGTAACAGTCTGGTATAATTAATTAAAAATAATTGACAAAAAGGCAGTAATATGAAAGATAAAGTTGTATTTATAAGCCATAGCAGTAAGGATAAAGAAATAGCAGACCGTATATGTAATATCTTTGAGGATGGAGGCTTGGGATGCTGGATAGCTCCCAGGGACATTCCCTACGGTAACGTATGGACCGAAGAAATAGTATCTGCGATAGAAGCTTCAAAAGTGATGCTGTTCATTTTTTCGGAAAACTCCAATGATTCAATGGAGGTAATCAAAGAGATCAATCTTGCTCTTAAAAATAGTGTTACCATAATTCCGATTCATACAACAGATATAGAGTATAACAAGACTTTGAAATATTTCTTGTCGTTATATCAGCATTATCGCATCGACGATAACAACAGTGATGACAGTATAACTGTATTAAGAGACAGAATATCGTTATACCTGAATGGTAGTGCCGAAATCAAGGATCCGGATGCATTGACAGATGGTTTTTTTGATGAAGTTGAATTCATTGGTGTCAACATAGATGATGAGCTGGATGCCAAGTTTTATGAGATTTTCGAAGTAAATAAGAATTCAGACGATAAGAAAAAGAACGTTACAGGTGATATAAGACAGAAGCTGCGTGATAAAATATGTCAAAATATATTAAGCAGAATGTTCGGCAATCCTGATGCCCCCGATGCTAACGATGATTTGGAGAATCAGACGAGTGAGAAGTCAGATGCCATGTCCAAGTATTTTTCGATAACGGAGAAGGGAACTTCTACACTTTGCTATATGGTTAGACGTGTGTTCATAGAACCTTCGTTTAGTGTCGAATATATTACGGAGCAGTTGGATTGTGCTATTGAGAAGCTTGAAAACGGTGAACATAAAATAACTTATTTTGCAGATGACTGCGACTCCGCCGGTCATCCCATTATTCTTATTACGTTTCCCGATGATCCGAATTTTGTTATGGTGAATATGGGCTTTCTGGATAACGATACTGTGATGGTATCGAAGAAACCCGAAACAGTAGCATTATCTACTATCTCCCGTGGTGACGGTGAGCTTAAAAGATTCCGCGCGAACGAAAACGGAACGGCTATAGTAATAGATCCGGATACCTGTGAGGCGATTGAAAGAAAGCGCCATTATGACCGTGTTGCCGGAAAATGGATTTATTATATGGAGGTAATAAGCAATAAGAGTTATTTCTCCTGGAAAATACAGAATAGCAATCCTGACGGCAAGGCTTCAGCTTATGATATAGGTTATGGCTATTATAAGGGACGCTATGGCTTAAAACAGAATGTTATCGAAGCGGTATATTGGTTTGATAAGGCTGCTACTCCAAAAGCTTATGAGTGTCTGTGCGATATCTTCAAGAATGATCCGTTGCTTGCGGATGAAGAATTTTATTCTATATATTCACGCTTGGCAAAAGAAGCAGAAGAATAACACAAAATCTTTAAGAGACGTCCTTTTCGGCAGACTGCGATACGATGTATCAATCTGTTGTTTCTTATTTGTCGGAGAATTGAGATTTGCCCGGCGCTCGGTTCAAATCTTTCTCAGGCAAAAAGAAAAGCAACCCGATTGGGTTGCTTTCTTTTTGAAGACTAACCCAAATTTTAATACAAATGCACCCCCTTTTGTGGCAAGGGGGTGCAACGTCATTTTAGGGGGTGCATTTTTAGTTCAGGGGGTGCATATTGGGTTTAAGGGGTGCAAATCGGCGCTTTCCTTTTGCGAATTTCTCAAATCAAACTCTTATGTTCATTAATATATTCTTGGATGTTTTGGATACCATCTTCAAAATGCAAATACTCTGTTTCATTATAGGTGACCGCAGCAATAAAGAAGAAATCAGAATCCATATAGATAAAGCTTGATGCAGTTATTTCAATTTGGGTATTCATAGAAACGGTGTCATAGAATCCATCCTCAACAAGAATCTGATTATTTTCTTTTGTGATGTCAAATGTAAACTTGTATTCATCCAAAGACCATTCGGGGTTTGGCTCCGTGCCCAAGAACTTTTTAACGGTATCACGATCATCAAATGTCAATTCAATTACAACATCGCATTCAGGGATTTCATCGGTTGACAGAAGGCTTATTTTATTATTCTCTGCGTCGAGATAATAAATGTCGCAGATTGTACCACGGTAAGAATGATAGTTCGC
>JAZTXZ010000088.1:0-10912 GCA_045636685.1 Candidatus Avispirillum sp. | reverse complement strand
CTACATGGTCTCCCAAGGCTGTTAAGGGCTGCAAGCGTGTCCTTGACCGTGTTTGGACAATGGCTGAGAATATCAAGGATACTGATGTCGAATACTCTGCAGCTAACATGTCTGCAATGCATAAGACAATCAAAAAGGTTACCGAAGACATTGATGGTTTGAAGCCCAACACTGCGATTGCAGCTCTTATGGGACTTCTTAATCAGATTGATAAGACATGCAACAGAGCAGAACTGAAGACTTTCCTGCAGCTTCTGAGCCCCTTTGCTCCTCATATCTGTGATGAAATCTGGGAGCAGAAAGGCTTCGATGGAATCTGTACAGTTTCCGTATGGCCTGAGTATGATGAGGCAAAGACAGTTGATGCAACTATCGAGATCGCAGTTCAGATTTCCGGTAAGCTGAAGGGAACAGTAGTTATTGCGGCAAATGCTGATAAGGACAGCGCGATCGCAGCTGCAAAGGCAGATGAGAAGATCGCAAGCCTCCTCGACGGTAAGACCATCATCAAGGAGATCTATGTTCCCGGTAAGATTGTAAATATCGTTGCAAAATAATTGTAAAAAACGAAAAAATATGCTTGACAAGCTGCGCATATGAGGATATAATATTTAAGAAGTGCAATTCGGCACTTTCCTATGTGCGTAAGGCGAAGGGAGGGAAACAGAACAATGGCAGAAATTAGAGTAAAAGAGAACGAGTCTCTTGATAGTGCGCTTCGTCGCTTCAAGCGTCAGTGCCAGAGATCCGGTATCCAGGCCGAGCTTCGCAAAAGAGAATGCTATGAAAAGCCCAGCGTAAAGAAGAAGAAGAAGTCTGAGGCAGCAAGAAAGCGTAAGTTCAAGTAATTCAATTGGCGGCTGACGTAAAGTCAGCCGCTATTGTTTTTTATGAAATCGTTATTTATAAGTAAAGGAATATTTCTATGAAAATCGTACTTCTCGATGCAGCAACTCTCGGAGAAGACCTTGATCTTTCTCCTCTTAATAAATACGGCGAGGTTGTAGTATATCCCTCTACTGCTCCCGAAGAGATAAAAGAAAGACTCAGCGGAGCCGATGCGGTGCTCGTAAATAAAGTAAAGCTTAATAAGACCACCGTGGGCGAGAACGATAGCTTAAAGCTTATCTGTATCGCGGCAACGGGCTTTGATAACGTTGATCTTGAATATATGAAGGAGAAAGGGATCGGCGTTTGTAACGTTGTAGGATATTCAACGGATAGCGTAGCACAGCTCACCGTTTCCATGGTGCTTTCCCTCGCAACTCACCTTCCCGAGTATAACTCCTTCGTTGAAAGCGGCGAGTATTCAAGAGGTAATATTGCAAATAAGCTGACTCCTGTTTATCACGAAATTGCAGGTAAAACATGGGGTATCGTAGGCCTTGGTAATATCGGAAAAAAGGTTGCCGCAATAGCAGCTGCTTTCGGATGTAAGGTCATTGCAAATAAAAGAACTCCCGACCCGGATTTCGAGTGTGTGGATATTGATACTCTTTGCAAAGAGGCTGATATAATAACTGTCCATACACCGCTTAACGATGGAACAAGAAATCTTATAAATGCAGAGCGCATCGCAATGATGAAGAAGGACGCTATCCTTGTTAACGTGGCGAGAGGAGCTGTCTGCGATGAAAAAGCTCTCTGCGAAGCTGTTAAAGAGGGAAACATAGGAGCTATAGGTGTAGACGTTTATACTGCAGAGCCCTTCAGAGAGGATAGCCCCTATTTTGAAGTAAGGGAGCTTCCCAACGTATGTCTCACTCCTCATATGGCATGGGGATCGGCAGAAGCCCGCGCACGATGCCTTGCAGATATGATGAAGAGCATTGATGCTTTTATAGCCGGTTCAATGCGATCAAGACTTGTATAATAATGAATAATCTCCTTTTCTTCGGGGAATAATACTCTACCGAAAGAAAAGGAGATTTTAATATGAAAGCAAAAATAATACTTATATGCTGTATATCTTTTATGTCGATGCTGATGCTTCTGTCAGTTCTTCCCGTAAACGGGGAAGCGGAGATATATGATAATATGATCAGGCTCCATGTTCTTGCAAATTCCGATTCTGAAGCGGATCAGAATTTAAAGCTCAAGGTTCGTGACGCGGTATTGAAGGAAGCCGAAAAAATAGAAGCTTCTGACTCGGATGAAGCGTATATCAAAACAGAAAAGGCAATTAAAAGCCTGAAAAAAGCTGCAGAAAGAAAAATCGCAGAAGAAGGATACAGCTATAATGTTGAGATCACCCTTGGAAAGGAACCTTATCCGGAAAGGGAGTATGAAGGGTTTGTTCTTCCGGCGGGAGAGTATACGTCTCTGCGGGTTCTTATAGGTGATGCAGCAGGACAGAACTGGTGGTGTGTTCTATATCCGCCTCTTTGCACAGCTACTGCATCTGAAAGAGAAGAGGTATTTATTGCAGCAGGTTTTACCGAAGGACAGTATAGAGCCATAACCGAAAGCGAGAATAAAAAATATAAAGTAAAATTCAAGATCGTGGAGATAATAAGAGAAGTTTTTGATAAGAAAAGTTAATATATTATAAGTAAATATCCCCTGCAAAGTATCATAACTTTGCAGGGGATAATATATTGATCACATGTTTTTTGAATACTCTCTCATGCGAACTCTGTCGACTATAGTCTCTTTTTCAAGCTTCCAGTACATGTTTATGGCAGGTCTTTTATGAGGAGTGAGAATGATAAGTTTGTTGCTTATCATAGCAAGCTGAAAGAGAACGGTGTTGAGAAGGGAAGTGTCACAAAGATGAAGAGCAAAGCTACATATAACCGTATCAAATCTGTAGGAGGACAGTGCACCCAGAGCTATGTCTTTAAAGGAGAAAGTAAGAACCGGTCTTCCAGTTTCCTTTTTGTAAAGCTCAAAAGTAAAAGGATCACAGCCCATGATTTCTTTATCCGGAAAGTTTTTTGTAACCTCGCCGGAGCCGCAGCAAAGATCGAGGATAGTCTCTCCGGCATCAACATCGGAAAGCAGTTTGTTTATTATTTCGGCATGGGGATTGTTATAGTCATTTCCGTATTCTTTGTAGTAAGTTTCTACACCTAACTGAGAATACATATTGCGAATGCCTTCCTGTTCCATATCGTTCTCCTTTCCGAAAGCGTTTAAAGAGTGTGATTTTGTGTTTGTTAAGTATATCATAAATAGTGAATAAAAACAACCGTGTCGTATAATAGAAATTTGCAGAAAAATAATTAAAAAAATTTAAAAAATGTATTGACAAAGGGGGTAGTGCATGCTATAATAATCAAGCGCGTGGCGGAATAGCTCAGTTGGCTAGAGCAACCGGTTCATACCCGGTAGGTCGTGGGTTCAAGTCCAACTTCCGCTACCAGGCCCGTTGGTCAAGAGGTTAAGACACCGCCCTTTCACGGCAGTAACGGGGGTTCGATTCCCCCACGGGTCACCAAAAAAAGGACATCCGAAAGGATGTCCTTTTTTTTTGATTCCCGTATTGAACGGGGAATCGAAGGGTGTACACCGCCAAACTTTAAATTGGGTTGTTAGTATTCCTGCGGTGTTGACCTCTTATACTATATTTATCCATTACCGACTTTTACAATCCGCATTGACAAAAAACATAGAATGATATATACTGTTAATATAAATAATTAAAAGGAGGCATAAACCGATGGCAGATCTTAAGGATAGCTGGAAGACCGCCGGTAAGGGTCTCGGTCATGCATTCCGTGACCTTGGCAAAGCTTTTGCAAATACTGCAAAGACCGGTGTAAAAAAGGTTGACGAGTGGGCTAACGGCGATGACGAAGAAAAAAAGCCCGAGACCGAAGAAAAGGCTGAGGACAATAAGAAGGAAGAGAACTGATCTCCCAGAATATCAAAAATGAACTCCTTGGAATTTTAAGGAGTTCATTTTTTATTAATCTTTATATCCTCATTAATTGACAGTCAAATTACTATGTGATATGATATCATTAATAATTAAAATCCGTCGGATCGGTAGGCGGATTTTTCAATTTTATATAAAAGCCAAGAAAGGAAAATTGAAAATGAAAAAGTTATCAATTGCGATTTCTTTTGTTCTTGTTTTTTCTATGCTTTTTTCTTCTTTTGCAGTCGGCGCCTGGGATGTGAAAGCTAAACCTATAGCATTGGGTGAAGAGATCACAATTAATGGGCCGGAAGAAGAAATATTTGCCTTCGTTCCCGAGAAAGACGGATGTTATGTTTTTAAATCATCAACTGATAATGTTGACCCAATAGGTCGAATTATTGATGCCGAGGGAAAAGAATTGTCCTCTAACGATGACTGTAACGTCGACGATGTGAATTTCATTGTAGGCTGTGAAATGAAAGCGGGAGAAACTTATTATCTCATTTGCAGCACTTTGTATAATGACGGGGGTGCATATACCGTAGTTCTGGAAGAAGCAATTCTGCCTACTTCCATGGAACTTGATCCTGTTATTATGGCAGGCAATTATCCGGGAAATTATATTGCTTTTGTTATAAAATGCTTCCCCGAGGATAGCTTTTGCCCTACAGTTGATTGGAGTATTGATAACGAAGATGTTGCAAGTATTGACGGGTATGACAGCGTTGCTTGTGGTATAACCCTTAAGAAGGAGGGTAAAGTGACTGTAAGCGCATCAGGTGGCGGTCTTTTTGCAAGCTACGAGATCACCTGTATAACACCTCCCGAAATCGCTCTTGATGAAGAAAAGAAAGTTGACTTGTACTGGCCCAAAATTTCCGAAAGTTATATTTTTGTGCCCGAAGAGTCGGGATACTATTGCTTTATTGCAGATAATAGTGTTATGAACGTTATATATGACAGCCAGTGGTCGATAGTTTCGAAGAGAGAGTTTTTACACGAAGAAATGTTAACGGTAGCAAAGGCGTACCTTGAAAAAGGTGAAAGATATACTCTTGTTACCTCCTTGGACGGTGAGGAGATGTCCTGTACCGTAGGCATTTCAAAAACTGTTCCTCCGGAGTCTGTTTCTATTTTAGTTGATTATTCTAATATAATTCGTGTCGGCTCTACTGTATATCTCAAAGCAAGCTCACTTCCCATAAACAGTTTTCTTGGAAAATGCAATTGGTCTGTAAGCAGTGATATCGCAACTGTCACAGAGATTTCAGATACAGAAGCAACACTTGTTTTCAACGAAGCGGGAAGCATAACTGTAACTGTTACCGATGAATACGGTAGCAGTGGATTTACAGAGGTTGTTTGCCAGGAGACAAATAGCATCAAGCTTGATGAAGTTATCACTGTGACACCAACAAGTGAAACAGATTATTCTCATGATGCTGTTTATCAGTTTATCCCAGACGAAAGCGGATATTATGTTTTCATGAGTAACGGAGATTGTGATACGGTAGGTCTTATATATGATTCCGAAAACCAGATACTTGAATCAAATGATGACAGTTATACGGAAAATGATTTTACCGTATGTGCTTACATGGAAGAAGGTACCGTATATTGGCTTGCTTGCGAAAGCTTCGCCGGCGCTTCGGAATATACCGTAACAGTCACAAAAGGCAAACCTGCCACCTTTGTAGAAATCGAAGAATACAATAATCATATAATTTATACCGGTAATACCGAGTATTATAGTGTAAACTTTGGTGAGCGTCTCGCAATTCCCGATCCCTTTGAAGTATATACCGATAATAAAGGTATAGTAGAAGTAGTGAATATAAACCGTGATTCTTTTGACTTGAAAGCGGTTGGTGAAGGAAGTTGCAATATCTGGATTGAAACAAAAAACGGACTTGTTTCAGAAAAATTTGCCGTTACAGTAAAAACGATAGAATACATGACTTTGGAGCTTGATAAAACTGTTGAGGTAACTCAGCTTCCTTCCGAAAGAACATATTTTAACTTTACTCCTGAGAAAAGCGGTACCTATACAATTTTCTCTTATTGCGAGTATGGCGACCCCTACTTATATCGTTTTGATGCAGTTACAGGAGAATTCTTTGAACACGATGATGACGGCTATCGCGGTCTTAACTTTATGCTTGAGTTAGAGATGACAGCAGGCGAGACTTATTCCTTCTATTCTGCTCATTACAGTAGTGATGAAACAATAAATTATCAGGTGGGAATAATAGAAAAGAAGAAACCCGTTTCGATTGAGTTTGATCATGTCGGCGACCTTAATGTGCCTATATATGAAATTGCCAGTGTCAGCTGCTTTTTCGCACCTTTGGGAACTTACGATTATATTTCGGAAGTAATAATCAGTGATGATTCTGTAATTGGGCTTTTGGAAGCATCAGATGATTGGATCGAATTTGAAACTCTTTCTATTGGAACGGCAACGATTACTGTTGTAACTGAGTGTGGACTTTCCGCTACAGTTACAGTAAACGTTTTCGATTACGAAGAGGGCGGTGGAGAAGACGTGCTTTTGGGAGACCTTGACGGAGACGGAAATGTTAATGCTAAGGATACGAATATGCTCAAGAGAGTGTTTGCAGGAGTTATATCTCTGACGGAAGAGCAAAGAATTGCCGCAGATCTTGACGGTGACTGCAAGGTCAACAGCCTTGATGCAAACCTTCTTATAAGAGTCGCAACAGGTACATGACAGATACTGAATTATGAAGCGATAATGCACTGCTGTTTTTTAAACAGAATCGATAAAGAATGGCAATGATTAAAAGCCCCTATGGCAGAGTAAAAGAATCTGCCATAGGGGCTTTGGCATTGGGAAGCCAATTCAGTTGATTTAAACATCCTCAAATGTCCTTTAGTAGGTAAAACAGTAAAAAAGGGTGCTGTAAAAAAGCCCCTTTTTGAAATAATGTGTGGACAAAAAGGAAGGGGTGTGTTATACTTCAAGTAACATATTTTATATACAGGATGTTGGCTGAAAGGTTTTTGTATGTATAAAATAGTAAATAAAAAGGTGCTTAATCCCTTTGTCGTAATGATGGATGTTGAAGCGCCCCTTGTTGCGAAAAAAGCAGAGGCAGGCCAGTTCATCATTCTCAGAGTGGACAGCGAGGGTGAGAGAATACCTCTCACAGTAGCAGGCTACGACAGAGAAGCAGGCACCGTTAAGATAATATTCCAGGTAGTCGGAGCGACTACAAAAAAGCTCTCCGTTAAAGAGGAGGGTGAATATATCTGTGATTTCGTTGGCCCTCTCGGACGCCCTACGGAGACCGAGGGACTCAAAAAGGTCTGCATAGTTGGCGGCGGCGTGGGATGCGCAATTGCTCTTCCCGTGGCGCAGAAGCTTCATTCTCTCGGCTGCGAAGTTCATTCCATTGTTGGTTTTCGTTCAAAGGATCTGCTTATCCTTGAGGATGAATTCAAGGCTTGTTCAGATAAGCTTACAGTTATGACAGATGACGGATCCTATGGAGAAAAGGGAGTGGTTACAGCTCCTCTTAAGGCGGCAATCGACGCTGGGGAGGATTATGATGAGGTCATTGCCATAGGACCTCTCGTAATGATGAAATTCGTTGTTGCAACAACTAAACCCTTGGGCGTAAAGACCACTGTATCCATGAATCCCATAATGATAGACGGAACAGGTATGTGCGGAGGATGCCGCCTTACCGTCGGCGGTGAAACTAAGTTTGCCTGTGTTGACGGCCCTGATTTCGATGGCTTCCTCGTTGACTTTGATGAAGCTATGCAGAGAGGAAATATGTATGGCGAATTTGAGCGTCATGCATATGAGGAAACTTGTAATCTTTTCAAGGAGGCACGCGAAAATGGCTGATATGAAAATGCCTCGCAACCCTATGCCTTCTCAGGATCCTAAGATCAGAGCCCGCAATTTCCATGAGGTAGCACTCGGTTATACCGAGGAAATTGCTCTCATGGAGGCAACTCGTTGTCTTAATTGTAAAAATATGCCCTGCGTTTCAGGATGTCCCGTAAATATCAATATCCCCGCATTTATCCAGAAGGTAAAAGAAGGGGATTTTGAAGAGGCCTATCATATAATTCATGAGTCTTCAAGTCTGCCCGCGGTTTGCGGCAGAGTATGCCCTCAGGAAAACCAGTGCGAGAAAAGATGCGTGCGCGGTATCAAGGGCGAGGCCGTAGCAATCGGTCGCCTTGAGAGATTTGTTGCCGATTGGCATAATGCCCATAGCGAAGAGCATCCTGCGATTCCAAAGTTCAACGGATATAAGGTAGCTGTAGTCGGCAGTGGCCCTTCCGGACTTACTTGCGCGGGAGATCTTGCCAAAAAGGGATATAAGGTAACTGTCTTTGAAGCACTCCATCTTGCAGGAGGCGTGCTGGTATATGGTATACCCGAGTTCAGACTGCCAAAATCAATCGTAGCAAAAGAGATAGAAACGCTGAAAGCTCTCGGTGTTGATATAGAAACAAATGTTGTGATCGGTAAAACGATTACCGTGGATGAGCTTTTTGAAATGGGATATTCTGCTGTGTTTATCGGAAGCGGTGCAGGACTTCCCAGATTTATGGGCATCCCCGGAGAAAGCCTCAAGGGCGTATATTCCGCAAATGAGTTTTTGACCCGTTCTAACCTCATGAAGGCTTACAAAGCGGATTCTGATACTCCTATAATGAAAGCTAAGAACGTGGCCGTTGTAGGCGGCGGAAACGTTGCTATGGATGCAGCAAGAACTGCTCTGAGACTTGGCGCGGAGAATGTATATATCGTATACCGCCGTTCCCTTGATGAATTGCCTGCCCGCCGAGAAGAGGTTGAGCACGCAATGGAGGAAGGCGTAAAGTTCAATCTTCTCAATAATCCTACCCGTATTATCGGATATAATAATCCCGAAGATAAGCGTGATCCGAAAAACGGAAGCGTTATGGCTATGGAATGTATCAGAATGGAGCTTGGTGAGCCCGATGAGCGCGGCAGAAGAGCCCCTGTGGCAGTCCCGGATAGCGAGTTT
Organism: Candidatus Avispirillum sp.; assembly: GCA_045636685.1. Taxonomy (GTDB): domain Bacteria; phylum Bacillota; class Clostridia; order Oscillospirales; family CAG-272; genus Avispirillum. Next base: position 2,011 of record JAZTXZ010000088.1, on the reverse strand, counting down.
GTAATGGATGTTGACTGTGTAATAATGTCCATCGGTACGTCTCCCAATCCCCTCATCAAGTCCACAACAGAGGGCCTTGAGGTAAATAGGCGAGGCGGAATCATCGTTGAGGAGCAGACGGGTAAAACATCAAAGGATGCAGTCTATGCAGGCGGCGACGCCGTAACAGGCGCCGCAACGGTAATCCTCGCCATGGGCGCAGGAAAGACCGCTGCTAAAGCTATTGATGAGTATATTCAGAATAAATAAGAAAAAAGCAGTTGCCACGGCAACTGCTTTTTGTGTTAAAGAAGACAATTAGTGAGCCTTGATGAACTTTACTTTGTCAGTTCATCAAGGGTTCCGAATCTGAAACCCATGGATTTCCATTCTTTTATAAGATCATCAAGAATCTCTGCGTTGGTGGCTGACGTAGGGTGGAGAAGAATAACCTCTCCGTTATGGGTGCCGGAAATGACCTTCTCAATTGCCGCCTCAGGGGAAGCCTGGGCGTTGTTATCCCAATCTGCATATGCAAAGCTCCAGAAGATAGTTTTATATCCGTTTTCAGCAGCAATCTTCAGATTGTTCTCCGAGAAGCGGCCCTCGGGTGGTCTATAGTAGGGAGCAAGCTTGATTCCCGCCTCCTCGCAGACGTCCTCCAATGCCCAAAGCTCCTGCATAAACGTCTCTTTCGTGGCTTTTTTGGACATATCGGGGTGTGTTGCTGTGTGGTTACAGACTAGGTGCCCCTCGTCGTTCATTCTTTTAACAAGCTCGGGATTTCGTTTCACAAGATTTTCAAGAATAAAGAACGCTCCCGTAACATCCTCGGCTTTCATTATATCAAGTATCTTCTCAACGTTTCCGTTTTCGTATCCTGCGTCAAAGGTCAGGTATATAACCTTTTCCTCAGCGCTGAAGTCATAGTTCTTCTTGTCTATATAATAAGCGCTGAGGCCGTCTTTTTCCACAAAAGAGAGAAGAGAATCGAGGGGCGGTTGATGGTTTCCTTCGCTTTTCTTGCAATACCAGTTGTATGACTCCGTTTCAGTATGTCCCCGCCCATCGGAAACGGGGATGTTTGAGTTATTGGCCCAAGCACTTATACAGAAAATAACTGAAAGCATAATAGCAGTTGCTGAAAATATCAGTTTTTTCATTGTTCCTCCCGAATATCTTTTTTATTATTTTGCTGACAATGTCCGCAGATATTCGAGTTAAAAATAACCGTTTGATGGAATTGCAATAAAAGGTAGTTGTTCGTGTTTTGAATTGTATAATAAAATTAATAATGTTATAATATTTTTATAAGATAAAATTAAGGAGATGAATATATGAAAAAATTTGTTTCTGTATTGTTGATACTTACAACGCTTGTATCGGTTTTACCGCTTTTTTCTGTGGATCAGAACAGCAAACCGTAAGTGGAAGCTATAATAATCTCATTGTAACAAACCCTGAAGGCGTAAAGGGAAGTATTAGCCTTTACGGAAATATTAATTGTAACGCCAATCCTTTTGACGGTACAGTTTATGTATACTCAAATGCAACATTCTCTGATGACGGAACAAGGTATCCTGCAGTATATATAACGAAGGATTATGTGCTGCAAAGTAATATCTGCGCTGAAACCGTAACAGTAGACGGCTCCGATCTTTATGTGGCGAAAATACATCGTATACAATCGATGGTGACTTGCACATTAATGGATACTATGATTACGGTGCATATTACAGGGCGAAGCTTGATCTGAAAGGCGAGCTTTCCCTTACCGGAGACCTGACTATGTCGAGGTCTTATGCAAGTGTTGTTGCAAACACGGGCTCTGCGCTCCGTCTTATAGGTAAGGAAGCACAGCGGATAGAGGGCATTGCGAATATTTATACAGTAATTCTTGAAAACAAGAGTGCAGAGGGTGTAACATTTACTACAAATATCAGACCGCTCACCTTATTCAATCATAACAGAAACAACTTTACTGTTGGCTCCTCAAGTAAATTCATTGATTATGATGGCGACGGTATGGAGG
>JAZTXZ010000087.1:0-9975 GCA_045636685.1 Candidatus Avispirillum sp. | reverse complement strand
TTGCCGCCTTGTAGGCAATGTTTTTTTCATCTGTCGGTACATGAGGGAAGTTTGATGAAAGCTCGATTTCCTTGGCTGTGAGCTGGACTGTTATTATGTCAGAAAGGGAAACGGTATGCATAATGCTTTCAATATTGTGATATCCGTTTTCGCAACGCTCAACAACGTCGAGATAGAGATTGATTTTCGCAGGTGCCTTTACTGTAAGTTTCATAATATAAGCTACTTTCTTCACTCAGCATATCCGGTTACTGAATGATCTTTATTATAAAATTCTGTTTGATATTTACGGAGTTTATAGGGCAAAGCTCCTGGCAGCAGTAGCATCGGATACACTTTTTGTAGTCGATGACTGCTTTTTTGTTTTTTATTGTGATGGTATGCTGAGGGCAAGATCGTGCGCATACTCCGCAACCGATACATGTCTTTTTGTTTATGGCAGGCTTCGGCTCAAAAAGCTTTGCAATTTTTCCTCCGAAAAGGTTTGGTAAGGATCGCAGAATATTAAACTTCTGCGTATCGGGAAGTATTACATCTTTTGTAACGTTATCTTCCACATTACTGCCGATAAGCTCAATTTCTGATACCGACTGAGGGCAGAAGCCTCTGTTTCGAGCCGCATTCAGCATGGGAACCGTACCGTCAAAGGAAAGAAGAGACTCAGCAACAGTATCAAGGCAGAAGGGACAGCGGGATGTTAAAAGAACGCCGTAATCTCTCGGTGTGCCTCCAGTAGGACCGTTACCCTCCATTCCGGTAATACCGTCGCATACTGTTATCAGTTCCTTTTGCATGCAAAGCATCCTGCAAAGATCGCAAATCATCTCAACAAAGCTTTCCTGATCGGGAAAGCGGGCATGCATTTCAAATTTTTCCACTCCGGGAACAGTGCCGAAAAGATTCTTTACGCCACAGCTCAGCTTTGTGAGCGAATGAGTTTTCAATTTACAGATATTCACAATAACATCGGCCTCAATAATAGGATCAATGATATTGAACGTCTTGCATTTGATACCCTCGGGAAAATGCATAGTGCCGTGACCTGTGCCGTAATTGAGCTCGATCCCTTCGGCTTCTGCAATATCGATAATACCGCATGTCTTGTAATGAGACCTTATTATAGATTCGGTGTACGGTCCTCCTGAACTTTCTGCAAGTTTTATACTTTCTGCTCCCAGCTTTTTAAGTACTCTTGCGGCTGCGGCAATAACTGACGGATGAGTGGTTGCAGCAAATTCGGGAGGCTTGTTCATAACCAGATTGGGCTTTATTACAATTTTTTTACCTTTGATCAGCTCTTTTGTAATACCTGCGCAGGCAAACTGCTTTTCGAGTATTGCGCTGACAGTGTCTGTGTCATAGGTATTGCAAGAGTCAAGGGCTACTGTTTGATAATTCATTATAACTCCATTAAACGATATCGTATATTACATAATGTCAAAATCGATGGATATTTTTGTTAATTACTATATTGAAATAGTATCATGGTTCGCAAAAAAAAGCAACAGCAAAAGAGAATAAAATCATTCATACAGTTTGTAATCGCTGTTCATAAAATGTTACTTGACTTTGTATAATAAAAATACTATAATCAATTCAGCGTGATAAGAATCAGATCTCATTTGAGTCTTTTCCTGAATTTTTTGGAAACAATAACGGCGCAAGTGCAGTGAAAGGAACTGTTATATCATGAAAAAAATGCTTTTTGTCATAAATTCTGTTTCAGGTAAAATCGCTCTTGAGGATACACTCATGAGTGTTGTTGATACCTTTTCAAAAGCGGATTATGATATTAATATACATCTGACCAGAGGAGAAGGCGATGTAGAATCTCTCATCAAAGAGCAGGGAGAGAATTATGATATCATCGTTTGTTGCGGAGGTGACGGTACTCTCAATGTTGTTGCAGGTACTGTATTCAAGGAGGATATAGACGTAAAAATCGGTTATATTCCCGGCGGTACTACAAACGACTTCGCAGCTACCCACCGTATCGATACCGTTACTACTGCGGCGGCTACCCAGATAGCAAAGGGAATAGACCGCGAGATAGACCTGGGCGTGCTTAACGGTAAACCCTTTATCTATGTTGCCGCATTCGGCCTTTTTTCTGATGTTTCCTATCAGACCGGAAGAGAAATGAAGCAGAGCATGGGCCATGCCGCATATGTGTTTGAAGGTATAAAATCCTTTGCAAAGGCTAAGGCATATACTATGAGAATAGAATATGATGATAATGTTCTTGAGGGCGAGTTTATATACGGCATGATAAGTAACTCAAGACGTATCGGTGGCTTTGAGCTTCCAATTCTTCAGAATATTCTGTATGATGACGGCGAGATGGAGGTAACTCTTATCCGTAAGCCGAAAAATGCCAATGATACCCAAAAGCTTCTGAACAGTTTTTTGTATCAGAACTCGGAATCAGAAATGGTTCATAGTTTTAAAACATCCAATCTGAAGATATGCTCCACAGATCCGGTACCGTGGTCAATAGACGGTGAGTTTGGCGGAACTTATCTTGAAACTGATATTGATGTTGAGTGTGCGGCAATTAAAATGGTATTTTGATAAAAAAACACCTGCATGGTTTTTCCATGCAGGTGTTTTAATATTAGGATCAAACGATCATACCAAGTATTTCGTGCTTTTTCTCGTCAGCTGCTGCGAGAATATCCTTGAGGGGGGCACCGTTTTTGAAATATTCGTACATTTCCAGCGTGCAGAGAGTGATCTTATCGTCCTTTGCAAGACCGGTAAGAGAAATGAGTGTATCGGAAACTGCTTCGGGTGCTATATCATTTTCCTTAACGTAGCAGTGAAGTGCAGCAGCGCTTCCTGTGCAGATGAATACAGGGAAAATACCGTTTTCAACGCAACTCTTGGCAGCGCCTGTAAGGCGGTCGGAGTTTGCAAGCTTACGGGGGATATCACCGCCAACGCGTGCGCATGTGTCTCCAAGCTCGCGGTTGTGGAAACGGCGGATAAGATCGCTTGCGTGGTCAAGGAGAGGTCTGATGGGGGTGCCGTATTTTGATGCAAGAGTATCGCAGGACTCAAGCATAGCGTTGTGAACAAGAAGTCTTACAGTGGGATCAACGATGGAATCGCAGATATACTCGTGGCCAAGCATATTTCCGAGGTACGCGCAGATGGCGTGACCCATGTTGTGGATAAAGAGCTTTCTCTCAATGTAGTAGTGGAAGGGAGAGAAGGGAACCATGTTCTTGATTTCGGGAACCTCACCCTTGAAAGCAGCACGGTCAACGGGAAGAACACCGTATTCCTCAACTGCGATCTTGAGAGGATTGTCGTTTTCGCCTGTGGGCTTGGGAACGGGAACCATTCTGCCTACAGATGTTTCTACAAGGCCTACAGTTGCCATTTCCTCTTCTGTGAGCTGTTCGGAAAGCAGCTCTCTGATGTATTCATCAGCGTCCATAAGGTTTTCGCAGATAAGAAGATTGAGAGGAGCCTTTCCTTCAGCAAATCTTGCCTTAACGCCGGCAACGAAGTTGGGAAGGATAAATTTAATAGCCTTGGCACCAACGCAGGTTGCGCAAATGTCAGCCTCAAGAAGAGCTTTTACCGCTGCCTCACGGTCATTTCCGTCAACAGCACAAACATTTTTGATATCTATGATCTTTTCTTCCTTACCGCCAACGATATGAAGAGGGTACTGATGATCAGCGTTCATTCGTTCAATAACGTGCTTTGCTACGTCAATAAATGTAACATTGAGGCCTGCCTGAGAGAAAAGGGCGCCTATAAAGCCGCGGCCGATATTTCCGGCACCGAAAATTACTGCGTTCATATATTAATCCTTTCGAGGTGAAAATCGTACATCCATTATATCATTTTGCATCCGATGGGTCAAGTTTACTTTAAATAAATACTTTGTTTTTTTAGAAATATGGTGTATAATAGGTGTGAAAGGCGGTGACTTTAATGCCGATGACATGGGAAGAACTTGAAAATGCCTGTAAGACCTGTCAGAAATGCTCCCTCGGAACAACGAGAACAAATATTGTTATAGGAACCGGAAACAGAAAAGCAGATATTATGTTTGTGGGAGAAGCGCCCGGGGCAGATGAGGATAAGACAGGGATACCCTTTGTTGGTGCTGCAGGTAAGCATCTTGATAAGTTTCTTGCGGCTGTTGGTATTGAAAGGGATGATGTATATATTGCAAATATCCTTAAATGCCGTCCCCCCAATAACCGTGATCCGCTCCCTGATGAGCAGGATACATGCATAAAATATCTCCGCGAGCAGGTAAAGCTCATACGTCCGAAGATAATAGTATGCTTGGGAAGAATATCTGCGATGCGGCTTATCGATCCCGAATTTCGTATCACAAAGATGCACGGTCAGTTTTTTAAAAAGGGAGAGTTTCATATCTGCGCGGTATACCATCCCTCGGCGCTCCTTCGCGATCCTGCAAAGAATGAGGATATGTATAGGGATATGAAGGCGATAAAAGCGCTTCTGGACAAACTATCTGAGTAATACCGTTTTTGTAAAGTAATAAAGAAAACTCCCTGAAATGTTACATTTCAGGGAGTTTTCCTATTTAAATACGCTTTATTTATTCAGTTCATCGCTGAAGAATTGGTTAATATCCTTTCGGATAACACCTTTTTCAACGATCCAGTTCTGAGTATACTGCATGAGAACAGATTCGTTAAGATTTTCAGCTCCCATATAGTAAATGAGGAAATCCTCCGCATCGGTAAAGTTTGTGATCTCATACTTCTCTGTCATTGAGAGAACGGTAGATTCATAAAATGCATCATCGTATTTAAGGTTTTCGCATCTGATGATATAGTAGAGGATCATTTCTTCGTAGCAGGTATTTTCAGCATAATCCTTAAGATAATCGTAATAGTCTTCCAGCGTCTTATAACCTTGCTCATTTACATATTCAAGAAGGGTAAGCTCTTTGCTTTCTGCTGCGGAACGTGCAGAGTTAAGTTGGCTGTCATAGATCTCCTGGTATTCTTTTTCAGGAACCTTTTTGAGTTTACTGTTATCGCAGATATAATTCCAGGCAATCGCAACTTTGTAGCCAATGATACTCTCATTGTTCTTTTTTCTCAGGTCTTCAATAATGGAGTTTTCAAGAGTTTCTCCATAATATCCGTAGTGGTCGTAGTAGAACTGATCATCAACGCCCGTATAGTCAACCTCATCTATATAGTTGAGGTATATCTCCATCTCAACCTCTCGTCCCGAGTTTAAAAAGTCTTTAAAGTAAGGGTCGGGAATATTGAAAGTAACGGTTTTGGTTTCGCCCTGTCTCATACCGACGACAGCATCATCAATTGCGGGAATCCAGAAATTATTTGTGCCGAGAAGAAATGTCTGACCTACGCCTTCCTCACTCAATTCAAAATTCAGAAGCTGATAGATTTCGCCTGTATCGGTAAATTTACAGGTTGTGACTATATCAACGTAATCATATAACTGGCATGGACGGTCAGGATCCTGTGTACGATCGCAATAATAGCCTGCAAGCTGCTTCTTTCTGTTTTCTATGTCTGTTTTGCTGGGTGCGTAGCTGACCTCGGGGATCTCTATGCCTGTGTATTCGCATACATCAACGTAATCGGGAAGATAGTAATCGTAAGGTTCTCCTGTTCTGTCATATGCTTCATATTTTTCATCCTTGCAGGATACCAGCATTCCTGCAAACATGCATACGAAAAGAATAAGGGAGAGAAGCTTTGTTGCATTTTTCATTTTGTACTCCATTCCGCCGCCTGTGTGCGGCAAAACAATGATGCTTTTATTTTTCTTTTTTTCTTTCGTAATATTGCTTAAGCTTAAGCCTTCCTGTGATTTTTGACAGGCTAAACATAGCAAGGATAATAAAAAGAAGGTTTACGGGAAGGGCTATAAGATAATAAAGATAATCTGCAACGATAGCCTTTATTTCCGATAAAGTAGGGTCATTGTATTTTACAATGAAGGGAATAACTCTTGCAAGGGAGAGATCGGCAATGAGAAGGAAGTAATACGCGCCTGCGGCAAAACAAGCGCTTTTTTGCGGAGAAAACTTTTTCTCAGGGTCTGCAAAGCGTGTATTTGCTCTTTTTTTTGCAAAAGTGAAGCTGAATAAAATTGCAAGAAGAATCAGCACTCCGTCAAAGAGTATCTCAACCGTATAAGAAAATGCTTTTGAAATGAGCTGTGCGCCGGAAAGCTCGTTTGAAAGCATCATGTATATGTACATGAGAACTTTTCCCGATGCAAGACATCCAAGGGAAAAGAGAGAGGATGAAACGCATGTCTTTTTGCCGAAATAAGAGTGAGCATATACTGTAACAGCGATAGCGAATGCTATAGCCAAAATTTCAAATGCTTCATATCCGAAGCGAAAAACGTTAGTAAAAATATCGCTCACGGTGATATCTGATGCCGCCCACATATAGGCAATAAGCAAAAGCTTTGAAGCGATTGTTGCCCCAAGGACCGAGCCTATTGAAAAAATACGGAAACGGGCAGTAATACTGTTTTTGAACATATTGTCTCCGATCAATAAATGTACGATGTCGTAAAAAACCGACACTGAGTATTTTATCACACACAGAGCAACATTACAAGGCAAAAATTTGTAAACTTTATTCTGAAAGTCATAATCTTTTTTCTGTTGAATATATTTTCAAAAAACGACGGAGGAAAGAATTGGTGGCAAAAGAATATAAAAAGCAGATAAACAGAGACCGGGCTCTGCTGGATTTTTCCGTGCCCGCAGATCATGCAGCAGTATGCGAGTTTATCGATATTATGTCGGACAGGTACCCGTTTTTAGGGGTAACATCTATTGGGGAATCGGTGCTTTCAAGAAAAATACATATGATAACACTGGGGAATGAAAATGCAGATAAAAGTGTTTTGTATGTGGGAGCACATCATGGTGCTGAATGGGTAACAACTCTTGTTCTTTTAAGGTTTATAAATGAATGCTGTGAATACTATAAAAATCAGAAGCAGCCCTTTGGTATCAGCATGCAAAACTTATTTGCAGCGCGATGCCTTCGCATCGTACCACAGCTGAATCCTGATGGCGCAGACCTGCAAATAAACGGAATTAAAGAGAACAATATTCTCTATGACCGAATAATGAAAATGTCCGGAGGGGACTTTACAAGATGGCAGGCAAATGCCAGAGGAGTGGATCTTAATCATAATTACAATGCAGGCTTTGAGGAATATAAAAAGCTTGAAATTGAGCATGGGATATTACCTGGAAGAACAAGATACTCGGGAGAATGCCCTTTATCAGAGCCGGAAACTGCGGCCCTCGCAAGTTATATTAAATATGATGAAAGTATACGTATGATACTTACGCTTCACTCAGCGGGAGAGGAGATATATTATTCATCGGGCGGCATTATTCCGAAGGGCGCCGCAAGTATTGCAAAGAAATTTTCAAAGCTTACGGGATATAGGCTTGCTGAACCTGATGGGCTCAGTGCATACGGAGGACTTACTGACTGGTTTATCAGAGAATTTGAAAAGCCTTCTTTCACAATTGAGTGTGGGCGTGGTGATAATCCACTTCATGAAAACAAATATTTCGGTATATATGCCAGAATAAGGGAAATGCTTTTGTGGGCGCCCCTTCTTATCTGATATTGACAGGATAGTTAATTTGGGTTAAAATAACAGTATTAAAAGTTAAAGGAAGTACAGCAATGAAAGAGCTAAAAAAACTTCTGATAGTTGACGGAAACAGTATTCTGAATCGTGCATTTTACGGTATCCGTCCTCTTACAACAAAAGAAGGAATACCAACGAACGCGGTATACGGATTTATCAATATACTGAAAAAACATATAGATGGCATCTCTCCCGATTATCTTGCCTGTGCATTCGATTTGAAAGGCCCCACATTCCGGCATGAAATGTATGATGCATATAAAGCAAACCGTCACGGAATGCCTGATGAGCTTGCGGCTCAGCTTCCCTGGGCAAAGAAGACTGCAAAGGCGATGGGCTTTACAGTCATCGAGTGTCAGGGCTGGGAGGCAGACGATGTTCTCGGTACGGTAGCGGGAATGGCAGACCGAGAGGGAAATATCCATTCATATATCCTTACAGGAGACCGTGACTCGCTTCAGCTTATAACAGATAAAACCTCGGTAATCCTCGTAAAAACCAAAGAGGATATCGTTTTTGACAGAGAGAAATTTTGCAGTGAATACGGTGTCACCCCTGAGGCGTATGTCCACGTCAAGGCGCTGATGGGAGATAGCTCCGATAATATTCCCGGTGTTGCCGGCATAGGCGAAAAAACAGCATTTAAGCTTATCGGTGTTGCCGGCAGTCTTGATGGGCTTTATGCAGATGAAAATCTCGGCGGAGCCGGAAAAAGTGCAAAGGAAAAGCTTATTGCGGGAAAAGAGAATGCATATATGTCTTATGCGCTTTCAAAGATCAGCCGCGAAGCGCCTTTGGATGTTACCCTCAAGGATATTGAGCACGAGGGCGAGGATAAGGCAGAGCTTCTTTCCATATTCACAAAGCTTGAGTTTTCAGGTCTTGCAAAAAGATTTGATTTTGAAGATGCCAAAGAAGAGGTATTAAAAGAGCAAATGAAAATGCCTTCTGTATGTGAAAAAAATGCAGAGGAAATCGCTTCGTCTACTACGGATATTGCACTGTCTGTTTGTGACGGAGTACTTTACTGTGCCGCAGGCGAAGGTATATATAAAGTGACAGGAGATCCCTTACCTGTTTTTGAAAAGGGATTTATTTGCCATGATTATAAGTCTTTTTATAAGTATCAGCTTAAAATCGGCTCTTTTGGAAAATGCGTATTTGATACAATGAGCGCAGCATATCTTCTTTCGCCCGGGGAAAGCGCTTACCCTATTGAAAAGTCTGTTGTCAGATATCTTGGGGAGCAGGCAAAGCAGGGCGAAGGGGACGAGGCTTGGTATGCTCTTCGTCTGTATCCGGAGCTTTCCAAGGCTTTAGGAGAGCAGGGAATGGAAAGAGTTCTATCAGATATAGAGATACCTCTTTCTCCCGTTCTTGCAAAAATGGAAGAAATCGGATTCAGACTTGATACTGAGGGGCTGCATTCATATGTTAGTCAGCTTACGGCTCTTCAGGAGCAGCTTGCACAGCGCATATATGTTCAGGCAGGCAAGGAGTTTAATATTAATTCTCCGAAGCAGCTTGGAGAGGTGCTTTTTGAGGATCTTGGCCTTCCCGTAAAGAAAAAGACAAAAACAGGATATGCAACAGACGCGGAAACGCTTTCATCCCTTCGTGCATATCATGAAATAATTGAGGATATTCTTGATTTTCGTCAGGTTGCAAAGCTTGTTGGAACATACGGTGAAAACATAATTGCTCTTGTTGATGAAAACTCAAGGATCCACACACGCTTTAATCAGACAGGTACCGCTACGGGACGTCTTTCCTCAACTGATCCAAATTTGCAGAATATTCCCGTAAGAGGACAGCTTGGACGTGAGCTCCGCAGATACTTTACAGCAACTGACTCAGATCATATCCTCATAGATGCCGATTATTCTCAGATAGAGCTTCGTCTTCTTGCGGAGATGTCAGGGGACAGCGTAATGCAGAATATTTATCTTGAGGGCGGCGATATTCACGCATCAACCGCTGCAAAGGTATTCGGGGTTGCTCCCGAGCTCGTAACAAAGGAGCTTCGATCAAAGGCCAAGGCAGTAAATTTCGGAATAGTGTACGGCATAGGCGACTTTTCTCTTTCACAGGATTTACGTGTTTCGAGAAAGGCGGCACGAGAGTATATAGACAGCTATCTTGCAACTTTCCCCGGAGTAGATAAATATTTGAAAGATACAGTGGAAAAGGCAAAGGAAGACGGATATACAACCACTCTTCTCGGCCGTCGCAGACCGATTCCCGAGCTTTCTGCTCAAAACAAAAACCTGAAGGCTTTCGGAGAGAGAGTTGCGATGAACAGTCCCATAC
>JAZTXZ010000086.1:0-1545 GCA_045636685.1 Candidatus Avispirillum sp. | reverse complement strand
CTTATCGCTGAAGGAGTCTCTACAAAGCTCTGCGTATTGTATTTCTCATCCACTTCGAAACTGTCCGGAACCGAAAACTCCTCCTTAGGGTGCTCGACAGCCTCTTCCTTATGAGAAGAAAGAACCTCAACCTTTATCTCCGGACGCTTAGGAGCAATATCCGCATCAACGGTAAACTTCGATCCACGCTCCTCCGGTGCCTGATCCGAAATTTCAAACTCAAGAGAGGTCTTGAGTATATCCTTCTCCTTTGATTCGGTAGATGCGTTCTCGGGATTCATAACATCTTTATTTTCCAAAGCTATACCTCCTTTTCGTTTCTCTGCCTTGCGACCTCGGCAAGAAGAACTGCCGCAGCGCAGGATACATTCATAGAATTCACCTGTCCGTAAAGAGGAATGGACACGGTAAAATCACATTTTTCTTTCACAAGTCTGGATATGCCGAAGCCCTCACTTCCGAGGACAAGAGCAACTGCTCCCTTCATATCCGTTTTATAGTACGTGCTGCCATCCATATCGGCAGCGTAAATCCAAAGTCCGCGTTCCTTAAGCTCATCAATAGCGGAAGCAAGGTTTGTAACCTTTGCAACGCGCATATGCTCCAGCGCTCCCGCAGAGGATTTGGAAACCGTAGCGGTAAGGCCGACCGCACGTCTTTTTGGAATGATGATACCATGTACACCGGAACAATCCGCGCATCTTATGATAGCACCAAGATTGTGAGGATCTTCAACACCGTCACATACTACAATGAACGGAGGCTCATCTTTCTCTTTTGCGTACTCAAGTATCTCATCAATAGACGAATAGTTGCGCTCAGCGGCAATTGCGATAATCCCTTGATGCCTTCCACCCTTTGCCATAGTATCAAGTCGGGATCTGTCGCACTCGGTGATCGGTATTGCGCGCTCTGCGGCTATGCCTAAAAGCTGATTAATAGATCCCTCGCGTTCTCCCGATGTTATATAGAGCTTATCCACGTCACGTCCGCCCATAAGCAGCTCTTTAACGGCATTTCTGCCAATGACAACAGTTTCATCAAGCTCCTGAGAAAAGTCCGCACGTTCATTATCTCTGCGCGGTGTTCTCCTATCAAGTTCGCGAGCGCGATTATTGTTTTTTCTGTTATTTCTGTTTTTTCCGTATTCCATTAATTATCTCCGATCGGCAAGCGACAATCTACATTTAAAAAATACAGCCGCTGCCTTATAAACATACTTATAGATAATATATTATAACATAAAAAAATCTGTTTGTACAGACAAATTCACAAAAAAATAAAAAACCTGTCGAAAGACAGGTTTTTTATTTCGGGTAAGCTTAGTTGTTCTCTTTCTTTGCTGCGAAGCACTCGCTGCAATAAACAGGCTTTCCCTCGGTAGGCTTGAAGGGCACCTGACACTCTTTGCCGCACTCTACGCATACAGCAGCGAACATTTCTCTCTCGCCTCTCTGCGCGTTTTTCTTTGCGGCGCGGCACTCCTTACATCTGGAGGGCTTATTCTCAAAGCCTCTGGATGCATAGAACTCCTGCTCACCTGCT
>JAZTXZ010000085.1:0-53856 GCA_045636685.1 Candidatus Avispirillum sp. | reverse complement strand
GGTTCTGCTTTGCACCAGTCTGAGTCGCATCTTTTTTTTCATCGCTTCGATGCACTCAGCTCGAAAAAATCGTGCTTTGTCAGACACCGCTTGATAAAACGATACTCAATCGTTTTATCTGCCCTAACCCAGCAGGGGGAGGCACAAAAAAACACACCCAATCGGGTGTGTTTTTTTGTGCTTTAATGTTATCTATTTAATGTTCAATGATATATAAACTGTTGAAAAAGCCATGATTATGTGTTATAATTAAACAAAGGCGGTGATTATGTGACAAGATTGAAAAGCAGAAAGGAAAAATCCTGCGGTGCCGTTGTTTTCACATATGAAGGTGGCACGAGAAAATGCCTGATAATTAAATCCGTTGAAGGGCTCTGCGGCTTTCCCAAGGGCCACGTTGAAAACGGAGAAACCGAGATGGAGACTGCGCGGCGTGAGATCCTTGAGGAAACCGGCGTTTCAGTTGATTTTATCGATGGATTTCGCCATGAGGAGTCCTATACCTTCGTCAGAGAAGGGGTAAGAATCGATAAAGAGGTTGTATATTTTCTTTGTGAGTATAAGAACCAGGTTCCTAAGCCTCAGGAAAGTGAGATAGACGAGATATATCTGCTTGATTTTGAGTCTGCCGTTGAAAAACTGAGATTTGACAGCGCAAAGCATGTTCTCAGGGAGGCTGAAAAGTATTTACAATAAGCGGAAATGGGTCTGAGTACAGATATAGAACGTTTAAACTATTTGTGGATGATCATAGTTAGCGCGTTTTTCACTATATTGCAGGACATTTTTCATGATTTGGTAAAATCCTCTGTGTCTGTTTTAAATTAATGACATTTATAGTCAGAAAATGGAAAAAAACCTTCGCTATCAGAGGCGAAGGTTTTTTTGATGATACACTATAATGACTTCTTGTTTTACAGGATAATCTTGATAAAGAGCTTGTGTTGTCCTTTATTAACTATCTTGATACGCGAGAAAAAGTATGATATAATATTTAAAATAATCTATTGAAAGTGGAGTTTTATGAAAAGATCAAATCCTTTTGCGCTTATACCTGTAGGGGTATTCGTTGTATTTTATTTGGCTCTCGGAATTATTTTCGAGTACGTTATGAAAATTCCAATGGGATTTTACTCAGTTCCTGTTGTAGTTGCATTTCTCATATCTATTTTTGTTGCAGTTTTGCAAACCAGAGGAGTCTCCCTTGATAAAAAATTTGAGATCATGGGTGAGGGAGTCGGAGATAAGAATATTATAACCATGATCTTTATATTCCTGCTTGCAGGTATTTTCGTTGGAGTTGTTGGCAGAGAGTCTGCTGAGAGTGTTGCATATTTTATGCTTTCCATAACTCCTCCGAGACTTGCGGTTGTTGTTCTTTTTCTTGTCAGCTGCTTTGTTTCAACCGCTATGGGCACCTCCGTTGGTACAATTACCCTCATCGCTCCTATTGCTGTTGCAATCAGCGAGGGAAGCGGTTTTTCTCTTCCTCTTTGCGTTGGTACGGTTGTTGGCGGTGCTATGTTTGGAGATAATCTTTCCTTTATTTCCGATACCACAATTGCTGCCTGCAACGGTCAGGGCTGTAAGATGAAGGATAAGTTCAAGACAAACTTTGCAATAGTTGTTCCTGCGGCGATTGTTTCAATCATAATAATTCTTGTTCTTTCCTTAGGCGCGGATATCCCTGAAAAAATCCTTCACGACTACAATTTGATAAATATAATCCCTTATATTCTCGTTCTTGTTTGCGGAATTATTGGAATCAACGTATTTATCACTCTTTTTGTCGGTATTCTTTCAGGTTCTCTTATTATGATGCTTACAGGCGGAGTTGCTTTCCATGAGCTCCTTTCCGGCATGGGAGCGGGTGCTGCCGGCATGTTTGAAACCTCAATGGTTGCAATTCTCGTTTCTGCACTTTGCGGCCTTATCCGATATAACGGAGGTTTTGAGGCTCTCCTTTCGTGGATATTCCGAGTATTCAAGGGTAAGAAGGGCGGTCAGCTTGGTATCGGTCTCCTTGTTGGCCTTATGGATATTGCAACAGCAAATAACACAGTTGCAATCGTTATGGCAAACCCCATTGCTCGTGAAATGAGCGAAAAATACGGGATCAGCAGTAGAAAGACAGCATCTATTCTTGATACCTTCTCCTGCATTTTCCAGGGAGTGCTTCCTTACGGCGCACAGATACTTGTTGCCATGTCCGTTGTCAGCACCCTCGGCGGAGAGATTACAGCCTTTGAAATTATCCGTTATCTTACTTATCCCGCAATGCTTCTTATAAGCTCACTTGTGTTTATGTTTTTAATCCCCGATAAAAAAGGAGAAAATCATGGAGAATAAGAAAAAGGCTTCTTTCAGAAAGCTTATAATTATAATCTGTCTCACACTTGCTGCTGTTATCCTTTTATCAACCCTTATCGGCCCTCCCGTTATCCTTGCCGCTGTACGTCAGCCTGAGGTGGCAGAGGAGTATAATTACAGCGAGTATTTTCTCAATACCTACGATGAGGTCAGAAAAAATCTCGAGTCCCGTGTAAAGAAGCTTCGAGACAGTGGCGCTACTGTTGAAACAGAGAGCTATGCCGTTGACGAAGAGGACGACCTTTATATTGACAATATTTATCTTTCCTCCAAGGATAAGAAAACAAATCTTATCGTTCTTACAACAGGTGTTCACGGTATGGAGGGCTATATCGGCTCTACTATGCTTGACGTATTTTTCGAGGAGATCTATCCTGATCTTGATAAGGAAAATACAGGAATCCTTGTCGTTGCAAACGTTAATCCCTACGGCATGAAATATTATCGCAGATATAATGAAAACAACGTCGACCTTAACCGTAACTTTATTATCGATTGGGAGAATTTCGATCTCTCATCAAATAAGGAATATCCCAAGGTGAAGAACTTCCTTCAGCCTGAGGGAAAGATCGGTAATGCTCTCTGGCACGAGGCGGGATTCTATCTCTCTCTTGCAAAGGAAGCGCTGACAGTTGGCGCAGATACAGTTTCCGATGCGCTTCTTACGGGACAGTACGAGTATCCCGAGGGAGTTTACTACGGCGGTAACGGTGACGAAAAGTCAACGACTTATCTGAAGAGCGTTTTTGAGGATACTCTTTCCGGAGAGTATGAAAATATTATCCACGTTGATATCCATTCAGGCTACGGCCCCAGATACAATATGGTAATATTCAATTCCGTATACGATAAGATGACGGAGAAGGAAACGGCGAAGGCATTCGGATACGACAATATTATTGCATATGACAGCGAGTCCTTCTATGCCACAACAGGCGATACTACCGATTTCTATTACAGACTCCGTGATGCAAAGAAAAGCGATAAGGAGCTTTTCTCTACTTGCTTTGAGTTCGGAACCATCGGCGATGAATTCTTTGATACTATCCTTTCTCTTAAATATACTGTAGATGAAAACCGACAGCACAAGTATCCCTCCGACAGTAAGATTACATCTGAGATAGTAAAAGAGAACTATATGGAGCTTTACTATCCCACAGAGACTGAATGGAGAGAAAAGACCGTTGAAGACTTCGTTGCGGCTATGAACGGAGTACTCAAGACAAAGCTGAAATAAGGGTGTTAATATGTTATTTTATTATATCAGACACGGAGATCCCATTTACGATCCCGACAGCCTCACCCCTCACGGTCACCTTCAGGCAGAGGCTCTTTCCGAGAAAATAGCAAAAACGGGACTCGACAAAATATACGTTTCCACATCAACGAGAGCAAGACAGACAGCCGCTCCCACCTGTGAAAAATTGGGAATGGAAGCAGAGCTTCTTGATTTTGCAAACGAGCACTATACCTGGTGCGATATGACTATCCCCAAGGATGACGGAAGCGGAAACACCTGGCTTTTCCATAACGAAAAGATCATCGATCTTTTCACAAGCAGAGAAATAAGAGAGAGGGGAGACCGCTGGTTTGATCATCCCGAGATTGCAAAGTATAACTACGAAAAGGGAGTAGAGAGGGTATATAGAGAAGCGGATAAGTTTTTTGAGTCTCTCGGCTATATTCACGAGCGTTATACCGGAAAGTATAGGATCAAGGAGCATAACGATAAAAGAGTAGCTCTCTTTGCTCATCAGGGCTTCGGACTTTTGTTTTTATCCTGCCTTCTCGATATTCCTTATCCCCAGTTCTGTACCCATTTTGATATGTGCCATACAGGACTGACACTTATTGAGTTTTCGCCGGATTCTGCGGGGAAGTATTGTGTTCCCAAAGTGCTCACCCTTTCAGACAGCGCTCATCTCTATACAAAAGATATTCCATCAAATTATGTGAGCTTTTGATAATGAAAAGCCCATGCAAAACTGAAAGATTTCAGCTTTGCACGGGCTTTTTTATTTTTTGCGAAAAAAACGCGTCTGTGACCGTTATATTAAGAGAATAACTATAAATAATTGTCTGATACAAAATAGTAAGGTATCGTGAAAGGAAAAGACGGAAATGAACAGTTACGAAGTTACAGATGTTTTTGGGATAATAATGGATGAAGATGAAGAAGAAGTTAATATAGTCGATCTTATGAGGCCTGATGAAGCGCTGATAGATTGTCTTAACAGATACGGCACTGTCGACATGCCCTACCTTTCAAAAGCGACGGGAATGACTATGGAGAGTGTGCGAGATGCGCTACAGGGCGTTATTTTTCAGGAACCTGAAGTATTTGGCCCGCGAGATCCATATGATATATCCCGCGGTTGGGTAGTATCTGCCAGATATCTCAACGGTAATGCCAGAGAAAAGTTTATGAATGCACAGAAAGCGAATGTAAGATTTGGGGGACATTTTGAGTCCAATATTGAGGCATTGAGAAAGATCATTCCCGAATATATAAATATCGGCGATATTCATATCAGTCTTGGTGCTGCGTGGATTCCCGAAAAGGAATACTCAGAATTTATTAAATACCTTCTCCGTTTGTCAAAGGCGCCCTCAGTTACATTTTCAAGGGAGCTTGGGCGTTGGAAGATCACTGCTACCGAGAGCGCAAAGCAGTCTGTTCTCAATACTATAACATACGGTGTTCGCGGAAATATCGATCCTTATAATACAAGAACAATAAAACAGTATCTCACTGCTATTGATATAATTGAGGATACATTGAATGCCAAAACCGTAAAGGTATATGACTATATTCCCAAAAACACAGGAGCTTACGGATATTTTGAATATGAGCAGATCTTGAACAAATCCAAAACTGTTGAAGCCCAGGATAGGCAAAAGGAGATCATAGCTGCCTTTCGCGATTGGGTATATGCTGACAGAAGCCGTGTGCTTCGTTTTGAAAGCTTTTATAACGAAGCTTTTGTTGGATATACCTTCACAGCATATGACGGTGGATTTCTTTCCCTCCCCGATCTTAATCCGGATGTGAAATTCTATCCTCATCAGAGAAATGCCATCGCAAGAGTTCTTCTTTCAGGAACAAATACTGTGTTTGCCCATGATGTTGGCACAGGTAAGACCTATGAGATGATATCCTCCGTACATGAGCTGAAAAGACTTGGACTGAGCCAAAAAAATCTTGTGGTTGTGCCCAATAATGTGCTCAAGGCAACTGTTGATGCCCATACATATCTTTATCCCAAGGATAATATTCTTGCAGTATATTCCAAGGATTTTACTCCTGAGCGAAGGAACAGTGTTCTGGCAAAGATCGCCTGCGGAGATTATGTTGCCATATATATGGCATACAGCAGCTTTGATATGATCGTCATGAGCAAAAAATATTATATTAATAAGTATACCCGAGAAATAGATGAGCTGAAAAGAGCAGCTTTCAATACAAGTGATAAATATGAAAAGGCAGCTCTTGATAATAAAGCAGGTGCTCTCTCAAAAAAACTTTCAAAGTTTATATCTGAAGCTAAGGAATCAAAATGGATCACTTTTGATTCTCTCGGTATAAATACCCTTGTTGTGGATGAAGCCCATAACTATAAGAATATCCCCATAGGCTCCCGTACTGACAATATTGTGGGACTTGGAGGTAATTCAAGCAAGAAGTGTCGTGAAATGCTTGAGAAGGTACATTTTGTTGACAGAGTGATCTTTGCAACAGGTACTCCGCTGACAAACAGTCTTGCCGATCTCTTTGCTTTTCAGATGTATCTTCAGCCTGAGACCCTTAAGCTCCACAGAATAAACTCTTTTGATTCATGGGTGAATACCTTTGGCAAAAGGGAAACTGCAATTGAATGTGATGTGGACGCAAACAGCTCAAGTCTTCGAACAGTAACACGCTTTTCTTCGTTTCATAATCTCGGTGAGCTTATGAGCCTTTTTGCTCAGATCTGTGATTTTCATCGTATTGATGAAGATGAGGAAGGTATTCCTTTTTTCTCAGGATATACGGATGTCTGTGTTAAGAAAAGTGCGGAGCAGGATAAGTATATTAAGAGTCTGTCAGAGCGTACAGAGCTTATACGGCTGAAAAAGATCAAACGCACAGAGGACAACCTTTTAAAGGTGACAACAGACGGAAGAAAAGCGGCTCTTGATATAAGACTTGTTGATCCTTCGATCCCGGTCTATGCTTTTGAAACAACCAAAATAGATGCCTGCGCATCAAAGGTCGTTGATATATATCGCAGATTTCCACAGTCAACACAGGTAGTGTTTTGTGATATCGGTACGCCTAAGGAGGGCTTTAATGTATACGACTGCCTTAGTGAAAAGCTTGAAAGATACGGTGTTGCGACCGAGGAAATAGCATATGTTCACGATGCAACAACGGAAAAGGCAAGGGAAAAGCTTTTTGCAGATATGAACAGTGGGAAACTTAAAGTGGTCATCGGATCAACGGCAAAGCTTGGTGTGGGAGTAAACGTGCAGGAGAGACTTGTGGCACTTCATCATCTGTCTGTGCCGTGGCGCCCTGCAGATATGGTTCAGCGAGAGGGCCGAATACTTCGCAAGGGAAATACTTCCGAAGAAGTATTTATTTTCAGATATATAACCGAAGGTAGCTTTGATGCATATTCCTGGCAGCTCCTTGAAAATAAGCAGAAGTTTATCAGCTCATTTCTCAGCGGAACATCAGCTACGAGAGATATTTCGGATATTGCCGATGCGGTCCTTTCATATGCAGAGGTAAAGGCACTTGCAATAGGCAATCCTCTGATTAAAAAGAGAGTGGAGGTCTCTAATTTGCTTGAGCGAACAAAAATAGCTTCAAGAGAAAGGCAGCGTCAGCTTCAGGATCTGAGGTGCGTGATAACCGAAACTCCCACAAAGATAGAAAAGCTGAGATCTCTTGCGGATATTGCACGCAAGGATTTTAATGTATATACGAAGCTTAAGGAGCCTGTTCCCAATGAGGAGAGAACGGCATTCGGAGAGGAGCTACTTCTTGCCGTTTCTGAAAATGTCGGAATCGTATATGAGAGGATATTTGCAGATTATCAAGGCTTTACCATCGTATTGCCTGCAAAGATGAGGGAGGAATCACCCTATATTATAATAAAAAGCTCGCATGGAGGAAGCTACGTTTGCGAGATCGATCAGGACAAAACACCTGTTGGATGTACGAAGGCGATAGACTATATTCTTGATCATCTTGCAGAACGGGCAATAAGATACTCAGATGAGATGGAACGTCTCAAACAGCAGATGAAAGAAGCAGAGGAGGATATTGAAAGAGAAAATCCTTATTTGCAGAAGATCGAAGGCCTGATGCGTGAGCTTGAAACAATTGATAAAAAACTTGAAGAGGATGCAAAGGAGAATAAAGCGTCATGAGTGATATGGAGTTAAATATTCCCGGTACGACCGTGGAGAAGGTAATAAGTCTTTTGAAAATCGTGATAGGAGAGGCAATCGAGGACCGTATTCCCATGAAGGAGCTGACCACACCGTTTTTATGGGGCGCACCGGGAATCGGAAAATCCCAGGCAATCTATCAGCTTGCCGAAAAGCTTGAAAAGGAATATGATGTAAAGGTGAATATCACGGATGTAAGGCTTCTTTTGTTTTCGCCTATTGATCTGCGAGGGGTACCTGTAGCAGATACGGAGCATAAGCTTGCAAATTGGCTGAAGCCCCGTATCTTTGAAATGGACCCTTCCCGCGGAGTGATCAACTTACTGTTTCTGGATGAGCTGTCAGCTGCGCCCCAGCAGGTACAGGCGGCAGCATATCAGTTATGCCTTGACAGAAAAATCGGAGAGCACAGCCTGCCCGATAATTGCTTTGTTATTGCGGCAGGTAACAGAGTAACGGATATGAGCGTCAGCTATAAGATGCCCAAAGCACTTTGTAACCGACTTATGCATTTTAACGTAAAGGCTGATTTTGCGTCATGGAAGAAATGGGCGGTGAAAAACGGAATTTCGGAAATGGTCATCGCTTTTATCGGAATGGACGAGAGCCGTCTCTGCGTTGAGCCTGAAAGTTCTGATCTTGCATATCCAACTCCAAGATCATGGCAGTATGTCAGCAGGATACTGAGAAATCAATCAATAATAACCTCGGAAAAACAGATGCTGATAGCAGCCTGTGTAGGGAACGATACTGCTATAGAGTTCTGTGCATTTTGTAAGGGTTGTCTTTCTATTCCCTCTGTAAATGATATTATGAACGGACGTTGCAGAGAGTACCCTAAAACCCATGATGTAATGTATGCGTTGACCCAGGGACTTGTCAGCGCTATGAGGGATAAGAAGAACAGTATAACTCCTCAGAATATAACAAATGTATGTGATTATGTGTTCAGATTTCCGAAGGATTTTGCAGTAGTCTTTGTCAGGGATGTTCTCCTTATTGAGGGCCTTTCGGAAAAGCTGATGAAATGCTATACCTTCCAGACATGGGTAACAAGAAATAAGGACAGCATTTCCGATATATATAGTGCAGGCGGTGGAATATGAATCGCGATATCATGAGGAAAATATCAAATCGTCTGATAACAATAAGGGCAGATATGCTGGACAGGTATCCCTTTTTCGGTAGGCTTTTGATGCATCTGCCTTTCGGATTTGCCGATTGTGAAACTGCATTTACGGATATGAGGCGTATCGTATTCGATCCTGATTTTGCTGCGCGGCTGAGTGACAGGGAGCTCAGTTTCGTAATGCTGCATGAGCTGATGCACTGTGTGCTGAAGCATTGTACACGCGCGGAAGGGAAAATGCATCTGCTTTATAATATCGCATGTGATATAGTAGTTAATTCAGTGATCCTTGATGCCATGGGAGAAAAGGAGATGCTCATAGACGGGTGGAAGGTAATGCACCTTGCTCCCGATGGCAAGGAGGGCAGAGAGTATAGCGCTGAGCAGGTATATCTTATGCTTCTCAATCAGAAAAGCGTGGGGAATACTATGGGTTTGCCGGATGCTGCCGAAGGGAATTACTCTCTTGATGATCACAGCGTTTGGGGCAGCATCGATATTTACGGAAGCATACTTGAGGAAACATGGAATACTTATATTTCAAATGCGTCAAAATCATCCGGTAAAAACGGCTCGGGCATCCCCTGCGGACTCAAAAGATTTATAGAGGGGATAACCAAGCGCAATAAGATCGACTGGAGGCAGGTGCTTCACGATTTTATTCAGCACGATAGGTACGATTATGATTTTATTCCTCCGGATAACAGATTCGGCGGGGATGTGATCCTTCCTTCTTTTTCTGAAAACAAGGATGGCGGTAAGATAGAAAAACTGTGGTTTCTTATTGATACATCGGGATCAATTTCAAATAAAGCTATATCGGAGGCTATGAGCGAGATCGGATCTGCTATAGATCAGATAGGCAATCTTTCGGGTTATATTTCCTTTTTCGACACTCAAGTATCCGAGCCTGTTGAATTTGACAGTATAAAAAAGCTTTCTTCCATTGAGCCTGTGGGCGGAGGAGGAACAAGTTTTTCTGTGATTTTTGACAGTATGCACGGGTACTTTGAAGATGAACTGCCTGCGGGAATTATAATTATAACAGATGGATATGCGGAATTTCCGGATGAGAGCGTATCATTGAATGTACCTGTGATATGGATAATTGTGGATAGCGAGGTAACAGCTACCTTCGGTGAGTGCATCAGAATAAATTCCGATTAAAGAAGTAAAAAGGCTCACGTTATTGCGAAAAAGCAGATCAATCCCTCGTTATATACGGCAGAAAAATAATCAGGATATTTTGAAAAGGCGAAAAGCGTTTATACTCATTGTTGACGAAACTGTCGAAATATGGTATATTATATTTGTTATAATATATAATGAGGACAGTTAGATGACACAAAGAGAGTATACTGATGAAGAATACTATATGATGGTCAATGAGCTTCTGGAAAGCGACGGGGCGGTTACAGATACTGCGCTGAGAATAGCGGAAGCAGTTTTATATAAATACATTAAGCTCAAATGCTATGACGACAGACTGCTCAGGACAAACGACCATTTTGACGAAATCATGCAGAAGATCCGTTCCAAAGTGGCTAAAAAGATCCTTAACAGGTATGTGAAAAAGGACGGACCTTTCGGTCCTGTTAATGATGATGTTGACGGTCTCAGACCTTGGCTGAGAACGCTTGGAGTAAGAACTCTTATCGATTACAAAAGAAAGCTCACAGGGGAACTGACGGATAAGAATAAGTTTTTGCAGGGTGATGTATGGTATTATCTCAGACTGTTGCGCGGAATAGAGAAGCCCTCTGAAAATGTGGTAAACCTTTTGAAAAAGTGCTTTTTCACAGTGGCAGACATGAGCACGGCTCCGTACAAGTCTCTTACATGGATTCTCCATTCATACCTCATGATGGAAACAGGTGCAACGAGAAAAGATGCAACAAAAAAGCTTGCAGATACATTTGGTGACAGACCTCTTGTAAGCATGAGAAACAAAGCCTTTCGCCTTCTTGTACATGAAACAAAGTATTCATGGCTCGGATTTACAAAGGGTAACTTTACAAAAATTGATGCGCGTCTGAAAAAAACGCAGGATGACGGCATGCTTTTGGGGGAGACTTTGTTTCGGGATTGCTTTATGCAAAAGGGTGCAACTTCATCAATAAGCGATTGGCTAAACAAAATAAACAAAAAGATCAGGCAGGTAATTGATAATGAAGCATCTAAGCATTGAAGAGATCATTGAGTTTGTATCTGTGGAAGAGCTTAATGAACAAAGCCTGAAGCTTATTTCTGATGTAAATACACATATGAGAGTGTGCCGTAAGTGTACTGATAAAGTCAATGCATATCAGGATATCTATGATGAGATAGATCTCTCTGTTGAAAAAATGAATGTAAAACGTTTTATGCAGATCATGTCTGATGAAATTGCAGAAGAAGTTGAAAACAGAATTAATCAAATGGGATTGAAAAGATGACGTATATTGAATTTTTTGATAAAGTAACCATAGAAAATGTTTGTGCGACACTTATCAACCCACCCGAGAGGGTTGTGCTGATAGGAGATAAGTCCAAGCTTTTGAAAAAGCATGCAGAAAGATATGAGAGCGTGCTGAGAGACAGAGGATACGATACGGAATTTTTGCATAAAGCTGTCAATAAAAACGATCTCAAGGGCATTGTCAAAGTTCTTGAGGAGATACTTGATACTTATGAGGACTGCGCCTTTGATCTCACCGGCGGTGACGAGCTTTATATTGCCGCTGTCGGCATCATCAGCGAAAGATATAAGGACAGAGGAATACAGGTGCATCGTTTCAATATCCAGTACAATAAGCTTATCGACTGCGATGGAGACGGAAAAACCATTATGGGTGATGAGCTTCCTTATATGTCTGTTCGCGAAAATATACGTATGTATGGCGGCGATATAATATATGATGATGATGTAGAAGGCACAACACATATATGGAATATGGATAAGTATTTTATCAGAGATATCCATGCTATGTGGGATATCTGCAGCTCAAACTGCAAGCAGTGGAATTATCAGACAAGAGTGCTTGATGTAGCGGAGCTTTACAGAGAACATGACGACGATCCTCTTACCACTACTGCATCAATCGAGAAGATAACGGAAAACCTCAAAGGTCAAAAGGGCTTTTACGTGTTCTACAAATGGATATTCTATAAGCTTCTGAATGCGGGACTTATTAAGTCATTTTCCGTAGACAGTGAAAAACTCACTGTAACATATAAAAACGAGCAGGTGAAGAAGTGTCTCATCAAGTCGGGACAGGCTCTTGAAATGAAGGTATATGCCGTTACAAGAGAGCTGTGCGATGAAGAGGATAAACCTGTATATAACGATGTAATGACCGGCGTTACTCTTGACTGGGACGGAAATGCTGAGGCAGACCTCCTTGGAGGAGATACGAAAAATGAAGTCGATGCCATTCTTATGAAGGGTATCATTCCTATATTTGTTTCGTGCAAAAACGGACATGTTGAAGTTGAAGAACTGTTTAAACTTAATTCTGTTGCAGAAAAGTTCGGTTCAGAATATGCAAAGAAAATACTTGTTGCAAGCGCCTTGAACGGAGCCGCAAATGAAGGACATATCAGGCAGAGGGCCAGTGATATGGGAATCACTGTCATAAGTGATATCTGCCACATGGATGATTCTGAGTTCAGACGTGCGATGGATAATCTTTGGAATAAAAAATAACAGTCATATGCGCCGACAGCTTAACTTGATCGGCGCATTTTGGCATTTGTATAAATGGAGGATATATGATCTGGCTTTTTTGTTTTGTGTTGGCATTATGCCTTTTTTTGGAAGCTATAGTTTTTTCTGCTATTCTGTTTTTCAAGAAGGTCCGTGTCAGAGTTAATCCTGTAAATGTTCTGTTTGGAGGATGGGCGGCCTCTTCCGTTTTTCTCAATTTACCTGTATATGTTGATAAATACAGAGGCGACAGCTTCGATACTATAAAATCATTAATCCTTGCATTCCATCATGCTATCAGAGCTTTTTCTGTTGATGATGATTATAGCATTATCGGAGACGGTGTTGCTAATATGCCTGAGTGGCTTGAGTGGCTCTGTGAGCCTTATACGGCACTGGCATATTTGCTTCTCCTCCTTGCCCCCATTCTGACATTTGGATTTTTGCTTTCCTTTTTCAAGAATATAACATCATATCTGAAATATAAGTGCTTTCCTTTCAGGGATACTTATATCTTCTCAGAGCTGAACGAAAAAACTCTTTCACTTGCTGAGGATATTGAGAAAAACCATAAAAAGGTGCTCATTGTATTTACAGATGTTTTTGAAAAAGAGGAAGAGGATACCTACGAGCTGATCCAGCGTGCAAGAGCACTTGGTGCCGTATGCTTCAAAGGCGATATTTTAACTGTTAATCTGAGAAGAAAAATAAAAAATACTGCCATGTATCTGTTTGTAATGGGAAGCGATGAAGCCGAAAATATATCTCAGGCACTTAAATTGCGAAATATATACAAGGATCGTGAAAATACAAGACTTTATGTTTTTACGACAAGGATAGAGAGCGAGCTTTTGCTTAACGGCAATAAAGAAAGCGCCCTGAAGGTAAGACGCATAAATGAGGTCAGAAGCCTCATAACCCATCTTTTGTATAATGACGGCCAAAAGATCTTCAGCAGTGCCAAAGAGGCTGAGGATAATATGAAGCATATCGGCGCGGTGGTCGTTGGTATGGGCAGATACGGAACTGAGATGGTGAAATCTCTTTCATGGTATTGCCAGATGGACGGTTACAAAATAAAGATAGATGCCTTTGATAAAGATCCCTTGGCAAAGGAAAAATTTTCTGCTCTGTGTCCTGAGCTTATGTCTAAAAGATATAACGGAGTAAGTATTCCGGATGAGGCTGAGTATACTATCAACATAAATTCCGGTATTTCTGTTGATACAAAGCAGTTTGCCGATGAAATAATGAAGCTCAAGGATACAACCTACGTTATGGTAACCTTGGGCAACGATAAGGATAATATTAAAACTGCAGTAAATCTGAGAATGCTGTTTGAGAGAATAGGAGCAAAACCCGTTATTCAAACGGTTGTGTATAGCCGTGATGCAAGGGAAGCTCTTGAAGGGATCGTAAATTACAGAGGCCAGGCATATGATATTGATTTTATCTGCGACGTTAGAACGGAGAACGTCATTATCGATTCCGAAGTAGAGGCAGAGGCTCTTGCCCGCCATCTTAAGTGGGGCAAGGAGGAGGAATTCTGGGGATATGAGTATAACTACAGCTCTTCCGTTGCATCTGCGGTACATATGAAGGCCAGGGTAGAGTGCAATATTCCCGGCGCATACAAAAAGGAAGAAGAACTGACGGACAGTGAGCGTGATATTATAGAGAAGCTGGAGCACCGCAGATGGAATGCTTATATGAGATCAGAGGGATATATATATAGCGGTTCTCATAACAAAGAATCAAGGAATGACCTTGCCAAAATGCATCATGACCTTGTTGAGTTTTCGGGCCTCGATGAGGATGAAAAACGTAAGGATTCAAAGGTCGGAGCAAGATAATAAGGAGCCAGAATAACATGAAGTATTCCAAGTTGCTTTCGGAGCTGCTGGGATTTAGAAATCCGGAAGACATAAACGGTTTGCCCATTCCCATGGTCGAAAAGGTTATCGTAAAGATGATAGATCTTTTCAATACTCTTTCCCTCGAAGAGCTCCGTGCAAACGATAAGGAGCTTATTTGTGCGTTGAGTCTTCTTCTCGATAATAAAAAGAGTCATAACAGCTATAGGAATAAGCTGTTAGCTTGTTTATATGAGAAAGCCGACTCAAATAAAATTGCAGATACGGAATATATGGAAAAATTGCTTGAAGCGGCTAAAAAAACGGCTGAAGCTGAGGGCAGTGAGGAGATCAGTGCCGTTCATCTTGCTAAAGCAATAGCAGAGGACCCTTCTGAGTTGCTGAAAAATGTTTTGGATATTGAGGTACCTGCTGATACTGTTGTTGAAGAGGATTTAAGTGAGGAATTGCCGATCGATGATTTCTTTGATGAAGAATCTGAATTTTACTGCTTTGAAGATGAATTTGAATGCGACACAGAGGATGAACTCGAGGAGAAGAAAACTGCAGATGAAGTAAGAAACGCGCTTGAGAGCATTGTGCAGGATACAAAAAGCCTTCAGAACATGCTTTCCTCATTAGTTGTAGGTCAGGATAATGCTGTAAGAACCGTGGCGGAGGGATATTACCGTTCACAGGTTTTAAAGCTTACTGAAAAAAAGAGAAAAAAGCCCGGTGCAGTTTTCCTTTTTGCAGGCCCTCCCGGAGTTGGAAAGACTTATCTTGCAGAAATGACTGCCCAAGCTATGAACGTGCTTTCTTCTCTTGATTATGCAAATGAAATAAGGTTTAAACGCTTTGATATGAGCGAATATGCAGATAAGGAATCCAATCTTGAATTCTGCGGCTCAGATAAAGTGTATAAGGGAGGCGGTCGCGGTAATGTAACAGGCTTTGTTGAGGATAATCCCCGCAGTGTTCTTTTGTTTGATGAAGTGGAAAAGGCTCATCCGGTAGTTATTAATCTGTTTTTGCAGATCCTTGACGGAGGGTATCTCCGTGATAATTATACCGATCATAAGGTGTCCTTTCTTAATACGGTGATCATATTTACAACAAATGCGGGAAAACAGCTTTATGAAGGCGCAGAGTCAGAAAACCTTGCACAGGTATCAAGAAAGGTCATACTCAGGACGCTTCAGAAGGATATCAATCCCGTTACAAATATTCCCTACTTTCCAAGTGCTCTTTGCTCAAGATTTGCGTCGGAAAATGTTGTCATGTTTAACCATATCAGCGCAAATGATCTGCGAAAGATCGCAAAAATGGAGATGCAAAAAAGAGCTGAGGGCTTTGAGGCGGCAAGCGGAGTGAAGGTGGAAATAGAAGAGGATGTCTATACAGCACTTTTGTTTGAGGAGGGTGCTGGCACCGATGCAAGAACTGTAAGTGCAAGAGCTGGATCATTCATTGATGATGAGCTGTATGAGCTTTACAGCCTAGCTTCATCAGAGCGTGTAGGCAGTAAAGTAAAAGATATCAGGATGGTAAAGATCGGAACAGAGCTTCCCGATGATGATAATATAGTTTCACTTTTCAGAAATAAAGAAACATCGGAAATACTTGTTGTTTCCGATAATAATACTCTGGATGCTTGCAAACAAAATGCTGAAGGTAGTCTTTATACTTTTTTCGGTGCAAAAAGCATTGAAGAGGCTGACGCGATTTTTGAAGAGAGGGATATCAAGGCAGTCCTTTTGGATATGAGCTTTGGCATAAGAAGTACTGATGTTCTTCTTAATATAGAGGATGCACAGTCAGATGCAAGAGTTATATTTTCGCATATTAAAGAGGAGTATCCTCGTGTTCAGATATGCCTTTTGCAGACAGAAGAACATATTTATTCCGAGGAAGAGATCAGGTCTTTTTCAAAGCAGGGCATATTTGATATGATCTCACTTGCTTCATCAAAAGACGGTTTTTGCAATGAAGTGTGCAAAATTTGCGATGGTATTCATTTTGTACGCAGTATGACGGGACTTGCAAGAGCAAATAAGCTTGTAAGCTATGAGACATCCCAAAAGCTGAACGATGATAAAATGAGTGCAGAGATCAGCCTTTTTGATTTCAAGCTTGAGACTGCCGTGGATGCAGAGGATATCGGAAATGTTCTCAGCGGTGTATCAAAGCCTGATACTGTATTTGATGATATTATAGGAGGTGAGGATGCGAAGGACGAGCTTCGTCACTTCGAATCATTCCTGAAGGATCCTAAGAAATACAGAAAAAAAGGACTTGAAAATCCAAGAGGAGTTCTCCTTTACGGACCTCCCGGAACCGGTAAAACAATGCTTGCAAAGGCGCTGGCAGGTGAATCTGATGCAACATTTATTGCGGCGGAGGGTAATCAGTTTCTTAAAAAGTACTCCGGCGAAGGCGCCGAAGCTGTTCATGAACTTTTCAGAACTGCAAGAAAATATGCGCCTTCAGTGCTTTTTATAGATGAAATTGATGCAATTGCGAAGGAGCGCGGATCAGGTGAGTCTCAAAACAGTAACGACAGCATTCTGACGGCTTTACTTACTGAAATGGATGGCTTTAAAAAAGATGCGTCGCGTCCTGTTTTTGTCCTTGCGGCAACAAACTTCAGTGCTGATCCCGATAGCCCCAGATGCC
Organism: Candidatus Avispirillum sp.; assembly: GCA_045636685.1. Taxonomy (GTDB): domain Bacteria; phylum Bacillota; class Clostridia; order Oscillospirales; family CAG-272; genus Avispirillum. The sequence continues at coordinate 36,704 of JAZTXZ010000085.1, read as the reverse complement.
TCGACCGTGCGTTCTTGCGAAGGTTTGACAGAAGGATCAAGATAGATCTGCCCTCCAAGGACGATAGGATAAAATTTATAAAAAAGAAGCTTGGCATGAGAGTTTGCTACGAGCTGTCTGATGAGTATGTAGAAAATATTGCCGTTCGTTCTACCGGAAGAAGCCTTGCAGAGCTCAGCTCAATATTTGAGCTTGCGGCAAGGATATCTGTGAGGTATAATGAAGATAAGGTAACAGAGTCTATATTCGATGAAGCATACGAGACGTTTTTCGGCGGAGACGAAAAAAAGACAGACGATGATCAGCTGCTCAGAATAGCAAGACACGAAGCGGGACACGGACTCATATGCACCCTTTCAGGTGAGATACCCTCATACATAACTATCGTTGCAAGAGGGGATAATGGGGGATATATGCAGTATGGTGATCGAGAGGGAAAGGGACTTTATACAAAAAATGAGCTGCTTTCCCGCATAAGAACTGCCCTTGGAGGAAGAGCCGCTGAAATAGTCTGTTACGGAGATAGCGAAGGTTTATCGACAGGTGCATCGGGAGACCTTCTGGAAGCTACGGATCTTGCATACAAAATGATATGCTATTTCGGAATGGACCCAAGTATCGGACTTTGTGTTCTTGGTGATACTGCCAGGGAAGATAAAGAAGTAAGAGCGGCAGTTAATAAAATACTGTCAGAGCAACTTTCTCTTGCGGTTTCCGAAATCAGAAGCAATGAAGAAAAGCTGGACAGGCTTGCCGAACTGCTCATAAAGAAAACCCATCTTACCAGAAAAGAGATAAGTGAGGTTGTTCTGTAAGAAGATACCCTATGAAGGTGCTTTTATCATACAGATATGAGCCTGATGTTATTGCCGATGTGTTGTCGGCTGATTGGAGAGTGTTATGGAACAAAAGGTATTTTACCTGTGCTTTTGTATTGCTGTTTTTTTCGCAATATTTTTTTCAGTGTGGGCGATAATCAGAAGCAAGAACAAAAAACGTGCGCATAAGGTATTTACATATGTTCAGATATTGACAGTTGGTATTTTTATATCTGCTGTATGTTTGCTGATACCGGTATATTTGTATCATAACGAATATATTGATGATAATTACTATGTGCGCCCTTGCCTTCTTGCATTTCATAATGCATTGAGAATATTTATTCTCGATACGAATTATGAACTTGTAAAGGAAGCTTGCTCTGCTTGTATTAAGGCAGAATGGCTATATGTTACATATCTCTTTTCTGTATGTGCGATATATGTGGCAGCCCCTATCCTGACCTTTACAAACGTACTTGCGCTGTTCAGAAATCTGAGAGATGAGATTCGCTTTTCCTCTTGCATCTTCAGAAAGATATGTATAATGTCCTGTCTTAATGAGCGCTCCATGGCTCTGGCTGAAAGCGTAGTCGATGAATACAAAAAAGAAAGAAAAATCAAGCCGCTGATAGTATTCACCGATGTTTTTAAAAAGAACGAGGAAGAAAATTATGAGCTCATACTTCGTGCTTATAATATTAGAGCGGTTTGTCTTAAAAAGGATGTAGCGCATCTGAATCTGAAGGGAAAATTCAGAAGGATGGAGATATTCCTTATGGGAGACGACGAATCGGAAAATCTTTCTCAGGCAATTGCCATCAAAGAAATATATACAAAAAAGAGAAACATTAGTCTGTATGTTTTTGCAGGCAGTCCCGGCGCAGCCTACGTTATGGACTCGTTCGGCAAGAATCCCTTTAGATTTAATAAGAGAACCAAAAAGAAAATAACAGATTCTCCCGGAATGATTTTTGATCTGGAAAAGGGGCTTCATGAAATAGTTGATCTTGATAAGGGCTTCAGGGTAAAGCGGTTCAACAGCTATAATCTTCTTGTTCAGAAAACTCTCCGTGATCAGACGTATATACTCGGACCGATCGAAAGAATGGCAAAGCAGACGAAAAAGATTTCCATTATGATAATCGGCCTCGGCGAATACGGAAAGGAGTTTTTGAAAACGTCTCTCTGGTTTTTCCAGGAAAAAGGCTATGAGCTTCAGGTAAACGTATTCGATAATTCTGAGGGAGATCGTGCAAAGGGCGAGCTTTATATGCAGTGCCCCGATATCATAGAGAACAACGACAGGACTATCGACGGAGATTCGAAATACAGTATAAGGTTTTATACGGGAATAGACTGCTACTCCGAAGAGTTTGAAAAAGCATTCAGGGAAGGTGAAAGCGGTAAAAGACTTGCCGAAACCCAGCTTGCCTTTGTAACTCTCGGTGATGACGATAAAAACATCGAGGTTGCGATGAATCTGAGAAGGATATTTGATAATATCCATAATGTCAGCGCTGATGATGCAAAGGGAAGCACTATTGATGATGCTCCCATGATATGCGCGGTGGTGTTTGACGAGAAAAAAGCTAAGAACCTTGGTGCTGTCGGTAATGCCGGATCTAATCTTAAAAATTATCGTAATCAGCCCTATAACGTGAGATTTATAGGCAATATTTCGGCCCAGTATTCATATAAAGTTATAAAGGACGAGCTGGAGATCGAAAAGAGCGCCTTTGCTCAGCATGTGGAATGGGTAGCAAAGCAGCGTCAGCTGAGACATTGTTATATGGATGATAAGAGTTTCAGAACATTGGTCCTTGAGAACTACGACGGAAAGGTTCCCTACTGGGGAGATGCAGATTGGTATATTCTTAAAGAAATGTACAGAAATTGTAATAAGGATCAGTTAGAATCTCTTAAAAAGCGTAAGCCCCAGGACGAGTATGTTGATTTTGATAAATTTGATAAAGATCAGGTGCTTGAGAGAATAGTCAAAGAGATCGAAAAGTATATGGAATATGAGTATTTCAGATTTTCCTCAATTGCCAGAGCAGTACATAAGGAGCGCATGGAAGCAAAGTATCCTTGCCTGGCAATTAAAAAAAGTCATGTCTGCGACTGTGAAAATTGCAATATAAGAAGAGAGACGGAGCATATGCGCTGGAATGCATATATGCGTACCATCGGCTATAAATACGGAGATACAAGATGCGACCGAGCAAAGCGTCACTGTGATATAAAGTCGTGGGATAAGCTTGAATTTCTTGAAAAGTATAAGGATTAATTTAGATATTGCATCATATACTGTAGCTGTGAGATCAAATAAAGAAAGGAATGATAATATGTATAGACCTGAGCCTGTGGATACTGCAGGAGTAAAGCTTCCCGAGGAGCTTCTTTTGCTGACAGAAAAGATAGCGGAGAATGTTCATGAAAACTGGGCAGCAGGAAGAATAAAGGAGGGCTGGACTTACGGAGAGGTTCGAGACGATATAAAAAAGACAACACCGTGCCTCGTTCCTTACGGAGAGCTTTCGGATTCTGAAAAAGAATATGACCGCAATACAGCAATGGAGACATTGAAGCTTATTGTAGCACTTGGTTATAAGATCGAGAAGAAATAAAAAAGGCTGTCGCATTATTTGCGACAGCCTTTTGATATGTTCAATAGGAATCTTTATTTTTTCGTTTACTGTACGACAAATATTAAAAAGAACGGCAAGAGTCATATAACAGATCTCGTATTCAGTATGAATGAAAAAGCTGATATGGATGACGGGATTTTATATGTTCTTTTCAGACAGGATATTTTAAGGAGAGTGTGTCACATAAGAACATCCAGATCAATAAATATAGGTCTCATATGTTTTTAGTGTTGATTTTTTCTTTCAAGTATGGTATAAGAAAGATAATAACACATAGGCGGTAAACGTAATGAAAAATAAAGTTATTTTGATATCAATAGACGGAATGAGACCGGATGGCCTTCTCTCTTGCGGTAACACATATGTTGAAGAACTTTTGAAAATGTCAACATATTCTATGAACGCAAGCGCCTGCTATCCCTCAGTAACGCTTCCGTGCCATATGTCATTGTTCCTTTCCGTCCCCCCCGAGAGACACGGAATACTTTCAAATACATACACTCCTCCCGTGAGACCTGTAACAGGTCTTTTTGAAGCTTTGAAAGGCGCGGGAGCTGTTTGCGGAATGTTTTACGGTTGGGAGGAACTGAGAGATTTATCACGCCCGGGAAGCCTTGACAGAGCAGAATATATAGAGTCATACTCTGAGCCTTCAAGCGATACAGTCCTTACAGACAGAGCGCTTTCCTATATAAATGAGAAAGATCCGGACTTTGTGTTTCTCTATATGGTTGAGACAGACAGCAAGGGCGGTCACGATGTCGGATGGATGACAGATACGTATCTTGAATATATCAGTGTCGCTATTGATAATGTGAAAAGGGTAATCGAAGCGGCAGGCGACAGATACACTGTTATTATTACTGCAGACCATGGCGGACACGCAAGAGGACACGGAGCAGATATTCCCGAGGATATGATTATTCCCATGATGTTTGTGGGTGATAGCTTTGAAAAGGGTAAAGAGATATCAGATATCGGTCTTCTTGATATTGCTCCCACCGTTGCAACCGTAATGGGAGTTCCCATTGTACGCGATTGGGAAGGAAAGTCTCTTGTATGACAAGAAATAAGATGAGAATGCTGAAGCTTGCCTGCTATTTTTCCAATATTTCAATGTCTATAGTTGGAAATCTTCCGCCTCTTTTGTTTTTGACCTTCAGAGAGCTTTACGGGATATCATATTCTAAGCTGGGACTGTTAGTCCTTGTCAATTTCGTAACTCAGCTTATAGTTGATCTTATATTTTCCTTTTTTTCTCATAAATTCAATATAACGAAAACAGTAAAGCTGATGCCGGTGTTGACAGTTGTGGGGCTTGCCTTTTATGCGGTGAGTCCCATACTGTTTCCGAGGGCTGTATATGCAGGACTTGTGATCGGAACGGTTATATTCTCAGCGGCGGCAGGTCTTGGGGAGGTACTGATAAGCCCTGTGATCGCGGCCCTTCCGTCACCGGATCCGGACCGAGAGATGAGCAAGCTCCACTCGATATACGCATGGGGAGTTGTAGGTGTTATCCCTGTTGCAACTGTGTTCCTGCTTTTGTTTGGTAAAGAAAGGTGGCAGATACTTGCAGCACTCTTTGCGCTGATACCGCTTGTTTCAGCTTTTCTTTTTGCATCAAGCGAAATACCAACACTTCGCACAGAAGAAAAGACTTCGGGGGCTTTAGCATATCTTAAAGACAAAAGACTGTGGGCCTGCGTTTTTGCCATATTTCTCGGAGGCGCCGCTGAGTGTACAATGGCTCAGTGGAGCTCAGGCTATCTTGAAGCCGCCCTTGGAATTGAGAAGGTCTGGGGAGATATTCTTGGAGTCACGTTCTTTGCGGCGATGCTTGGACTTGGCAGAACTTTGTATTCAAAAATCGGAAAGAATATGGGCAGAGTTCTCGTTTTCGGTGCTGTGGGAGCAACTTTATGCTATCTTACTGCATCCGTCTTCAATATTGCGGCAGTGGGCCTTGTTGCCTGCGGGCTTTGCGGCTTTTGCGTTTCAATGCTCTGGCCGGGAAACCTGGTGGTTGCAACCGATAGATTTCCTGCGGGCGGAGTATTTATATTTGCTATGATGGCGGCAGGAGGAGATCTGGGTGCTTCCGTCGGCCCTCAGCTTGTTGGTGTAATAACGGATTTTGTTATGGAGTCTGATGATGTGGTAAGTATTGCGTCTTCCATAGGGCTCACTACGGAACAGCTGGGAATGAAGGCGGGTCTGCTTGTGGGAATGCTTTTCCCTCTTGCAGCAATACCTCTTTATCTGTTCATGCATCGCAGGAAAAGTAGTAAGCAATAGTCGGTCAGTTTCAAGCTTGACAATTTCAGTTCATTGATTTATACTATTGTTGTTCGTAAAAATAAAACAAACGGAGTGTTAAAATGAAAAGAATTATCAGTATAGTCCTTGCTGTTTGCTCGGCATTTGTACTTTGCGCACTTTTTGCAGGCTGCTCCAAAAAGGATGCAAATGAGGTGGATGCAATAATGCATTATTACGTGGAGAGAATGGACATTGATATGACACGTAACAGCATTGAGTATATAGGCAAGACAGAGGACGGCGAAAAAACGGAATATCATGTAAAAAATGAAGAGCTCGGTGTAGATAAAAAGCTTTTTGTTGAAATCAAAGGCGTTGGCTCAACATATATGGTATATGACGAAGATGGAATAAGACTTCATATCTATAACTCAAACTGGGAATGACATATAAATAAATACTTGATAAGGGGCTGGTGCGGTTGCAACAGCCCCTTGTTTAATAAGAAAAGCAAATGGATTATCAAAATACTTTTGTTGACAAGGGACGAAAATGAGGATATACTTGATGTATACAAAATGTAAAGGTCAGAGGGAAAATGGACGGATTTGATATTAAGGATCTTTTTTCGGGCTTTTTAGGCGGTACGGGCGGTGATCTTTCAATGTTTGGTATCATTAATAAGGACGAAGAAAGCAGCGAAGAATATCTCTCAAAAAACGAAAGAGCAAGGAACAGATATTTTGCCATCGAAAATGCGCACCTTCGCCTCGAGAAAATGAGAACAGAATATATAGGTCAGTTTGAAAAGCTTCGTGGCAGCATTGAAAAAATCGTAAAATGGGAACAGGCAACCGGCGGAGAAGTTCTTCACCGAGGTTATTATAACCCGACGCTTTGTGCCGATATAGTTGTTGGCAACAATAAAAGGGGAAAGCTTCTTAAAAGAAAGTCTTCAAAGAGCAAAATAACATATGAATACGGTTACGGCGCCGATGGAAAAATGAAAGTTGCCATAACTCATACTGACGTAGGAGACTTTTTTGAATACTTCACAGAGATCGGTGAAAAGCGTTATGGACTTAGTTATGATGAGAAAGGAACTCTTGTTACCCTTTGCGAAGAGGTGTTTGAAAACGGAAGGATCAGAGAGTTTACCATAGGTTACGATTCTTATGATGATCACGGATTCGGAGAGATTTATAATGAGCTCTTTTCTTACAGTCCAGAGGGATTTCTCCTTGAATGTGATATTATCGAAGTGCGGATGCCGTCGTTGCTCGCCCGGGGAGCGAAAAAAGTGCATCATACTGCATATGAATTTGTGTCCGACATTGAAGGAAAGCTTTTGAAGTATAGAATGTGTGCAGATTTTCCGTCATTGTATCCCCCAACCCCTGACGATGAGTGGTTCGATGTAAAGGCAGTGAGGGTCATATGTTATCAATAAACCCTTGTGCATCAAGGGATGCACGTTTTATACAAACGCATAAAACGTGCAAAAATCCAGCATTAACTACAAATGACTAAAATTCTGGAGACAATCTGCGGCTAAGCTCTTTGTCGCGTCTGTCTGCAGTACTTGTGATAAAAAGTCCCGGATTTTCGAATGGATATACTACCGGAATTTCGGAAGTTTTTCAAAAGAGTTTGGAAAGGATTCTGAGAAAGGAGGCCCATATGCGTCTTTGCCCTAAATGCAATATAGAATGTAAAAAAGAACATGATAAATGCCCTCTTTGCGGCGGTGATATTGTAGAGACAAATGCAAGAGCCCGAGTCTCCAATATATCTCTCATAAACATACCGAAAAAAGCGGTGGTTATCACTCTGTCAGCACTTGCTGTTGCACTTGTGCTGGTGGTGTCTGTTGTTATTATACTTATGAATCTTTCATCATCGGAGCAGTCACTGGTCATGAAGGATGGCGATCTGTATATATGTACCGCAGGAGATGAGCCTACAGTAATTGAAAAAGATATTTTCAAGGGCCTTTTTGAGGATACTCTTGATGGTGCTAAAAATAAATTCAAGAGAGATGTTTTCTTTGACAGAGAAAGAGAGATAATCATATACCCCACGGATTTTGAAATTATCAATGAAATGTCCGATATTCTTGATACCGACGTATACAGTTCTTCTACGTATTATGACGTGATTACATATTCGCTTAAATACAAAATAAAATTGTCCGATCTTTCCGGAAATAAAAGAACAGTCTGCGAAGAGGCTTTCGACTTTTATTATATTGCTGAAACGGGTAATATCTTTTATCGGGAAGGAAGTTCGCTTTATTCATATTCCGTAACTGAAGACAGCAAGAAAAAGCTTTGCGGAAATATACAAACCCTTAACGTGAACGAAGAAAACGGCAACTTTATGGTTTTCACCGAGGACGAGAAGATATTATTCGGAAACACGGACAGCGTATATGATATCGGATGGAAGTATGACGATTTTTACAGCGCTGTGCCTTCACTGGTAATGTCCTACACTCTCGGCTCTATGGCATACGTGAATGAGAGCGGCGAGCTTTACTTTGTTTCTCCGAAGGAGGGGGAAACAAAGGTGGCAGACGGCGTAGGATATATCTATTCCGTCTACGATACGGGGGAGATATACTATTCAAGATACGAAAAGTTCTTTGCTCCATGTATAGATTTCATAGAGGACGATTGTACTTCAAAGCCCAGTGCCCAAAGCACTGAGGAGGCACGGATCAGATATTGGCTTTCTGGAGATCCCGGCAATTATTTCTATAAAATAACTGTGTATTATTATGATGGAGAAAAGGAGATACAGCTTTCAGAGCCGGGTATAAGCACTTCTCAGTGGGGATATGTAGATGTTATTTCCTCGAGAGTAGATATAAAGGATGATACTCCCCTCATTTTTTATAACAGAGCTTTCCAAAAGAATAAAGAGAAGGTATATTTTACTGATCTTTTATATTATAACAACTTCAGCGAATATATGTGGGAATATCAACGTGATGCGCTGATGGGGGAGCGGGAGAGTATAATAGCCTATAAAGGGAATACGGTGAAATGCGATGAAATAAGCTTCACGGACGTATATTCAAACAGCACGGAAGATACCTTTTACTTTATGTCGGGAACTCAGACAACGTATGACAGCGTTTATAAATCAACGTTGAAAGACGGAGTGATGTCTGAGCCTGAGCTTGTTTATGAAAAGGTCTATAATATAAATACGAGAGTACTTGAAAACGGTGAGCTATTGTATTTCAAAAATTACGGAAGCCATAATAAATCAGGCGATATGTACGTGGGAGATAAGCTAATCGATGAGGCAGTACGTACTGAAAATGTTTTTGAAATTGATGATACTCTTTATTGGATATGTGACTACAACTGGCGAGAAGGAAGCGGAACTCTTATGATGCTGAAGGACGGGGAAATAAAGCCCGTGGCATATAAGGTCAATGCAGAAAGCCTTACAGAGTGCGGTCACGGCGTTTCCTTCACAGTCTCTGAGGGAGAAGAGAGTGTTTTATATTTCTTTGGCGGCAGAAAAATCAAGATACTCGACCGAAATATAGATTTTATAATAGGATAAAAAGGGCTTTCAAAGCCCTTTTTTGTTTTTTGTGTGAAGAGGGCATAATTGTATACTATTGACAGAGATATGCATCTCTGCTACAATATTATCAGATAAAAGTGACATAAAACTATTGTATAAGGAGGCTATATGAAAAAGCTTGTTTGTATTATTCTAGTGCTTGTTCTTACCATTGGCAGTGCGATGCCGGTTTTTTCCGCTGTAGATGATAGTTTTACACTTTCCCTCGTTCCGGAAAAGGAAACGATCTTGCCTTCCACCGGGGATATCGACATCAAGCTCAATATATCGAGCAATCCCGGTATCTGGGCTATGCGATGCTATATCGTATATCCCGAAGGTATGAGCCTTGAGGCAATCGAAAACGGAGACCTTTTTGGTAAGGGTAGTCTTATGAAGGGTATTTTTGATCTTCCTCTTTCTGACAGCCGCCAGCCCGATGATTTTGAAGAGCTTATCTCATCACAGGGCATTGCTACTGAAGGCTATCGTTCTGTAACCGTTTATTTTGAAATGCCTGCAATAGACCGTCTTATGACAGAAGACGGAGATGTTGCTACCTTCACCTTTAGCTTTACAGAAGAGCTGGAAAGAGCAGATCGCTTTGAGGTCAGCGTATATACCTGTAAGGATGATGTTATCAGAGCAGAGGTGGATGCTTCGGATAAGATAAGCTTCACAAAGTATGCTCCCGATACAGAGAGTGCTACCGTTACTGTTGCGTGCGATCATCCGGAGATTACGGATGTCCGTCTTGAGCCCACCTGTCGTGATACGGGATACGAAAGAACTGTATGTGTTCACTGCGGTGAGATTTTTTTCGAAACGGTTCTTGATGCAACAGGCATACATACAGAAGGAAGAAGTGAGACCGATCTACCCACTTGCGTTAAAGGTGGAGAGGAGCGCGTCTACTGCCTCGTATGTGAGGAGCTTATTTTTAGGACAGAGCTTTTTCCCACAGGAAAGCACATAGAGGGGGATCAGATCAGAATTGAGCCTACCTGTACCTCAGAGGGATCTATTACCGTATACTGTGCCAACTGTCTTGAAGTGATATCGACAGAAATACTTCCCGTTCTTGATCATACCCCTTCGGGAGCTGCAAGCTGTACGGAGGAGTCCTTCTGTACAGTATGTGGTGTTGTTCTTGAGGAACCCTTCGGTCACGATGAAAGTGATATTATAAAGGTTGAACCCACCTGCGCCGTGGGAGGAACATATATAACGTATTGTCTCAGATGCGGAAAGGTTTTGTCAAGAGAGGCGATCCCTCCTCTTCGCCATACTCCCGGCCGTGAGGAGATAATTGAACCTACCTGCACGAATGAGGGAGTCTGCACCGTTTATTGCTCTGTTTGCGAAAAGGTTGCCAGTGAGACTGTTATTCCTCCTCTCGGGCATACTTACGGACGCGAGGAGATAAAAGAGCCCAATTGCACAAATGAGGGAATTCTTACTGTGTATTGCTTAGTTTGCTCAGAGATAGCTGCCTCTAAAGTTATCCTGCCTCTCGGCCATATATATGAGCCTGAGGAATGCTGGAATGTAATTGAGCCCGACTGCATAAATGAAGGCTATACGGAGAAGACCTGTATTGTGTGCCGCGAGACCCTTGTTTCTGATATTATCGAACCCGAAGGTCATGATACTGACGGAAATACAGAGATACGCGAGCCATCCTGTGATGCCGCAGGAAAAAAGACGTTTTACTGCTCGAAATGCAACGAAATATCAAAAATAGAGTGGACATATCTTGAAGATCACAGCTATGTGGACGGTATCTGCTCCGTCTGCGGCTCACTTGAAAGGTATTTTGGTGTCAACGATTTTGCTGTCTGTCTCGATCCTGTTCGCGGAGAAAAAATCGATGCGGGAGAGGATTTTGCCGTTGATCTCAGCATTCGTAATAATCCCGGCATATGGGCGGCGAGAGTATTTATCGTATATCCCGATGCTCTCACCCTTGTATCCTGCAAAAACGGCAATCTTTTCAATCGTTCAGGATTTGTGATCGGAGAAACAGATCTGCCCCTAACAGACAGTAGCCAGGTAAAGGAATTTCAGGAGCTTATTATTAAAGAAGGCATTCCCAAAGAGGGATTTAGGTCTGTTACACTGTATTTTGAATGTTCGTCTGTTTCAGATAATATAACGGCCGACGGCATTCTTGCTACTCTTTATTTCAAACCTACAGAGACCGCTCAGCTTGGCAGTTCTTATCCAGTCTCTGTCTACAGTGCCGAGGGCGATATTATTGATGCGCATATCGCAGACAACGGAATGCCCGTGTTTACAAAGCATACTCCCTTGTTTTTCAATACGAGGGCAGTAAGCTATTGCAGTCATGGTGAGGTATACGTTGAAGAAAAGGCTCCTACCTGTGCAAATGCAGGATATAAAAATATTCTTTGCTCATATTGCGATACGATCCTTGAGAGCGAGGCATATCCACCTACGGGGCTTCATATTCCCGGAGATGAGATAAAAAACGAGCCCGACTGTGTAAATGCAGGTTACGGAAGTGTCAGCTGTACCGTATGTAATACACTGTTGCTTGAAAAGATTTATCCTGCAACAAATATCCATACTGGGGGCGCTGCTGAAACCATTGAGCCTACCTGCACGTCAGATGGAAGAATAATTGTACGGTGTAAAGTGTGCTCCGCTTTGCTTTCGGAAACAGTTATCCCGTTATCAGGTCATAAGTCAGAGAAGAGCGCTACATGTACCGAGGATGAGATATGTATGTGGTGTTCATATGTTCTGGCTCCCGCTACCGGACACAGTGAAGGGGAAGCTATTATGATTTTCCCTACATGCACCGATGAAGGTCAGGGAAATTATTATTGTCAGGGCTGTGCAACACTTTTGAGGTCAGAGGTAATTGAGGCTCTTGGTCATAGCTACGAAAAAGAGGGAAGCATAACCGTTATCCATCCCACTTGCACTGTGGGTGGGTATACAGAAAAGGTTTGCGATAGATGCTCAGAGTCCGTAACCGTAAATATCACTCCTCCTGCGGGACATGATGCAAGGGGCAGGGAGGATATAATTGAGGCAACCTGCACATCAACGGGATATGCCAATATATACTGTTCCGCTTGCGGAGAGTTTTCGGGAACGATACTACTTCCCATAAAGGGACACTCCTATGTGGACGGGGTATGTACGGTGTGTGACAGAGCTGTCGGTAGCGGAAACTATGATGAGTTTACAATAGATATTTATACAGACGCTGAGGTATCAATAGAGGCCCCCTTCAAGGCGGAGCTTCGCGTAGAAAATAATCCAGGAATATGGGCTCTTCGTTGCTATATCGTTTATCCCGATGCTTTTAGTCTTAAGGGTGTGGAAAACGGTACGGTATTTCCAAAGGGAAGCCTGATGAAGGGAGTGTTTGACCTTTCCGTGTCAGATGACAGTCAGGTTGATAGCTTCAAGGAGCTGATAAAGAAAAAGGGTATTCCTAAAGATGGTTACTGTGCAGTCGCACTGTATTTCGAATCTGATTCCATCAGCAATAACATATCTGGAAACGGTGTGCTTGCAGACCTCACCTTTGAGTTTACATCTGAAGCAGTCTTTGGCGAGAATTATGATATATGGGTATATACAGGCGAGGATGATGTTATCAATGCATACGTGAATGAAAACGGTATGCCTACTTTTGTAAAGTATACCCCGGATACCGTAGGCAGCACTGTGAAGGCAGGCTGCAGCCATAATGAGCGGGATACTCTCCTCATTGAAGGAGAGGACGGGAAAACGTATATACGCGTTGTGTGTACGTTGTGTAGAGCTGTGATAATGGAGGTAGTCCCGCCCGAAAGCGCTGATGGAGCATATATTCCCGGAGATATTAACGCCGACGGTAAAGTAAATTCCATGGATTCATCTTATATGAAGAGATTCCTGCAAGGCGCCCTTTCGGTGGGCACCTATGAAAGAATAGTTGCCGATCTCAATGGCGATGGAAAGCTGAACAGTATAGACTCCAATATACTGGTAAGACTTCTCGCAGGTGATTATGTAATGTAAAGTCAAAAAAAGAGCTGTTGCAACTGCAACAGCTCTTTTGCTTTTATTCAATTATGCATTGATAACAGACTCATCCCACATATCGGGAGCCTCGTAGCCGAGGAAGTTAACTGCAGTAGCAGCAACGTTGGAAAGACCGAAGCTTCCGTCGTCTGCCTTTACAGTATACTTGTCCTGATAGAAGTTATCGTAGATAATGAAGGGAACGGGATTGAGAGTGTGGCTTGTCTTAGCCTTGTAGGAGCCGTCCTTACCCTGCTTGGGATCGCCCTTCTTGTCTGTCTCGTACATCTCGTCTGCGTTACCGTGGTCAGCTGTGATGAGTGCTACACCCTCGAGCTCGTCGATAACCTTGAGGATTCTTGCAAGCTGAAGGTCAAGTGCTTCCATAGAGCAGATAGTAGCCTGGATATTACCTGTGTGGCCAACCATGTCGCCGTTGGGGAAGTTGACTCTCATTGCGGGATACTTGCCGCTCTTGAGAGCCTCGATAAGCTCGTCTGTGATCTCAGCGCACTTCATCCAGGGTCTCTGCTCGAATGGAACAACGTCGGAGAGGATCTCAACGTATGTCTCAAGCTCCTCGGAGAACTTACCGGACTTGTTACCGTTCCAGAAGTATGTTACGTGACCGTACTTCTGTGTCTCGGAGATTGCATACTGAGCTACACCGCTGTCTGCAAGGTACTCGCCCATTGTGTTTGTGATCTCAGGGGGAGAAACGAGGTAGCGGGAAGGAATGTGGAGGTCGCCGTCGTACTCAAGCATACCTGCGAAAGCAACGTTGGGAACTCTCTTTCTGTCGAACTTGTCGAAGTCTGCGCCAGCCTCGAAGGTCTTGGAGATCTCGATGGAGCGGTCGCCGCGGAAGTTGAAGAAGATAACGCTGTCGCCGTCGTTGATTGTACCAACAGGCTCGCCGTCCTTAGCGATAACGAAGGGGGGGAGATCCTGGTCGATAGCCTTAGTCTCAGCGCGGTATGTGTTGATAGCCTCCTCAGCGGATGCAAACTGTCTGCCCTCGCCGAGAACGTGAGTCTGCCAGCCCTTTTCAACCATAGCCCAGTTAGCCTCGTAACGGTCCATTGTGATAACCATTCTGCCGCCGCCGGAAGCGATCATGATATCGAAGCTGTCATCGCGAAGAGATGCAATATATTCCTCGAAGGGAAGAACGTAGTCAAGAGCGCTTGTCTCACCAACGTCACGTCCGTCAAGAAGGATGTGAACGCGAACACGGGAAATGCCGTCTTCCTTAGCGTGAGCGATAAGAGCCTTGAGGTGATCGATGTGAGAGTGAACGTTGCCGTCGGAGAAAAGACCGAGGAAGTGAAGTGTAGAGTTATTAGCCTTAACGTTGTCGATCTCAGCCTTCCAAGCGTCGGAAGCGAAGAGCTTGCCGGACTCGATGGAGTTGGAAACGAGCTTAGCACCCTGAGCGAAAACCTGACCGGAGCCGAGAGCGTTGTGACCAACCTCGGAGTTACCCATGTCGTCGTCGGAGGGAAGACCTACAGCTGTACCGTGAGCCTTGAGAGAAACCATGGGATACTTAGCCATGATAGAATCGAGTGTGGGAGTGTATGCGCGACAAACCGCATTACCTGCGCAGTCCTTTGCGATACCAACGCCGTCCATAACGATTGTAAGAACGGGACCCTTAACGCCGATGGGGTTTGCGAGCTTGTTAAGATTTGCCATATATTTTTCTCCTTTGAATTGTAATCATTATCCATAACAGTATAGACGATAAATGTGAACATTTAATGAACAAAATAAAATTTTGGTAAAATATTGTAATAAGAATATTGTATATGTATATTGAGGATATAAATTGGGGGTTATAGGGGGGGATCGCCCCCTACAAAATATCAATACCGTCCCCTCCCCGATAAAACCGAATTAAAATCATTCTCCGAACTTTTGTAGATCATGACAACTTATTAAAATTGACCTGTTTTTGGACAATTGACCTATTTTGGGTAAAGACTTTATATTTAAAACAATATATAATTATATTAACAAGATAAATTTCCGCACAGAGAGAAGGTGTATAAATGATCTCAATTATAAACACCGGCAAAACCGAGGCTGAATGTATCAAAATGATAGACGGTCATATATGGAGCGATACCGATCTTGAGCTGCCCGACTGGGGGAAATATAAGCAGTACCATAAAGGCATCCATTTTGTGCGCAACGGAAGAAAGCTGAAGGGAATATACCGTCTCAACGACTGGAACGAAAAGGAAGGACAGTATAAATGGAAAAGGTATTCCATACATATGAGATTTGTAGGAAAGCTTTTTGTCAATAAAAAGGGCAAAGTGAAGATATTAACCGTAACTTTCCCCCAGCTTAGCTTTTGGTTTCTGTTCTTTGCATTTTCTCTTCTGACATTCGCATTCTGGTTCAGGCAGGACCTTGAAAAGACGGGACTTTTTGCAGGTCTTTTCGGTATGGGACTATCCGCAACTGTCTTGGAACAGCTTATTATTGAAGTGAAATTCATAAAAGCCTTTAAGTCTTTTTTCAAAAGGAAGAAAGGTTGACACATAAATGAGAGAATTAATTATAATACTTGTCGTCGGATTAGCACTTGGAATTGTAAAGCTGTGTCTGTCTATAAAGATATTCCACGCAAATGCATATGAAAAAACTTTCGTATGTCCCAATTGCGGCGCTGAATTTAACGTGAAATGGTACCAATTGATGTATAAGGTCCTTTCTGTCCATGCATTTAATACAGCATATCTTAAATGCCCCGTCTGTCATAAAAGAGACAGCTGCAGTGTCACTCATGATGAACGGTAAAAATCAAAAATAAATGCAAGGAAAGGTATGTAATAACTATGAGAAACAACTTTACTTTTTTGATTTCATGGTTTCCCACTCTTTTAGTCGCGTCCATCGTAACGTCCTTAGGCAGCGGTGTGCTGCAGATGGCAATAAAATTTATTATCCCCGATAATTCGCGCATTCAAAACATCCTTGTATATTTGATACTGACGGCTATAATATGTGCCGCCCTCGGAGTGTTGTCTTATAAACTGGGAACAGAGCTTAACCGCGGCTCAAAGGAGTTTTCCACAGGTATTCCGGTTTTCAATATGCTGATCTGCGGTGTCGTTTACGTAGTCCTTTATGTGTTAATGAAGGGAAGAGCTTTGGGAGTATTATTTTTCTTTCCCGGTGAAATGTTCATCGTAAACGGTATATACGGGCCTGACGGCGCACCCCTTGGCACGAAGATCGTATTTGCCGTTCTTCAGTTTGCAATTTATATGGCCGTTTCCCTGGTGATTTATTCTATCGCAAAGAAAAAGCAGGAGGGCAGTGAGGCTACTAAAAAGCTACGAGGAGAAAAGAAAAAGCCGAACAACAGATTCGGAATTGATATTGATATTTAAACATAAAAAGACCTTGCTTTTTTGCAAGGTCTTTTTATCTGCTAAATATTAATTCCGAAATATTTGAGTATCGTCTGTGCGATTCCGAGGTATACGAGGAGTGAAAGCACGTCAACGATTGTAGTAATGAGAGGGCTTGCCATAACGGCAGGGTCAAGTCCGATACGCTTTACGAGAATGGGAAGCATACCGCCGGATACCTTTGCGATGATAACGGTGATTGCAATTGCAATGCTTACAACAAGGCTTACTGCAATTGAAACCTGAAGTCCGTGCTCGGTTCTGTTAACGTCATTAAAAAGATACATCTTTCCGAAGTTGACTATACCGAGGGAAATACCGCATAGAAGTGCAACCACAGACTCTTTAAGAAGTACCTTTCCGAAGTCCTTCATCTGCACGTCTCCGAGAGACAGGGCACGAATAACAGATACCGATGCCTGAGAACCTGCATTACCGCCCGTACCCATAAGCAGGGGAACGAAGTCAGTGAGGATAGGCAGTGTAGCAAGAGAGCCTTCAAAATGGGTGAGTATCTTTGAAGTGAACGTAGCTGAGATCATAAGGATAAGAACACAGGGAATACGGTTTTTCCATGTTTCGAGCACACCTGTTTTCAGATAAGGTTTATCTGAAGGAGTGATCGCCGCCATCATTTCGATATCCTCTGTGTCCTCTTCCTGGATAACGTCGAGGGCGTCGTCGACAGTGACGATACCCACAAGTCTCTGCTCTGAGTCAACGATGGGCATTGCAAGGAAGTCGTACTTGGACATTGCCAGCGAAACGTCTTTTCTGTCGTCATCGGTATGGGCAAAGATAGGATCCTCAATCATAATATCTTCAAGGATCGTATCCTCCTCGGCGAGAAGAAGCTGCTTTACGGTAACAACACCGAGAAGGACTCGGTGGTCATCCGTAACGTAGCAGGTATAGATAGTTTCCTTATCAACGCCTTGACGGCGGATAGTCTTAAATGCATCGGCAACAGTGAAGTGCGCCTTAAGACGGACAAACTCTGTTGTCATAATAGTGCCGGCAGAATCTTCCGGATAATTGAGAAGCTTGTTGATCTGGCGTCGACGCTCATGGTCAGTAGCTTTCAGGATTCTTCTAACAACGCTTGCCGGCATTTCCTCAATGACGTCAACCGTATCATCGAGAAAGAGGTCATTCATAATATCGGAAAGCTCCTGATCGGTGAAGCCTTCAATAAGTGCCTGCTGAAGGTCTGAGTCCATTTCGACAAATACCTCAGATGCAAAGTCCTTATGAAGAACTCGGAACATCAGAGGAACTTCATCTTTTGGAAACTGGTCAAATATCTGTGCAATATCTGCAGGCTCTTCCTCGCAGAGAAGATCGCGCAGCTCGCGATATTTTTTCTCATCGAGAAGGCGTCTTACTTCTGTTATCATCTGCCTCACCTGCTTTCGTTTGTTTTTTAGTAATTAGTAAATAGATTAGAAATTATATGCCTCGTTTGCCGCGCATTTAATGGCATCAAGGGTTGCCTTCATATCATCGGCTCTGTATGCGGCACTTCCGACAACGAAGACGTTGGCGCCTGCCTCAGCGCAGACTGCTGCTGTTTCGGGGTTGATTCCGCCGTCTACCTGAATGTTTATAGTTCTGTTGCCGATATATTCCTTTACTTTTCTGATCTTGTCAGACATATCCATAAAGCTCTGACCGGAGAAACCGGGCTCTACAGTCATAACAAGGATCATATCGCAAAGATCGATAAAGGGAAGAACTGCCTCTGCGGGAACGCGGGGCTTAAGAGCGATAGCAGCCATAAGACCGTAGTTGTGGATCTCTTCCATCATCTTTCTGATCTCGTCAACCTCTCCGATATCATTGTGTACCGTGATAATATCTGCTCCTGCATTTGCGAGGCGCTCAATATATTTTCCGGGGTTCACAGTCATCATATGAGCATCGATTGGGAGATTTGTAATGGAGCGAACCGCCGCAAGGATTTCAAATCCGATGCTGATATTGGGAACGTAAACACCGTCCATGACGTCAAAATGTATGAGTTCTGCACCTGCTTCTTCGGTGCGCTTTACTTCGTTTTCAATGTTAAGAAGATTAGATGCGAAAAGGCTGGGAGCGGTTAAAATTTTCATGATTTTGTACCTGTTTAAAATACTGTTTTATTTTTTTCTTATACGGACGAAAAATCCGCGTTTTAAGGATTAATTCAAAACTGAGGATTCGTGCGGCACTGCGTCACGGTGACACATTCAGGATTTTTTCCATAAGATGTATTGACGGCAAAGCCGTCTTAAACAGTGCCCCCGACAGTACGCGGCGAAAAGGAATTTAAAAATAAAGGATGTGGGCACTTCGCCGTGGCTCTCGGTTTATATAGACCTTCCTTCGGGAAGGTCATTTTTAATTCTCTTTAAGCAAGCAAACTGCGTGAGCGGAAATGCCTTCACGTCTGCCTGTAAAGCCCATTTTTTCTTCGGTGGTAGCCTTAACGTTAAAGCGTGATACAGAAATGCCCACGTATTTTGCAATGCATTCTCTCATCGCTTGAATATAAGGTGCCATTTTGGGCTGCTGAGCAACGATGGTTGAATCTATATAATCTATTTCAAAGCCGGATTTGCGAATCTCTTCACAAACCTTTTCAAGGAGGAGCATTGAGTAAATGTTTTTATATGTCATATCGTTATCGGGGAAGAGATTACCGATATCGCCAAGTCCGGCGGCTCCGAGAAGAGCATCGCAGATAGCATGGCACAGAACATCTCCGTCGGAGTGAGCCATAAGACCGTAGGGGCAGTCATCGAATGTAACTCCGCCGATAATCATTTTTTTGCCCTCCTCAAAACGGTGGGCATCATATCCGTGGCCTATTCTCATTTTTCTTCCTTCGCTTTCTTTGCTTCGGACTTTTTAACTTCATTTTTTTTAGGTTCAGTCTTCTTTGCTTCAGCCTTTTTAGGCTCGGCCTTTTCTTCTGCGAGCTTTTCTCTGTAAGCAATGATTGCTTCAGCTAAAAGAAGGTCTTCCTTGGTTGTGAGCTTCAGGTTTTCGCGGCCGCATTCAACGAGCTTTATCTCAAAGCCGAGGTTTTCGCAGAGCATACAATCGTCGGTAACTGTCTCTTCGTCTCGCTTAGCCATATAAGCGCTGACTCGGTAAACATCATTCTGGAATACCTGAGGGGTCTGAACGAGCCAGATCTTATCGCGGTCCGTAGTTTTAACAACGAACCCCTTTTTATCGGCAATCTTGACTGTATCCTCAGACTTGTGAGCAGCAGCTGCCGCACGATACTTGTAGGCTTCTTTAACGGTAGCCTCTATCATTTCGGGGGTGACAAGACAGCGTGCGCCATCATGGATGGCAACGAATTTGGACTTATCGGAAACAGAATCAAAGCCAAGAAGAGCAGAGTCCTGTCTTGTTTCTCCTCCTGAAACTATCATGGATACTTTTTCGAATTTATATCCGGCAATAGTCTCATTGATTGTATCAGCATCGCCTACTATGATAATTTCATCAATAAGATCGCATTCTTCAAAAGCTTTAACAGTTCGAACAAGGCAGGGAATGCCGAGAACGTCTACGAACTGCTTTTTCACACTGCCGCCGAAACGTGTTCCGTTTCCTGCAGCAAGGATAACTGCAGAGGTAAATTTAGCCATTATAGACCTGACCTTTCTTTTTGCTTGCATGAGTGCAAGCCGTGCCCGAATTAAAAAATCAGGCTCGATAATATATTATAAGTAGTGTCTGTAATATTTAAATACATGTAAATTATACCACATATTCTATATTGGTGTAAATAGGATTATGAAAAATCTTTTTCAAGGCGGCAATGGATTTGATGCACAAACCAATGAACCAATAAACACTGCCATAGGGGAGTAGGTCCCCGCCCGAGCCTCTCTCTTGCAGGAGGCTTCTTCAGTACAATACCCCCGCCCCAGAAGTATCACAAAAAAAGAAGAAATCCGCCAAAGGGCGGATTTCAACAATAATAATTCAGTCTTAATCAAAAGAATATCTCAGGAGCTTTTGTATAAAGCTCGGTCTCGGCTCCTGCAATATTCTCTGCAAGGTCCTTGAGAATATTCAATACTGGAGCTTCTGTATAATAGTGTCCCGCAATAAATACGTTAAGCCCGCTCTCGCCTGCATCAAGGCTTTTATTATAGCCGCTTTCTCCTGTGATAAGAGTGTCGGCTCCTGCTTTCACGGCGTCACCGATAAGGTCACCGCCGCCACCGCCTACAACTGCAACACGACACACGGGTCGGCAAACATATGCCATAACGGAGGGGACACCTGTTGCTTCCTTGATCTTTGCGGCAAAAGCTCCCGCATCGGAAATATCGGTTGTGCCCATACGTCCGAGAGTAGGATTGTCAATATCTCCGAAAACTTCAACATCGGAAAGATTGAGAAGAGATGCCAAAGTGTCGTTAACTCCGCCCTTGCCCGCATCGAGACGTGTATGGAGGGAGATGACGGAAATCCCCGCCTTCACAGCAAGGAGAACTCTCTTTCCCGTAAGATCGTACTCGTTGAGCGCTCGGAGCCCCTTGAAAATAAGAGGATGATGGGTGAGGATCAGATCAAATCCGCCCTCAATAGCATATTCGATTGCTTCAATTGTTGCGTCAAGGGCAACAAGAACTTTTTTTATTTTTTTATTTCCGTCAGGGCAGAGCATAAGTCCGTCATTATCCCAACTTGAGGAAAGAGAAGAGGGATAAAGCTCTGAGAGTTTATTATAAAATTCAATTACAGTCATTGTATTATCCTTTGATTTCTTTAAGTTCCGAAAGAAGCATAAGAAGTTCAGTGTTGTCAAGGCCGCCTTTTTTTCTTCCTTCCACAGCTCTCTCTGTCTTTTTTATAAGATTATCGAGTGTTTCCAAAAACACGGGAGAATGCTCGCCTTTGATGTTTTCCTCCCCAAGCTCAAGAGCGGCGGGAGAAAGTGTGCGAGAGATGCCGTCATACTCGCAAACGATGCACTGATAAAGCTTGTCCTGTGCCTTTGCCATCATGCCGTCAACTGTTTTAAATCCCTCTTTGGCAAGGTATTCTCTAAGCTTTTCGGGGTGGGACATAGGCTGAAGGATGAGGCGCACCTGTGGGTCTTTAATGTAATCGGAGGCGGATAGTATAGATGCAATAAGCTCGCCGCCCATTCCGCAGATAACTATATCACTGACACCTTTTTCTTCAAGCGGAAGGTCTTTAAGTCCGTCGGAGAGGCAGAGGGTCATTTTGTCGCGAACACCGTAGCGAGCACAGTTAATAGTTGCCCTTTCGAGAGGTCCTTCGTTAATGTCGGCGGCGATAGCTTCCGTTGATTTTCCTGTCAGCAAAAGATAAATGGGGAGATAAGCGTGGTCTGTGCCGATGTCGGCAACTGTGCTGCCGTCTCTTACAAAGCTTGCAGCAAGAGAAAGTCGGCTGTCAAGAATTGGAATATCTTTCATAATCGTTTAGTTAAAAATAAATCGGGCGGTCTGAGACTGCCCGATTATAGATTAGTTCTTGGATGCAAGAAAATCGTTGATCTTGCTGACAAGCTCGTCGCAGTCAGTTCCGTGAACTTCGCAAGCTGCTTCAATGCTTTCGCCTCTGGAGTGAGGGCAACCGAGGCAGTGCATGCCTATCTCAAAAAAGAACTGTGCTGTATCGATATCGTAGTCGAGTACATCGCCGATAATTGAATCTTTTGTAATTTCCATTTTTGTATCTCCTTTAATTTTGTATATTGTTTATTCCGAAATTAATCGGGATAGCTAACCTTTTCGATGTCAGCGCCCATGCTTCTGAGCTTGCCGACAACATCATCATATCCGCGCTCAATAAGGTGTATCTGAGAGATCTCAGTTGTACCCTCAGCGCAAAGAGCAGCAATGATCATGGCAACGCCGGCTCTGAGGTCTACTGCAACAACATCAGCACCGTGAAGAGGTCTTCCACCCTCGATAACGGCGGTTCTTCCGTCAACTTTAATTGCCGCGCCCATTTTGATAAGCTCGTCAACATAACGGAAACGCTTTTCATATACACCTTCGGAAACATAGCTGACTCCGTTTGCAAGGCAGAGGAGAACAGCCATCTGAGGCTGCATATCTGTAGGGAATCCGGGATAGGGGTGGGTCTTTACATTTGTTTTTCTGATATTTGCATTACCTGTAACAACGACGGAATCATCGTATTCGTCAACAGTTGCACCTGTTTCCTCGATCTTTGAAGAGATGCATTCAAGGTGCTTTGGGATAACGTTTGTAAGTTGGATGCATCCTCCGGTAGCCGCTGCGGCTATCATATATGTGCCGGCCTCGATCATATCGGGGATAATGGCATAGGTGCAACCGTGGAGAGAGTTAACTCCCTTGATTTTGATAACGTCTGTACCTGCGCCGCTGATACGTGCACCGCATGTGTTAAGGAAGTTTGCAAGGTCAACGATATGAGGCTCACGCGCCGCATTTTCGATGATAGTTGTACCCTCAGCAAGTGCTGCTGCCAGCATTACGTTAATGGTGGCACCAACAGAAACGATGTCAAAGAAGATATTTGTTCCAACAGGACCGTACTCAGAGTTGATCTCAACGTGGGCGCAATCTGCTTTCACAGAGCCTCCGAGACATTCGAAGCCTTTTATATGCTGATCGATAGGTCTGCCTCCGAAGTCGCATCCGCCGGGATAAGCTACGTTTGCTTTTCCGAAGCGGCCGAACTCACTTCCGAGAAGATAGTAGGAAGCGCGGATCTTCTGAACAAACTCAGCCTTAGATGTTCCGTACTTCACATTTGTGCAATCTATCTCAACAGTGTTCTTTCCGATACGGTTGACTGTAGCACCCATATCTTCAAGGATCTTCAAAGAAAGAGCAACATCGCGAACATCGGGAATGTTTTCGATAGTACATTTATCTTCAACAAGAACACAAGCATAGATAATAGGAAGAGCGGCATTTTTCATTCCGCTGATCTCTACGCTTCCGTGAAGACAAGCTCCTCCCTTAACTACTATTTTATCCATAAACGGTTGATTCCTTTCATTGAGAAGGTAGTAAAAAGTATTGCCCGGTGGCAAAACGGGATATATAGACGCCAAATTTCGGCAAAAAGTCAAATTTAAGAACAGATCATACAGGCATACCGCCCCATAATCCACATTATTATAACAGATTTAAAACAAAAAAGGAAGCATTTTTCTCCTTTTTTTTCGTGACGGTGAAAAGTTGTGCAATTCATACCACTAAATAGGTATAAGTTTGTGGAATATATGTAATAACATCGGGCAACAAGAGGCGCTATATTATCAATCTATTCCGAAAATGATATTATTGTCATCGGGTTCAGTCGAGATAAAAGGAAACCGTCAGATCAACTACCATGCCGTAGCTCTTTGTCCCCTCAGTACCCTGACTTTCGAGATATGCGTCATTGAGAGAGTCGGAGATTTCGCTTGCGGTACTGTCGCGGTATTTGTCGAAAAATCGGGAATATGCAGAAAGCTCGCCCTTGGCTTTTGAATTGAGAGTATTATAGGCATCGAGCCAAAGGGTGTAGTCTGCGCTGTAAAGGGCATTTGAAAGGTACTGATACATATTAAGATATGCACAATATCTGATATATTCGCTATCTGATGCCTTGCAAACGAGAAAAGCAGTAAAGTTTGCCTCATCCTCTCGTGAAATTCCTCGTTGATGAGCCATTTCATGTGCCGCTGTGTATACATTTACAAAATCGGGATAATTTGTGTTGATATTGGCTTCTCCCGTGAAAAAGGAGTAAATACCGGAAAGATGAGTGTATGTCATAAGCGGGCTGATTATCAGCGGCTTTACATTTGATGAAAAGCTTTTTATAAAGCTGTAGCTTTTGCCCAGCTCGGAATAAGAGTTGCAAAGAGCCTGCGAAAGCTCGCTTATGTCCATAGGAAGTTGGGATGAGCCATCCCTTTCGTATTCAATGTTTTCGCAAAGAAGGTTAAGCTCCTCAATAACGGTAAGAGTGACAGTGTGAAGCTCTGAAGCGCTGATCTCGCGATCCTGAAGTCCGGCTTTTTCTGCAAAGGAGGTGCCCCTGTATCCGGGAGCAAAGCCTATGGAAAAGCAGAAATATACTCCGGCGGCAATTGAGAGGACTGCACTAATGGCACGGATCATATATTTTTTTCCGCTTCTGGCGCACTTTGCGGCAAAATATGCCGTAACTGCGATGATGAGAGGAGATGCGTAAAGAAGAAATTCCATAAAAGAAAAAGGAAAAATATCAAAGATTTTTGCAAGGATAAACCGTAATGCTGCGCCGACGGTGGAACCGAAAAAATCGGCAAATCCCGGAGACATTATGCATAAAAGATTTACCGCACCTCCGAAGATACCCATTGAAAGAAGTATTGCGGCCGCAGGATGAACGGGAGATATTTTCTTTTCTCTTTTTTTGTGATTTCTCATATAGTCTTTTTCATTTCATCGTAGATTTCTTTGAGTTTCCCCTCTGCTTCTTCTCTCAGCTCTTTCTGAGCAAGCTCGGAGATGCCGTTTTCAAGAAGGGAGCTGATATCCTCGGGCAGTGAGGAAAAAACGTGAACGCGTCTTTCGTCATTTGGGTGGGGAAAGGAGCAGTATGCGGCATGAAGAGCGTGACGAGAGATTCTTTCGTCTTCTATGCTGTAAAGAGAGTCGCCCACAAGAGGGCACCCTATATGTGTAAAGTGTACTCTGAGCTGATGTGTTCTTCCCGTCACGGGTGAGGCGATAACAACGCACTCGCCGTTGCTTGCGGTATAGATCTTCTTATATACGGTAACGGCTCTTCTTGCACCTTCTTCGTCAGGATCGCAGACTCTTCTTGTGATTATGCTGTCTGCGCATCTTTTCATATGAAGGTCTATTATGCCGTATTGCTCGGGAGGCGGGCTTTGCAGTACCGCTATATACATTTTGCCTATTTTGCCGTTTATCATAGCTCTTCCAAGCTTTACTGCCGCAAGATGATTGTTTGCGGTGATCATAAGGCCGCTTGTGTCTCCGTCAAGGCGGTTAACAGGGCGAAAAACGTAAGGAGCGCCTTGATATCTGAAAGCGAGGGCGTTTGCAACAGTATCGTCTCTGTGGCTGTATGATGGGTGGGCAGGCATAGCGCATGGTTTGTCAGCAACTGTGACATCGCTGTCCTCGTATGCTACCTTCAGTGGAATATCTACGGGGATGATGTATGGAGAGGTATCCTCCTCGCGGTCTTCGTCTGCAAGGCAAAGGGTGTCACCGGCGGACAGCACATATCTTACGGTTACGTGGTTTCCGTTTATTGTTATTCCGTTTTCTCTTGCCTTGAGCTTTTTTAAAAGTCCCGAGGAAAAACCGAGAGTCTTTTTGAGATAATCTCTTATTGTTTTACCTTCGTTTTCCTGAGTTATGACTACAGTCATTTCTTGTATTTTTCCTTTTTTCGATAATGATGGATATAAAAATCATACTGGCTGCAAATATGCAGGACAATACAATGAAAAGATTGCCTGTATATGTGTACAGAGTGATGTTTTCTGATAATTTAACGTTGGCGGTGATATATCCTTTTTCGCCGTCGGGTATAGAAGCAAGTATTTTTCCGCAGGGGGAAATAACAGAGGATATTCCCGTATTTGCCGCTCTTATAACAAATCTTCCGTTTTCAACTGCTCTCAGCTGGGCCTGAGCGTTATGCTGAGAGAGGGCGGCGCTTCCGGAAAACCACGAGTCATTGGTGCATATGCAGATAAGCTCAGCTCCCTCGCGTACACTTTCGCGGCAAAGCTCCTCATAAATAGAGTCAAAGCATATAAGACAGCCAAGCTTTCCGTTTTCTGTTTCGATTATTTCCGGAGTGCTACCGGGGGATATCTGATCCATAGCCGAGCATAGCTTCCCGAGGGGAGGGATCACGGCATTTATGAAATCCTCCATAGGGACGTATTCGCCGAAGGGAACGAGGTGTTGCTTTTTATATACCGTGTTTCCGATTGTTCCGTCTTTTTTGACAAGGCGTGCGGTATTGTAAACACCCGTATCATCAGATTCAAAGACGGTAGCAATATATTCTGTTTCGCACATTTCTCCGATTTCTGAAAAATAACCCCAAAGATCATAACTTTCCGTAAGATCGTACGGAATGGCGGTTTCAGGCCAGATGATAAGCTCAGCGCCGTCGAGGGCGGCGGATAAGGTCAGCTCTTTGTAGGTGTCCATCGTATCGTAAGCCTTTTCGGCCCATTTGTCCTCAAAACGGATATTGCCTTGTACAGCACCGATGGTTAAAGTCTCGCCTTCTTCAGGGAGGGAGATTTTTATACAACCGAATAAAATGTTGCAAATAAATATAATAGCAGCAATAGCTGCAAATATAGCACCTTTTTTATACTCTTTCGTTTTCAGCTTGTTTTGCGAGAGGGCAATAAGACATGAAAACAATATCATTATGAAAGTAATAAAATAGCTTCCGAAAAGGGAGGCAGACTGAATAACTGGGAGAAATCCTGTCTGTCCTACGGCAAGGCGGCCCCAGGGAACGCCGAGCCAAGTGAGTGTGTGGCAATACTCGCTCAAAGTCCAGAGGGCGGCTGTGAACAGTGCGGAAAGAATGGGATGAGAGAAAGTAAATCCTCTTTTTCTGATAAAGCATATTCCCACAAAAACAAGGGAAGATACGATGCTTTGCAAAAGCGGTATGCCAAGGATGGCAAGAAGGACTGTTGCTATTGCCGATGCTTTATCAAAACCGAGAAAATCGAGGGGATAAAGTTCTATGAACCAGTAGAACACAATAAAGGCAAAAAACCAGAAAAAGCTCATACCGCGCAGATATGCGCGAAGGTATGAGTCTTTTTCTCTCTTTTTGCAAAGCTCAAGATACAAAACTGCCCCAGGTGCGATCCAGCCGATAAACCAAAGGGAGGGCAGAAGAAGTGGCAGGGCTGTAAGCATGCCCGAAAAAGCATAAAGAAAAAAGCGCAAAAGCGCAGATAAAGCTTTTTTCGCTTTTTCCTTTTTCACAGTCATAAGCACCTCAGAACAGTTCAAGAAAATGGATGTTTTTTCTGTCGGCTTCAATTGTTTTTCCGTCAAGATAGGAAAGGGGGCCGTCCTTTACCCTAAAGGAAAGACGGTAGGAATAAAGCGCCTGATACTTGTATCCCATAGAACGGTCATCTTTGTTGTGGCCGTATTTGCCCTCTCCGAGGAGGGGATGACCGATGGAAGCCAGGTGGGCGCGGATCTGATGAGTTCTTCCTGTTTCAAGATGAACCTCAAGAAGAGAAAGATCATTCTTTGCGGAATATTTTTCGGTTTTATAGGTAGTAATTATTTCCTTGGCACCCTGCCTGGGGGAGTTATATACCGTAACGGTCTTTGTTTTTGAGTTTTTGAAAAGGAATCCACGCAGAGTTGCAGATGCGGGAGAGGGACGTCCGTGAACTGCGCAGAGATATCTCTTATCAACGCAGTCCTCGCGGATAAGTCTGTTGACCGCTCTGAGAGCTTCAGCATTCTTTGCGGCAATAATAAGGCCGCCCGTATTTCTGTCGAGTCGGTTTGCAAGAGCAGGTGCAAAAGAAGCCTCGTCCCCAGGGTCATATTCGCCTTTTTTATAGAGATAAGCGCAAATGATGAAGATAAGCGTATCTCTTTCAGCAATGGCTGCAGCCCCGTTTTCGCCCTTGTCCCCCGTGTGGGAAAGCATACCGGGGCGCTTATCGCAAATGATGATATTTTCATCTTCATATACTACTGTGGGTGAGGCTTTAATTTTGTCGTATTCCGAGGTGTCTGCCTCAGATTTTGAAAATTCGTCCGGAATATAGAGCTCGATCACATCTCCTGCCTCAAGCATCTGATTTTCCTTAGCGCGCTTTCCGTTGACCTTGACTCTTTTCTTTCTGATGTACTTATACATCAGGGAAGTGGGGATACCCTTGAGAGTCTTTGTGAGAAATTTGTCGAGGCGCTGTCCTGCGTCGTTTTTGTTCAGTACAAATTTAAGCATAGTAAAAGATGAGGGGACAGGGCGGAGCCTGTCCCCGTTTTTGATTTATTTTGTGCCGAAAATTCTGTCGCCGGCATCTCCGAGGCCGGGCACGATGTACTTATGGTCGTTGAGGCATTCGTCCATAGCTGCAATGTATATGTCAACATCGGGGTGATCAGCCATAACCTTTTCAGCGCCCTCGGGAGCACCTACGAGGCACATAAGACGGATGTGCTTTACACCCTTTGCTTTGAGCATGGAGATAGCATCAGATGCGCTTCCGCCTGTAGCAAGCATAGGGTCAACTACGATAACAAAGCGGTCCTCAATATCTGCAGGGAGCTTTGAGTAGTATTCGACGGGAAGGTGTGTGTCGGGATCGCGGTAAAGACCGATATGACCAACCTTTGCAACGGGAACAAGGGCGAGAAGACCGTCAACCATTCCGAGACCTGCGCGAAGGATCGGAACTATGGCAAGTTTTCTGCCGGAAATTTGTTTTGCGATCATTTTTGTAACGGGTGTTTCTATTTCAAAATCTTCCAGAGGGAGGTCTCTTGTGACCTCGTAACCCATAAGCATTGAGATCTCATCAAGAAGCTGACGGAAATCCTTGCTTCCTGTGTTTTTATCTCGCATAATGGAAAGCTTGTGGGTGATAAGGGGATGATCTATAACGTGAAGTGTTGCCATACTGTATCCTTTCGGCTTTTTTCTTTATTATATCCTAAGCTGCCTCTTTTTTCAAGAGTATTATGCAAAAAGAAGAGGTAAGTTATATTTTGTAAAAAAACAATTATCAAGCTACGTGATTTGGTGGAAAGTCATATATTTTATAAATATTTGCGTGTTATTTTTATTGTATATTTTGGGCGGAAATGTTGTATTGGTTCTTGTATTTGAAACGGAAATGTACTATAATTATCAAAGAATAAAATGCGGTAGCATGTGTATTTTTGAGGTGTGTAATGAAAAAAAGAGAAGAAACCGTCGAAATAGATATTTTAAAGCTTGTCAGAGCTGTCCTCAGAAATATATGGGCAGTTATCCTTGCTGCAGTTATCGGAGGAGCGGCTGTGTTCGGGTATACATATTTTACTGTAGACCCTACATATCAGTCAAGAGCTCTTCTTTATGTAAACAACAGGGGAATAAATGTAGGTTCCGACTTCAGTATTTCCAGCTCAGGTCTTGCGGCAGCG
The DNA here is from genome assembly GCA_045636685.1 of Candidatus Avispirillum sp. GTDB lineage: Bacteria > Bacillota > Clostridia > Oscillospirales > CAG-272 > Avispirillum. Next base: position 6,729 of record JAZTXZ010000085.1, on the reverse strand, counting down.
CAGGAGCTTGTTAACACATATATTGTAATCCTTGAGGCAAGAACCACTCTTAATGAGGTTATCGAGTATGCCGAGGTAGACCGTTCCTATTCGGAGGTGAAGGGAATGGTTGAGGCTGCTCCTGTAAATGAGACAGAAATTTTTGAGGTTGTTGTAACAAGTACAGATCCTAAAGAGGCAGAGATTATTGCCAATGCTATAACCAAGGTGCTTCCCGAAAGAATTGCCGAGGTAGTTGACGGAAGTGCTGTGCGAATCGTTGATTATGCGGTTCTTCCTTCTTCACGTTCAGGTCCCAGCTATACGAGAAATGCGGCACTCGGTGTTATTGCGGGCATTGCGGCAAGTGTGCTTGTAATAGTTATCAGAGAGATGTATGACGTATTTATCCGCGAGGAGGAATACCTGACAGAAACATACGGTATTCCCGTTCTTGCGGCTATCCCCAATACAGCGGAGAGAACACAGGGATCATATAAGTACGGTAAATATTACAAATATTCGTATAAATCATCATACTATTATTCATCAAACGAAGAGAAGGGAGATAAGGAAAGCAAATGAAAATGAAAAAGAATAAGAAAAACCAGGCTCCCGTAGTCGATACCAGCGCTCTTTGTGATGAACTAAGCTTTGCTTCAAGAGAGGCATATAAGAAGCTTCGTACAAATATTCTTTTCTCCTTTGCAGACGATGCTCAGTGCAGAGTCGTTGGCGTAACCAGCTCTCTTCGAGGCGAGGGTAAAAGTGTAACCGCGGTAAATACCGCATATACAATGGCGCAGAGCGGCAAGAAAGTTCTCCTTATAGACGCAGACATGCGTATTCCTACCGTTGCAAAAAAGCTTGATCTCGGTAAGGGTGCCGGTCTTTCCAACCTTCTTGTAGGTGTTGACAGGAGAGACGAGATCATTCAGCATATCAAGTATGCTAAGACAGGCGTGCAGTTTGATATTCTTTGCGCAGGCGAACTTCCTCCCAACCCTTCCGAGCTTCTCGGATCAAAGAGAATGGAAATGCTTCTTGATACACTCAAAAAGCATTACAACTATATCTTTATTGACCTTCCCCCTGTAAGTGCGGTTGCGGATGCTGTTATTTTCTCCAAGTATGCAGACGGAATGATGCTCGTAGTACGTCAGGACTACTGCAGAACAGATGCACTTAAGGAAACTATAACTCAGCTTAGGTTTGCCAATGCCAATATTATCGGATTTGTTTATAACTGCGCTTCCACAGGTAGTAAGATTTACGGAAGAAAATACAGTAAGTACGGAAAATACGGAAAATACGGTTACCGTTACGGAAAATACTCCAAGTACTATTCCAAATATTACGGCAAGGAATATATTGATCCTTCTTCCTATGAAAATCAGCCTGAAGTAAATACAGATAACTCAGAAAATGATTGATTTTCATTCCCACATTCTTCCCGGCATAGATGACGGAAGCCGCAGCATTGAGGAATCTGTGAAAATGCTGGAAAAGGCGAAAAATTGCGGCGTCAGTGCAGTGGTTGCCACCCCGCATTTTTATGCTGATCATGATTTTCCGGAAAGATTTCTCCAGAGAAGAAAAAAAGCTTTTGATGCGCTTAGCCTGGCGGTTGAGGGAAAAGATCTTCCTCAGATCATACAAGGAGCTGAGGTTGCGTATTTTGAAGGTATAAGCGATTGTGAAAATCTCAGCTCTCTTAAAATCGGAGATTCCAATACTATTCTTATAGAGATGCCTGCGATTGCCTGGAATGAGAGAATGATCGCAGAAGTAGTCGATATATATGAAAAGTGGAGACTGGTTCCTATAATCGCGCATATCGACAGATACATAAAGATCTTCGCAAAAAAGGATATGGCTGATTGGTTTGCAGGTCTTCCGGTGATCATTCAGGCAAATTCAAGCTTTTTTGAAGGTTTTCGTTATTCAAGAATGGCTTTAAGGATGCTTGCCGATGGAAAGATCCATCTTATCGGCTCAGACTGTCATAACTTGACAACGAGACCTCCTGATATGGATATTGCCATAAAGGCAATAGAAAAGAAGTACGGCAAGGGCGCTTTAATGAGAATATCCGAAACGGAAAAAAGCGTTTTGCAGGGAACAAACAGAGAAATACTTCAGTCGGCTTACAGCTAATAAATAATTTGATATAACAAATAAATAATCAAAAAAGTTTATCAACAAACTATTGACAAACAGTAGTGTTTGTAATAAAATAGTATATAGGAATCTTTGTCATGTGCGTGGCATTTAGATAGGAGATACAAATATTATGAAGAAGATATTTGCAATTTTTGCGGCAGTAATGATCATGCTGTCCATGAGCGTGGCTGCTTTTGCTACAGAAGTAGGAGACGATGGTTATATTGTCAGTCCCGGACATAAGCCCGGTGATACTGATGAAGATATCATCATTACACATTATGATGATATTGATGATGCTCATCCTGAAGTAGACCGTGATGATTTTCAGGATGCATACGATGAACTCAAGAATGCAGATGATCTTAAGGATCTTAATGAGGATATTAAGGATGGCGCGGTAGTGCGTGACCTTTACGACATCACACTTGTTGACGATGCAAAGAAAGAGTTTGAAGAGAACGGAAAGATCACAGTAACATTTGATACCGGATTTACAGACGATAATTTCCAGATCATCCAGAGAACAGAAAACGGTTGGGAGATCATCACAGGTACTCTTAACCCCGATGGATCTGTTACAGTAGTTCTTACAAATCTCGGACAGGTAGCATTCCTTACAGTTCCTGCTGAGGGTGGAGTCGATGGCCCCCAGACATCTGACCCTATGTTTGCAATCCTTGTATGTCTTGCAGCTGCAGGTGTTGCCGGTGCTGTAGTAGTATACTGCAGAAGAAAGTTAGCTAAGTAATTTGAATTTGAATAATAGGTGGTAAAGCGCTATGAAGAGTCAAAGAAGATCTTATCTTAAACTCGCCATAGCGCTTTGTCTTGCTTTGCTCCTCGGTGTGGGATTGTATTTTGGTGTTCATACACTTGAAAAGTATCTTGTAGACCGAGCAGATTCTGAAGTTCTCTCTGGGCTGACTGCTGATGAATTCGGCAGAGTAGAGTATAACGGAAAAAAGTATGAGCAAAAAGTCAGAATATCAACAACTCTGGTAATTGGTGTGGATAATAGCAATACATCTGAGGATGACTCACCTATGTCAGACTTTATAGCGCTGTATGTCTTTGATGAGGTGGAAGAGAAGAGTACCGTTATCCAGATAAACAGAGATACGATGACCAAAGTTCCTGTAATAGGAATCCTCGGTGATAAAGCAGGAGAGAAGTACCAGCAGATTGCATATGCCCATTCATACGGTAACGGAAAGAATGAAAGCTGCCGTAATACGGCTGATGCAGTTTCTGAGCTTTTTTATGAGATTCCCGTAAACAATTATGTCTCCGTCCGTATGGATGCTATCCCGATCCTTAATGATAAGGTCGGCGGCGTAGAGCTTGAGATCAAGAATGATTTTTCCGCAGTTGATCCCACTCTCGAAAAGGGTAAGATCATCAGACTCACGGGTGAGCAGGCTCTCACATATGTCAGAGCTCGTGGCGGCGTCGGTGATCAGACAAATGTTTCGAGAATGGAAAGACAGAAGCAGTATATGTCTGCCTTTGTTGAAAGCTTTGTTTTGAAAAGCAGAGCAGATAAAGCATTTGCAATAGAAGCAATTGAAGCGGTTGAGGACTATATCGTCACAGACTGTACGGTTGCAGAGCTGGCAGAGCTGGCCGGATATGTTACAGATCATCCTGTAGAAAAGATAATTATTCCTAAGGGCGAAAGTAAGCTTGGAACGAAGTATATGGAGCATTATCTTGATGAGGATTCTTTAATGGATTTGGTAATTGACATTTTCTATGAGGAAATGAAGTAAAAAAACAAGTGACTGTTGCAAAACAGTCACTTGTTTTTTATATTATATGTATATGGCCTATATGACATAATAAAACATTAATCAAATTCCGTTGACAGAATTAGCTAAAGATGTTATAATAAACTGATTAAATGTATAAAATTCCGGAGTTGTTTGTTATGGTAAAAAACCAACCAAAAATACCGTTTAATAAAAGTCTCTTTATAAGACAGCTGAGCCTTGCAGTAATGGATGCTGTGGTTTTTTCAGTATCGTCTGTTATGACACTGTGGCTGAGATTTGAGTTCAGTATAGAAGATCTTTTGCAGTATGACTTTCTATTTAATGTGCTGAAACTTCTTCCGTTAACAGCAGTCATAACGTTGATAATTTTCTCTCTTTTTGGATTGTACAGCAGTCTTTGGGCGTTTGCCGGAGAGCGAGAGATGCTTCATGTGGTTTTTGCCACCCTCACTGCTGTAACTATTCAGACACTTTTGCAATTTGTTCTCGATATGTATGTGCCGAGAAGCTTTATATTTATAAATTTTTTGCTGTTTTTGATAATGACCTTGGTCATAAGATTTTCGTACAGGCTCATCCGTCATCAGAAGGATTCAAAAAAGAATAATTCCAAATCATCCCTCAGAACGATGATTATCGGTGCTGGCGATGCAGGAGCAACAGTGCTGAGAGAACTCCAGCGCAGCGGAAACTCTAAAAACCATGTAGTATGTCTTGTTGATGATGATATAAACAAGATAGGCAAGTTTATGTACGGTGTTCCTATTGCGGGAAGTACAGATGATATTGGCTTTTGTGCTGAAAAATATAGAGTTGATGAAATAATTTTCGCAATCCCAACAGCTTCTTCAAAGAAGAGAAAGCAAATACTGGAAATTTCTCAGGAAACGGGATGTAAGCTTAAAACTCTTCCTGCCATCTTCCAGCTTGTAAACGGAGAGGTAAATGTTCAGAAGATCAGAAATGTTCAGATCGAAGACCTTCTTGCACGCGAGAGCCTGAACGTAAATATCAGCGAGATCGTAGAATACTTGAATGACAGAGTAGTTCTTGTAACTGGCGGCGGTGGATCTATAGGTAGCGAGCTTTGCCGTCAGATCGCGGCCCACGGCCCCAGAAAGCTTATTATTTTTGATGTTTATGAAAATAATGCCTATGCTATCCAGCAGGAGCTTTCGAGAAAATATCCCGAGCTTGATCTTGAAGTTCTTATCGGTTCAGTCAGAGATAAGCGCCGTGTCAATATGGTGTTTGAGGAATACAGACCCAGTATTGTGTTCCATGCGGCAGCCCATAAGCATGTGCCCTTGATGGAAGTGTCCCCTAATGAATCTATCAAGAATAACGTATTCGGCACGTGGAACGTGGCCGATGCGGCGGATAAATATAAAACAGAGACCTTTATTCTTATCAGTACCGATAAAGCCGTAAATCCTACCAATATAATGGGCGCATCAAAGCGTATTTGCGAAATGATAATCTGCAATTTTGCTAATCATTCCGATACTAAATATGCTTGCGTTCGTTTCGGTAACGTTCTCGGAAGTAACGGCAGCGTTATCCCCTTATTCAAAAAGCAGATAGAGGCCGGTGGCCCCGTAACGGTTACCCATAAGGATATTATCAGATATTTTATGACTATCCCCGAGGCCGTGTCCCTTGTGCTTCAGGCAGGAGCATATGCTAATGACGGCGAGATATTCGTTCTTGATATGGGAGAGCCCGTAAGGATAGATGATCTCGCGAGAAATATGATCCGCCTTTCAGGCTTTGAGCCTGACGTGGATATCGCCGTTGAGTATACCGGCCTGAGACCCGGAGAAAAGCTGTTTGAAGAGCTTCTTCTTTCTGAAGAAGGACTTGGTAAAACCGCAAACGAGCTTATCTTCATAGGCCACCTTGAGGATATCAATAAAGAAGTGTTTGAGGAAAAGCTTGCTTGGCTTGAAAATGCCTGCGAGAATAATTCTGAGGATATCAGAAAGATAGTAATGGACATCGTTCCAACTTATCATCCAAAAAACGTATAAATAAATGCCTCCGACCGATAAAATCGGTCGGGGGCATTTTTCAGTCTTCAAGCTGGCGGCCGAAAAAGCCGGCGGCAGTCTGAATAAGCTTTGTTTCAAGTCCCGGCTGAAGGGAAGGGGAGTCCGATGTTCTGACAGAGGTAACACAGCCGGTAATATCTCCGCCGGAAATAATGGGCATACAGCAGTTGATATAATGCTGTCCTCCTTCAATTACGGGGATCTCCTCGTTGCCCGATGCTGTGTAGAGGGAACGGGAATCTATAATGTCCTCAAGCTCCCGTGAGAGCTTTCTGTCGGCGTATTCACGCTTGGGAAGTCCTGCAGAAGCGATAACGCTGTCGCGATCGCAGATAGCCACGGCAATACCGCAGGTCTTGTAAAGAGTCTCCGCATATTGGGCGGCAAATTGAGAGATCTCACCGATGGGTGAATATTTCTTAAAAATGACCTCCCCGTCACGGTCTGTGTATATTTCAAGAGGGTCACCCTCGCGGATTCTCATGGTTCTTCTGATTTCTTTAGGTATAACAACTCTTCCGAGGTCATCGATTCTTCTTACTATTCCGGTGGCTTTCATATATAAATCTCCTTTGTAAATTACATCTAACCTGTAGGGGCGACCATTGGTCGTCCGTTCAGCTTTTTATTGCGGACGAGCAATGCTCGCCCCTACATAAATTTTCAAATTGTGATGTTAGTATTTGTGATTTGTGGGGATTTATACTGTGCGGGATTTACTTTTTAGACTGTTCTTAATTTGTTAACTGTTGCTTGATATG